>JAEYAR010000108.1 GCA_023404715.1 Bacillota bacterium | reverse complement strand
GAGCCTGCACACTTTGACTTTTTCCTGTAAAGAAGTATCACAAATAACGATCACCTCTATGGATTCAACTACCGCCAAGCGGTTCAAAGAACGGCTCTGCTTGCTATGGAATCTGCAGAATTACGAGTTAGCCGGTTATGCCGTCTTGGAACTGATTTCTTATTTCGCCCCATACCAGACCATCCGGACGGTATATGCCGAATTGTTCCAGCAGCTGTTGTGGGGTTATCCGCTGAGGAGCATAAATAAAAAGCCGTGCGACTTGGAAGACTTTTATCGCTCTTTCCTCGATGTTCTACTGGGTTGTCTGGAGCGATCGGATGCTGCTGGTTTTTCCGCCAAGATGGATGAGTATATGGTGCGTGAATTGGACAACGCCATCAAATTGATGAAAAAAGTGGGAGTCAAAGAAGCCGAAGATTTTTCCCAATCGATTAATGAATGATTGACGGTGCGGAGCTCTTTATATCCCATCGAAAGTGGCTTGCGAAATGCAATGCCACTAATATGAACAAACAAAGAGAGTATAATATCTTTCACTATTTTAGCTCGATAGAGTTTTTCAGTCGTAACATCCATAAAGCAGAGGAGGACTTTGGTCAGTTGACTGGAAGGGCGTATGGCGTATAGTGATGGACTCTGTTTTGCTTTTTTGGGGTGAGAATAGGAAACAATTGAAAAGTCTATCACAAAGAGCCCATCATCTGCAAAGAACAGACGATGGGCTCTGCTTTTTTGGAGGGGTACAAAGGGATTTACCGGTTGGACGTACAGAGTATCAGCCATAGGCTGCGCGCCGAGATGGAACGCATACCGGAACCGATCAAAGTGTATCATGCCCTCAGTTTTGGTGTTAGCGTCGAAATAGGCATCCATGAGTTGCTTTTGCTCGTCCGTCATACTTTCGTTGAGCATCTCCAAGTTTTCGTTGTTGATACGCGCTTTTCTTACAGAAGGCGAATCCTGTCCGTTCGGAATCCCATGCCAGTCGCCCGGCTGGTCGTAAAATAGCTCCAAGATGTTCTTTATCTATTCAACCTCCCCGCCAGTAACAATCTCGTCGCTCGTGCGAAAAACTTCCATTGTCATCAGAACGCCCAAGCGATACCCGTAGATGAATTTATCCGTCCTTTCTAATATAAGCGATTTTATCTTGTGCTTTTATTATGCGGCCTGCCCTTGTGGTAGCTGCGTGGGGGAAGTGGCGGGTTACTTTGACGAGGACGCGCCGCTTCCTTTCATTTTTCCTTGATGTCAGGCTCCACTTACGAATACCATCATACCAAACAGCGGCGAGCCAGAGTGCTTTCACAGGGATTGAGCGATATGCTCATGGAAGATTTGGGAAAGCAATTAAATTCGAAAAAATAACAAAAGGGTCTTGCCAACTGCGAAATTCGGCAAGACCCTTTTCTATGGATAAGGATATTCACCTGTAAACCACTTGTCACACGTAAGTGAAAAAAGTAAGCGGTAATATGGCGGCTGCTATCAATCTGCTATCAAACGGCGGGTTTCGTCTCCACAAAGCGCCTGTTTATGCGGTTTTGCGGACTGCGTTTCTTATTCCCACTCGACAAATTCAAGTATATGGAAGTCTATTTGCTATGTTTTAGCAGGAAAAACTTTCGCAAATATGTTAACATTTCACCTCTTATTTTCGGTTGCTCGTTTTCTTAGTATCAAAATAGTATCACAGAAAACGAGAAATTGCAACGCTTTCATGGCCTCCATAGCCCTGTCGTAATTGGTCTCAAATTGAGACCAATTACGACAGCCAGCCCCGCCCAAAATCGGAGAGGGCGGGCAAGCACTTTAGGGCTTGCCCGCCTTGATGACCGCAGAGCAAAACCGGGCGGGGTTGTCAATGGCGGCGCATGAAATGCGCCGTTCATCTCGACCATTGACGGCCCCGGCTGGGTTTGCTACCTCCCCAACTGATTGAAGTTGGCAAGTCCGCATTATACCAATAAGGCGACCTACACAATGTTCTCCCCTAACAGAATTTTGGGCATGGTGGTTAGGCAGCGGTTCCACCTTTTATAAAACTGTTCCAATCCCAGCTTGCCCACACGGGCATGAGTTTCTTCATCCTCAAGCGTCCAGTGCAAAATATATGTGACCTTGCCCACCCATTTCGTCAAACGAATTGGCAGTTTTCCTTCCTTGACAGCATTAAAGTCCTCTTGCCGGTGTGTGCGCTTGATATACTTCACATCAATAACTCCAGGCTGCGAAAGATAAAACTCGGCTACCTCTTTCATCAAAGCCTCGATTTCATCCTGCTTATCTATTTTTGCCTCATATATGCAAATTTCATTGAACATTATAAAACGCCCTCCCATACTTCGCCTTATCCGCCTAAGACGCATTAAAATAATTCCAGATTGTTGCCCTGCTATTTAATAACAGTATATCACAAGACTTTGCATAAATCTACTTCTCTTACCGTTCGCCCCGGCTGAAAGAGCGCCGGGGGCGTTTCCTGGCTTTCTCCGCCTGTTCCCACTGTTTAGCGGCCTCCACCGCCTGTTCTACCTCCTGGGGGCCAAAGGCCCGCTTGACCCGCTCATAGTTGGCGGCGACACCCCGCAGGGCCTTGTTCTCCATCTTCACCTCCTGCAAGCGGTCAGACAGGCGTTCGTTGCTCTCCCGCACCCGGCCATAGTCCCCTTGCATACGCTCAAACTTCCCCTTTAAGTCGATATAAGCCCGGTACAGGGAGCGCAGCACCTTGACAATTTGGGCCAGCAGGGGCTTGGCTTTTTTCTCCCGGTAGGCACGCCCCGTTTCCAGCGCCCCCGGCTCCGGTAAAATCTCCTCCGGGTCCGCCGAGAACTCTGCCGCCAGCCGCTCCATGTTCTTCACCGCCGGGGCCAACTCTTTTAGCCGCCGCTCCTGGCCCTCCACCTGGCTCTCTATCTCCGCCATGACTGTTTCCAGGGCGGAGACCTCCTTCGCCCTCTGTTCTTTCTTGTAGTCCAGCACAGACAGGTGCTTGTCGTGGGTGCCCTTGTCCTCCCACTCGATACCGTGGCGCTCCATCACAAGGGCAAGCTGCTCCTTTTCCGAGCGCACCCACTGGCTCCACTCCGTATCGCCTCTGGTGCCGCCATGAAAGCCCTGGGTCGCTAACGCCTGTTTGAGAGACACCCTTGTGTCCAGCCCCCGCTTGCTCCCCGTGGTGAATGGTACAAAGTCGATGTGCAAATGTGGCGTGGCCTCGTCCATGTGGAGGTGGGCGGAGAATACCCTAAGTTGGGGATTGCGTTCTTGAAAGCTGCTCATGTACTCGCCCAGCACCGCCGCCGCAAGCTGGCCGTCCTCGCTGGCCGCGCTCATATCGTCCTTGTTGCCCACTTGCAGGATGATTTCATGGAATGGCTTTTCCTGTTTCCCGGAGCGTATCTTTTCGTAGTAGTCCTTGATCTGTCTGTCGGCCCTGGTCTGCTTTTCATTGTACCGCTTTAGGGCCTCGTCAAAAAGTTCATGGTAGACAGCCTTGATATTCTCATGGCCGTAGTCTATATTGAGGTGGGAGCGTTCCGGGTCTGTATTTTTGGCGTGGAACTTCCTGCTGTTGTGGTTCACCGAGCCATGCCCCACCATCACGCTTATCGTCCTTTTCAAATCAATCCCTCCTTTTCCACCGCCGCGCCAGCGGCGGGCCTTTGTTACTTTCTGCGAAAGTAACGCAAAAGCACTTTTGACAGCCTGACGGCCATCAAAAGCGCATTTGCGCCCTACGGGGTGGTGTGGGGGCTTTGCCCCCGCCGTCTGCGGACGGCTCCCCCAGCAGGGCCGCCCTTTGAAAAGGGCGCCCTGCACCCCGCCTAAACTTTTTCACTCGCCGTTGGGCAGGAGGGAAAGGCCACAGCCTTTCCCTCCACCCGGCAAGTGTGTTCCGTGGGCCGAAAGTCAAGGGGTACGGGTTGTATTGCCTTACGGCAATCTCCACCCGCAGGTATGCCCCCTTGACTTTTGGCCCCGCTCCCCGTGACAGCCGTGACGGCCGTGACGGTGTTTGAGCCACCGCCGCAGAGGTCGTCACAGCCGTCACGGTCGTCACGCCTGGGGAGGTTCCAGCGTGAGCCTGATACTTCTCCCGGCGTGGGTGCGGGCGCTCTCGTAGCGGATATGGTACTCATAGGACAGCCGCCATGCCCGGACGTTCAGCCGCATGGAGAGGGCGTTGGGCTTCATATCCAGCCCCAGGACGGCGGCGAGGTCGGTGGCCGTCCCCCTCCACTCTGGCCGCTCCTCCGTCACCAGAGCGGCCACGGCCCCCAACACCGGGTCGGGCGGCTCCCGCCGCAGCTCCGTTTCCGCCCGCTCCAACCGCCACACAAGCCGCTCCTCGTCCCGTGTGAGGTAGAGCCGCTGGTCTTGCTGGTCACGCCCGGATATGTCCAGCGTGGTGGCGTTGTCCGTCCTCCGCTCCTTTTGGAGCAAAAAGGCCCCGTCCGCCGCACCCAACAGGCCGTTGGTGCCGGAAATCATATCAAATCTGTCATCGGCCTGTTGCTTGCGGGTATGGTGTACCAGCAGGAGGCAGACCCCGCTTTCGTCGGCAAACTGTTTCAGCCCGGTTATTACCTCGTAATCGTTGGCGTAGCTGTACTTGTCACCGCCTGCCTCCCGGATTTTTTGCAGGGTGTCAATGATGATGAGCCGGGTGTCCTTGTGTTCCTGGACAAAGCCCTTTAACTGCTTATCCAGGCCGTTGCCCAACTGCTTGGCGCAGATGGAGAGGTACAGGCTCCCGGCGCTGTCCGCCCCGAACATTCGGTACAGCCGCTCCTGCAAGCGGCGGTGGTCGTCCTCCAGGGCCAGATAGAGGACTGTCCCCTGGCGGACGGCGTACCCCCACAGGGGGAGACCCTTGCTCACATGATAGGCAAGCTGGGCCATGAGAAAGGACTTGCCCACCTTGGGAGCGCCCACAAAGAGGTATGCCCCGGCGTAGAGCAGGCCCTCTATCACCGGGGGCCTGCCGGGGTACACTTGCTCGTAGAGGTCGCTCATGGAGACGGCGGGCAGATAGGCCGGGTCGCTGACCCGGCCCAACTGCCGCATAATCTCCGCCAAATCTTTCTCCGGGGGGTTGTGTTCGTCAAAATCCTCTGCTATACTTTCTTTGGGTATTTTTGAAAGCGGCTGTTCCCCGCCTGCTCCAACAGGCGGATATGGGACAGTCGTTTTCGTTTTCAATCCATCCATCTATCAATCCTCCCTCATGCCATCCATAATGGCGGCTATCAGCCTGATGGTGTCCAGCAGTTCACCGTCTACGCCGTTCCCGGCCTCTATGCGCCGCAGCTCGTCCAGCACAGCGGCCAGTTCGTTCCGCAGGGCCTTGTAGACCCTTGGATTGCCCTGCACCACCACATCCCGGCACAGGAGCCGCCGGGTGATGTAGTCCTGCTTGGTGAGGCCAGAGAGCCGCACAGCGGTTTCGATTTGCTCGTCCTCCTCCGGGGACACCCGGAACGCCACCGTCTTGTTTCTCCATCGGTTGTGATTATCAAGGTTTTTCATTGACATGATTTAAGCCCCCTTTCGCTCCATGTCCAGCTTGTCCGCCATCTCCGCCTGCCTCGTGGGGAACAGGTGGGCGTAGCGGTAAGTGATGTCGATACTCTCATGTCCCACCCGGTCAGCGATTGCCAGGGCCGTGAAGCCCATGTCAATCAGCAGGGAAATGTGAGAGTGCCGCAGGTCGTGTATTCTGATCCGCTTGACCCCGGCCTCTTTCGCTCCCCTGTCCATCTCCCGGTGCAGGTAGGATTTTGTCACCGTGAAAATGCGGTCTGTCGGCTCCACGGCGTACAGGCTCTTGATGTAGTCCTCCATTTCCTCACAGAGGAAAACAGGCATTTGAATGACCCGGTTGCTCTTGGCCGTCTTGGGGTCGGTGACAACATCCCGTCCCTTGATACGCTGGTAGGATTTTGAGATGGTGACTGTCCGCTTTTCAAAGTCGAAGTCCCCAGGGGTAAGGGCCAGCAGTTCCCCCTCCCGCACGCCGCACCAGTAGAGCATTTCAAAGGCGTAATAGGAGAGCGGTTTGTCCATCATGGCCTCCGCAAACTTTAGGTACTCAGCCTTTGTCCAGAACAGCATTTCCCGGCCCTTGGCCTTGCCCATGTTACCCACCTGGGCGGCGGGGTTTGCCTTTAGGTTGTAATGCCGCACCGCATGGTTGAACACGGCGCTCAACTGATTGTGAAGTGTTTTTAAGTACACGGGGGAATAGGGTTTGCCCTTTTCGTCCCGGTAGTTGAGCATTTCATTCTGCCACGCTATGACTTCTTTGGAGTGAATATCGCACATCTTCCGCCTGCCGAAGTACGGCACCAGCTTTTTGTAAAGGATATGCTCTTTTGTCCCCCAGGTGTTTTCCTTGATACGGCCTTTCATGTCCGCCACATAGAGGGCCACGAAGTTCTCAAAGGTCATTTCCAGGTCGGCGGTCTGCTGTTGCAGAAATGTCCGCTCCCATTCCAGGGCCTCCCGTTTGGTGGGAAAGCCCCGTTTCATCTTCTTTTCCTTTTTCCCCGTCCAGTTTTCATAGTAAAAGGACGCATACCAGGTTCCCTTGGTCTTGTCTTTGTATGCCGGCATTTTGCTCCCTCCCTACTGCTTGTCCCGCAGTCCGTAGAATTTTTCTTCAAAATAGCGCCTGCTCACCCGCCCGGGGATGGTGATGAAACCTTTTTGTTTCAGTTCCTCGTTCATCTCCCGCACCAGCTTGTAGGCGTAGGGCTTGGAAATCCCCAACTCCTGGGACACCTCCTCCGCCCGTACAAACAGTTCCTTTGCCACATTCAGCACCTCCTTATTTTAATTTCGCAAATATGTTAATGTCCGCATCTTCATTATACATTAACACAAGTGTTAATGTCAAGGATTTAATTCGCTTTTTTGTTAAACTTTATCTTGCATATTTCGCTTTTTTGCGCTATACTGTTTTCAAAGGCGGTGGGATATTATGACAGTCGGAGATAAGATAAAGAAAATCCGCACCTTTCGGGGTATGACGCAAAAGGAACTGGGGCTGGCAATCGGCTTTGACGAAAAGGGCGCGGACAACCGTATCGCCCAATACGAAACGAATTACCGTGTCCCCAAAACGGAAATGCTGGACAAAATCGCAGAGGTGCTGCGTGTCAACCGCCAGAACTTCTATACCGTAGCTCCGGGCTGCGCCGAGGACTTCATGCGGACGTTTTTCTGGCTGGACGAGGACACCCCCGGTGCAATCCGTCTGTTCCAGCTTGTTCGCAACCCCGGTAAGTATAATCTTTTGGACGATACCGATGTGCGCTACAACGACAATGACGATTGGCCCGCCCACGCTCCCGTGGGGATGTACTTCCAGTACGGCCTTGTGGACGAGTTCATGCGGGAATGGCTCTTGCGCCAGCAAGAGCTTCACGACGGGGAAATCACCAGAGAGGAATACCTTGAATGGAAACTCAACTGGCCTGACACCTGCGACGATTGCGGGAAGTGTGAGCCAAAAATCCAATGGCGCAAAGGAGAGGCGAACCTATGAAAATGCCTCCAGCAATTGACGCCGCTTTCTTTGCTCCCTGCGGAATGAACTGTATGGTATGCTATAAACATTGCTATGTAAAAAAGCCCTGCGTAGGTTGTCTGCCGGGTGACGACGGCAAGCCGGGGCATTGCCGCAAGTGCAAGATTAAGGACTGTATTCGAGAAAAAGGCTTGACCTATTGCTTTGAATGTAGTTCCTTTCCCTGCAAGTTGATTAAGAATTTAGAAAAGAGCTATAACCAGTGTTACGGTGCAAGCCTTATGCAAAGCAGCATTTTTGTAAAAGAGCATGGCCTTGCCGCTTTTATGGAACAGCAGCTTGAAACTTACACCTGCCCGAATTGCGGAGGAGTTATCTCACTTCACGACGCGGAGTGCAGCGAGTGCCAAACCAAGGCAAAATAAATAAGGACAAGCAAAAAACCGCCCTGCTGAATTTGTCGTTCAGCAGGGCGGTTTTGCTTGTCCCTTGCAATCATTCTCTCGAATGCCGGGCTGATACAAACAGTATCAATCCAGTATCAAGCGGCAAAGTAACAGGTCAAAAAGCCTGTATTTATGCGGGTTTGCGCCCTTTCGGACTTCATTCCCACTCAATCGTCCCAACCGGCTTGGGCGTCAGGTCGTACAGCACGCGGTTGACCCCCTTCACCTCGCGGGTGATCCGCTCGGTGATGCGCGCGAGCACCGGCCAGTCGACGGGCTCGACGCTCGCTGTCATCGCGTCCACCGTGTTGACCGCGCGCAAGATGACGGGGTACTCAAAGCAGCGCGCATTGTCGCGCACGCCAACTGACTTAAAGTCCGGCACAGCGGTAAAATACTGCCATACCTTTCCCGCGAGGCCCGCCTTTTCGAACTCCTCGCGCAGGATCGCGTCGCTCTCGCGCACGGCCTCCAGGCGCTCCCGGGTGATCGCGCCCAGGCACCGCACGCCCAGGCCCGGACCGGGGAATGGCTGGCGGTAGACCATCGCGGCAGGCAGGCCGAGCGCCACGCCGCAGGCGCGCACTTCGTCCTTAAAGAGCATCTTGAGCGGCTCCACGAGCTTGAAACGCATATCCTCCGGCAGGCCGCCGACGTTGTGGTGGCTCTTCACCATCTTGGCGGTCTTCGTCCCGCTCTCCACGATGTCCGGATAGATCGTGCCCTGTCCGAGGAATTCGATGCCTTCGAGCTTGCGCGCCTCCTCCTCGAAGACGCGAATGAACTCCCCACCGATGATCTTGCGCTTTTCTTCCGGATCGCTTACGCCCGCCAGCTTGCCGAGGAAGCGTTCGCTCGCATCTACATATACGAGGTTTGCGCCCATCTGGCTGCGGAAGACCTCCACCACCTGCTCGGGCTCGCCTTTGCGCAGCAGACCGTGATTGACGTGTACGCAGGTGAGCTGACTCCCGATCGCCTTGATGAGCAGCGCCGCGACGACGGAGGAATCTACGCCGCCGGAGAGCGCGAGCAATACCTTCTTATCGCCGACCTGCTCGCGGATGAGAGCGATCTGGTCCGCGATGAAGTTCTCCATATTCCAGTTCTTCTGCGCCCTGCACGTACCCAACACGAAGCCGGATAGGACATCCAAGCGCGCCGCCTCGTCCTGCGGCCATTGCGCGAGAGTTTGCGCCGCCTTGCCCAGATGATCCACCGCCAAAAGCGGCAGGCCGCTTGCATACACCGCATCCGACGCATCGATCGCCTCACCGTCCACCACGCGGTTCGGGCCGCCGTTTAGGACGAAGCCCTTTACGTTGGGCAGCGCCTTCAGCTGCTCCGCGGTGATATCGTGCGGGTGGATCTCCGTATAAACGCCCAACTTGCGAATGTCGCGGGCGATCAGGGTGTTCTGTTCGCTGCCCAGATCCAATATGACGATCATATCTTGCTCCATTGTGTTTCACGCTCCTGTGTCGTAGTGCTTTCAGTATACCGTATTTCCGTTTATTACACAAGAACCGATGGAGCATTTGCCCATGAATCGTCATGAGATGGGCGCAGGATTGAATCGCAAAGCCTCACACAGTATGTTGTCAACAGTCATCAGCAAGTAAAATAACCGCGCGCCTCATAGGCCATGCCGCCAACGCGTCCAAAGGAAGTCGCATGGTATCATCGCGCACATAACTAAGTCCGTTTCAGCACTGCTCTTCCGCTTCTCAAATAGACGCATGCTTCTTCTCTTGTTAATTACCCCGTAAATACCTTTTTACTCCTCTGTCTCTTGATTGACCAATCTGGTAAGATTTTTTGTGTATGTTCTCGATAGGTCAATCAGTTGCTTTTGCTCTTCCGCAGTAAACATTGACATCGCCGTATCCTCAGCCCATGTGATATGGCGGACAACCTTTTCGCAATATGCCCGTCCAGACGGTGTCATTTGGACAATTTTATTCCGCTTATTTTCCGGCACTTCGGTTATGGTAACATAGTTTTCCGCCAAAAGGTTTTTGATGATCAGATTAACGGTCTGCTTGGATTGAAATGTTCGCTGACATATTTCCGTCTGCGTCATGCCGCCCTTGGCATAAAAACTGTCGTAAAAAAGAACATTGACGACCAGCAGCGTTTTCATCAACATGCCGTGACGTTTTGCGTACTCGTCGTATAAGGCAAACTGTTCGTCTCTGAATTTACAATAGAGAAAGGCATTCTTTTTATCTTCCTGATTCATCACATCACCCTAAGCCCATTTAGCCTGGATTTCGCCGGGTAGCATGGCCCAATTATAGCAAAAGCGTCGGGATTATGCAATCAATGCATGCGTGTTACCAGCTTAACGCTTAATATGTAGGCGGCTAAGAATCTTTTTGGCATACAGGACAATAGGTGCTGCTCCTGCCGCCCATGACAGTCCGGCAAAGGATGTTTTTGCATTCCGGGCAAGGGTCGCCCGCGTGTCCGTAGACTTGTAAGAGAGGAGTATTGCGGTAATTCTGCCCCTTGCCTTGCAGATATTCCTCCGGCGTGACAGCGTTTCTCTCTACGAAGTAGCACAGCACTTCCGGTATGGTGTTCGCCAGCCGTCCCCATTCGTCAGCAGTCAGGCTGCTGGCGGGACGGGTTGGGCGGAGTCGTGCCGAAAAGAGGATTTCATCGGAATAGATGTTGCCAATGCCCGCTATGCTCTTCTGCTCCATCAGACACTCCTTGACGGGCTTCTTCCGTTTGCCAAAACGAGTACGCAAGTATTCAGCGGTCAATCCATTGGATAGCGGCTCAACGCCCAGCGTCTCCACACCGCTGTACAAATCGGGCTCGCCCTTGGAAAGCAGCCAGAAGCGCCCAAAGCGGCGGGTATCGAAAAAGCGTAGCTCCAAGCCGTTATCCAACCGGAGCACGATATGGGTGTGCATTTCTGCGGGATAATCGGGCGGCGCGGCCAGCAAGCAGCCCGTCATACGCAGGTGCAGGGTGAAATAGTCGCCGCTGGCCAGGTGGAGGGTCAAATACTTTCCCCGTCGGCTCATGCGGGATATCGTCTGCCCAGCCAACTGGGTGCAAAATGTCTCCGTATCCGGGTAGGCTACCACCTCCGGCCGGTTGACCGTCACGCTCTGGATGGTCGCGCCGCTGATCTGCGGCTCCAGCACTCTTTTTATCGTCTCTATCTCTGGCATTTCCGGCATTTTACTTCCCCTTTTTTGCGGATTTTCTCACCTCCTCATGGTAAAAATAATTCACCATGATCGCAGGCGCGTCAAAAGGCAGCTTCATCGTGTCATCGTCACGCACATAAACCAGTCCGATCTGCTTTGCGTAATCCCGAAGTCTGGCGTCCAGCGCCTCCCAGTACCGGCGCTCATTCTTGTTGTAGATTTCTTGATATAAAGGCAACAGGCCAGGATGCTTTTCCCGAATGTAGTCCATGATGACCGCACGATAGCTACCCCGTAAGTTCAGGTTTTCCAGCCAAATCAAGTTACATTGATATTTCACGCAGTCAATAATCTCCTCCACATCGGTGATACCGGGAAAGATGGGAGAGATAAAACAGGTAGTACGGATACCCGCGTCATGCAGCGTTTTCATGGCCCTTATCCTGCGCTCGATGCTGACGGCCGTGTCCATATCGTCCTTGAATCCCTCGTCCAAGGTATTGATGGAAAAGCCCACCCGTGCATCTGGAAAGGTATTGATGAGATCAAGGTCACGCAGCACAAGGTCGGATTTCGTTTGGATGCTCAACTTGATGCCGCTGCCTTGCAACTGCATGAGCAGCTCCCGTGTACGGCGGTAAGTCTCCTCCTGAGGATTGTAGGGGTCTGTCACCGAGCCGAAGAACAGCTCTTTCCCCGCGTATCGTTCGGGCCTTTTGATCTCCGGCCAGAACTTCACGTCAAGGAACTCGCCCCAAGGCTCCGTATGATTGCTAAATCGCTTCATAAAACAGGCGTAGCAATATTTACAGGCGTGGGTACAGCCCACATAGGGGTTGACAGAGTAATCGCTGACCGGGAGATTTGATTTTGTAAGAACGCTTTTGACCTCGATTGGCCTGATCGCGATCTGGGGCATAACACAGCCCTCCTCTCTGTTTAAAATGATCCCAACTGATTTAAAATCTCGCTTTGTCCGTCCACTCTCTTACAGTTTTTCGCTTGCTGACCGCATCACAAAATTCCATGCGTTGCACCCTTACCATTTGTTCCAGTGGACTTTGTTATCTACTGTTGCCCTGACCTGCGAGGGCACTTCGGCGCTCGGACTAGCATAACCGAGAATGACCAGCGTGGGGAGATACCAGCCGTCCGGGATTTGCAGCAGTTCCTTAATCTGCTCCGGCTCTTTCTTCACTGGGATATGGACAACCGAGCCCAGCCCCTCCGCAGTTGCTGCCAGCAGCATGTTTTCAACCAGCGCCCATGTCGCGCCGTAGTCCATTAGGCCGTAGCCGTTCTTATCCTCGGTCATGGGATACTTCTGTTTGAAGAAAGGTAAGATCACACAGGCAGATTCCTCCACCATGCTGCGCTGGCGGGGATAGGCAATTTTGATCATCTCCTGCTGCGGCGTTTTGGGCTCCTGAATACGGCAGGGATAGGGGCGAATGCGCTTTGCCAGCTGCATAATAGCCGCCTTATCCGTCAGCGTCAGCATCTCCCATCTTCTCTGATGGTTAGAGGACGGGGCTTTTAGTCCAGCGTCTAAAATTCGCTCCAGCACCTCTCTTGAAATCTCCCGGTCCTCAAATTGTCGGATACTTCTTCTTTTGTCGATCACCTCGTAAAACTCCATGTTAAATATCCTCCGTTTCCTGATTGGTCGGCATGGTAAGGTTTTTTGTGAATGCCCGCGACAGGTCGTGTCATGCCGCCTTACCCTCGGCATATAGTCAATTTCTATACGGTCAATTTATTGACTTTAGTATAGCATATCGTGTGATCTATTTCAAGGGGTACTTGGCGAAAAATTATAAAACTACTGTAAATGAAAAGGGACGGCGAGGATTATTCCCCGCCGTCCGCGCCTATGCAATTATCAGATTGGGCAGGAGGCAATAGCCCGTCCTTGTCCTCTACTCCTTTTTGTAGTCCGGTATGACTGGCTTTTTTCAGCCTCTGGCATCATTCCCACTCCACCGATGCCGGCGGCTTGGTGGTGATATCGAACACAACGCGGTTCACATGACTGACCTCGTTGACGATGCGCTCGGACACACGCGCGAGCAGGTCGTACGGCAGCCGCGCCCAGTCCACCGTCATAAAGTCGTCCGTCGTAACCGCGCGGATGGCGAGCGTGTAATCGTACGTCCGCTCGTCCCCCATCACCCCTACCGAGCGGATGCCCGTAAGCACGGTAAAATATTGATTGACGGAGCGCTCCAAGCCGGCCTCGGCCATCTCCCGGCGCAGGATCGCATCGCTCTCGCGCACGATCTCGAGCTTTTCCTCCGTGATATCCCCGATGATGCGGATGGCCAACCCCGGTCCGGGAAAGGGCTGACGCCAGACCATATCCGCCGGCATACCCAGTTCCTCGCCCACCTTGCGCACCTCATCCTTGAAGAGCATGCGCAGCGGCTCCAGCAAGGCCTTGAACTTGAAATCCTCGGGTAAGCCGCCTACGTTGTGGTGCGATTTGATGACCGCGCTGCCTTTGACCTGGCCGGATTCGATGACGTCCGGGTAAATCGTGCCCTGCGCGAGAAAATCGACATCGCCGATCTTGGCCGCCTCGTCCGCAAACACCGCGACAAACTCAGCGCCGATGATCTTGCGCTTTTCTTCCGGCTCGCTCACGCCCGCCACCCTGTTGAGGAAGCGCTGGCGCGCGTCGACCGCGACCAAATGCACCGGAAACTGTTTGGTAAAAACTTCTTTAACCTGCTCCGTCTCGTCCTTGCGCATGAAGCCGTGATCCACGTACACGCAGGTCAGCCGCTCGCCGATCGCTCTTGAAATCAGCGCCGCCGCCACAGACGAATCCACGCCGCCAGACAGGCCCAGCAGCACGCGTCCGTCGCCGACGGTGCGGCGAATCGACGCCACAGCCTCCTGGACGAACGCGGACATCGTCCAATCGCCCTTGCAGCCGCAAATCCGGTAAAGAAAGTTTTGAAGGACCTTTTGCCCCTCCTCGCTGTGCGTGACCTCCGGGTGGAACTGCACGCAGTAAATGCCGCGCGCCGTATTCTCCATCGCGCAAAAACCGCAGTTTTCCGAATGTGCTACGGAGACAAACCCCTCCGGCGCGGCCGTCACATGGTAGGTATGGCTCATCCAACACGGCGATGTGGGCGACATGCCCGCCAGCAAGCGGCTGCCCGTATCCATGGTGACGCCGACGCGGCCGTACTCGCGCTGCGTCGCGCGCGCAACCGTACCGCCGAGCAGATGCGCGGTCAGCTGCATGCCGTAGCAGATGCCCAGCACCGGCGCGCCCAGGTCGTAAAGCCCCGAATCGACCGTAGGGGCATCCTCCTCCAGCACAGAGGCCGGTCCGCCCGAAAGGATGATGCCGGCCGGTTCCTTTGCCTTGAGTTCGCTCAAAGATGTATTGAAGGGGACGACTTCACAAAAGACGTTCGCCTCGCGAACGCGGCGCGCGATCAGCTGTGTATACTGCGCGCCGAAGTCCAAAATAACGATTCGCTGTACCTCGTGCATGAGGTGCCTCCTTTTTTAGCGCTTTCAGCGCCCTCTGCTGCCCTTTAGCTCGGATGATCTCTATATTCTACACAGAACCCCGAACGATTTCAAGATAAATTCAAAAAAATGCCGGGTCGCCTCTATCCCTGCCGTACAATTTAGAGATGCAGGACAAAGCGATTGCAGGGATAAACGCCGTCTTTCCCGCATACAAAAAGGTACAAGCATCATTTTAATATGGAAAGGACTGCCTTGATGATGAAGCGAATCCTCGTCGCATTGCTGTGCGTCGCACTGCTGACTGCGCTGTGCGCCTGCAGCGCGCAACCGGCGCCCGCGCCGACTACAGCCCCCACGACCGCCCCGACGGCCGCACCCACGGCGCAGCCGAGCCCCACCGCGCAGGCGACGGAGGCCCCGACCGAGGCCCCGACACAAAGCCCGACTGAAACGCCGAGCAATCCGCCGGAGGCGGAAGACGTACCCGCCGTGTCCGAGGCAAAGGACGGCACGTATACGGCCCGCATGTCCGAAACCTACGCGCAGGAAAAAGGGCACGGCTGGCAGACCACGCTGACCGTCATTTTCAAGGGCGGCGCTGTCGAATCCGTGGACTTCGACGCCTTTAAGGACGGCGAACGCAAAAGCGCGCAATCCGCTGAGGCTTATCCTATGGACCCATTACCGAGCGAATGGACGCCCAAGATCGCGGACCAGATTCAGGCCGCATCCGTCCCCGGAGATATCGACGGCGTAACAGGCGCGACGATCGCCACCGAAGAGGCAAAGCGTCTCTATGCGGCCATCCTGCAAGCCGCAGCCAAAGGCGAAACGGCGGAAATCACCTTGGATTGACGTTACGCCCGAGCGGGCGGCGCGCCTCCGGCAGCGGAGTGCGCGCCGCCTTTTTCGTCGATTCCTCCTTTTCATCGCGTCTCATAACGGGTATAATGGGATGAATACGGGAGGAGGAACCTCGATGATCACGCACACGGATACCATCGCCGCGCTCGCTACGCCGGAAGGCGAGGGCGGTATCGCCATCGTCCGCGTCAGCGGCGCGGACACCATCCGCCTGCTCTCCTGCGTCTTTCAGGCCGCATGCGGGAAAAAGCCCGAAAGCTGGGCGCATGCGCGCCTCTATTACGGCTGGGCTGTAGATGGGGGCGAGCGTGTGGACGAGTGCATGGCCGTGCTTATGCGCGCGCCCAACAGTTACACGCGCGAGGACGTGGGCGAAATCCACTGCCACGGCGGGCGCATGCAGGTGCGGCGCGTGCTCTCTCTGCTGCTCCAGCACGGCGCCCGCGCGGCGGAGCCCGGAGAATTCACGCGCCGCGCTTTCCTAAACGGGCGCATCGACCTGTCTCAGGCGGAAGCGGTCATGCGGCTCATCGGTTCCAGCAGCGAGCGCGGGGCGCGCGAGGCGCTGCGCCAGCTAGAGGGCGGCGTCTCCCATCTCGTACAGGATGCGCGCGAGCAAATCGTGCAGTTGCTCGCGGGCGTCGCGGCCGCGATCGACTTCCCGGACGAGGTGGACGAGCAGGAGGCGGCGGGCGACCTGCGCAGCCGGGCGCTCGCATTGTGCGATTCGCTTGAGCGCGCCTGTGACGAGCGCAGCGGTCGCATCGCGCAGGACGGTCTGAACGTCGTCATCGCCGGACGGCCGAACGTCGGCAAGTCCTCCCTGCTCAACGCGTTGCTTTGCGAGGAGCGCGCCATCGTAACCGATCTGCCCGGCACGACGCGCGACGTGTTGACGGAATCCATCCTGCTCAGCGGACTGCGCGTGAACCTTTCCGATACGGCGGGCCTGCGGGATACGCAGGACGTCGTAGAGGCCATCGGCGTATCCCGCGCACGCACGGCCATGGAGCGCGCGGACGTCCTGCTCGTGGTGCTCGACGGTTCACAGGCGCTCATGGCAGAGGACGCGGAGCTCCTGCACACGCCTGCCGCAGCGAAAATCGTCGCCATCAACAAGAGTGATCTCACACAGGCGCTAACCGAGGCGGAGGTGCGCGTGCACTGCCCGGAGGCGAGCGTGCTGACGCTATGCGCCCAGCGCGGCGAAGGGTTGGACGCGCTCAAGGCCCGCCTGCTTTCCTTCGCGCCAACGGACGGGGCGCAAAGCGCTGCGCTCACGCAAGCGCGCCACGTGCAGGCGGCGCGATCGGCCTGCGCCGCGCTACGCGACGCCGTGTCGTCCGTCGACGCAGGGATGCCGCTGGATATCACATCGGTCGACCTGACGCGCGCCATGCACATTCTGGGCGAAATCACCGGCGAAACGCTGGATGAAGACGTCATCGATCGGGTGTTTTCGACGTTTTGTGTGGGGAAGTAAATCACAGCCATTATCAGGGTAAGGTTAAGGCCTGCGCTCAGTGCGCAGGCCTCAGACTGCCCTGAAAACAGCACGAAGCAGAAGGCATAGGAAAGAAGCCCCAAGAAGGACGAGGGGCGAAAAGGAGACAGAAAAACCAGACGGATCAGAAGGATCAGACGGAAGAGATAACAACATCGAAACCCAGGCGCTTCAAAGCATTGATATGCCGATTTTTGATACGCTCAGCATCTAGCTTGAAATAGTAATCAACGCCCAAATCACGAAAAGGCTGCAAATCTTTGAGTATGTGATAGATGGCTACCAGCATCGCGCGAGCGACGGAAACAACTGCCTTTTTTCCACCTCTGCGAGGAGCGATTTTTGAAAACTTAGCAAACCAGAAGGAGTTTTTGTTACGAATCGCAGCTAGAGCACATTCAACCATGATTGTTTTGAGGAATACGTTGCCCCTACGCAGGCGAGAAGGCTTGCGCTTTCCCGCGCTTTCATTACAACCGGGCACGAGTCCGGCCCAAGAACATAAATGCTGTGCCGAAGGAAACTATTCCATATGAACCCCGCATTCGGCAAGAATGCGTTCAGCGCTTCTTCGGCCTATTCCCGGCATTGCGTCAAGCAGCGCAATTTGCGGCTCTATACTTTCTGTTTTTTTGATATCCTCATCAATATCCGCAATTTCATTGTTGAGGCACTCAATATGACGCAGTTGGTGGGCGATCATTTTCTGCTGGTGTTCGCCCACAGAGCCTTTCAGCGCCCGTGTTAACTCTTCTATTTTTGATGTAAGGCTGCCTTTTGCTAGGGCGCTCAAGCGCTGTGCGTCTGTCTCCCCATTGGCCATAGCCCGCAGAATGGCGATAGCGCTTTGTCCATTGATATCCGTGACGACGCTGGCCAGCTTGATGTTTGCCCCTTCCAGCACCGCTTGGATTCGATTCAGTTCTCTGGCGCGTTCCTCCAATAGGTTATAGATTGGTTTCAATACACGCCCGTGCTTTCCATTGCGACAACGTCGCATTGATTCAAAATGATCCTTCATTTTGCTAAGGCCCGCGCTAGGCGCGCAGGCCTATTCTTATTTTGGAGCGTGTTGACGCATACCCGCCCAGTAATACCCTCTTAGCGTCCCGTTTCAATCAATTCCACTCCAGGCCCGCATACCGACGAAAGGCGTTCATGCTGATCGTGATGCTTTCCTCTTCGGTGAGCGCGGTTCGATCCTGTTCCAGGATGGCGCATTGCACGCCCGCCGCGTTCGCCGCATCGAGAATTCCCTGAATGTCCATACAGCCCGTGCCGACCTCCGCAAAGCCGTCCGGCTCGCTCACGCCGCGAAGCGCTGCGCGGTCGAGGTTGGCGTGCGGATCGACGGCATAATCATACAGGTTCGCTGGCGAGCGGAAATCCTTAGGAAAATCCTTTTGATGGATAAAGAGGATACGGCCTGCGTGATCGCGCAGCACCTGCTTGGGATCCATGCCCGCGCGCATCGCCCAATAGGTATCCAGTTCAAACCACACGAGGTCGGGATCGGTATTCTCCATCAGCAGCTGATAGACCGTCCTCCCGCCAAACCGCTGGAACTCATGGAAATGGTTGTGGTAATAAAACTTCATGCCATGCGCGCGGCACCGTTCGCCTACGCGGTGAAAGTGGGCGCACTGCGCCTTCAGGCCGTCAAGGTCCAGATAGGGGAAGTAGGCGGAGCCCAATCCCGCGGCCTTGCAGCCGATCTCCTCCATATAGGCGAGGTAATCCTCCAGATACCCTTCGTCCTTCGTCTGATCGTACGTGAGATGGCTGCCGACGACCGTGACGCCCAGCGAAGCGACGAAGGCCTTGGCCTTTTGCGGCGGCATCTGCAGGCCGTAGTTATAGGGGATGTCCGTGCGCCCGTAAAGCTGGCAGACCTCCCAGCATTTATAGCCGATTTGGGCCACGCGCTCAAACGCGGCGACGGGATCCTTTGCGATCATATCTTTTACCGAATAGAGCTGAATGCCGACTTTCATGCGATCCGTCCTTTCTATACGCGCTCACCCTTTAACCGCGCCGATCGTAATACCCTTGACGAAAAACTTCTGGAAGAAGGGATAGATGATCATCACCGGCAGAGCGCCGACGACCGCAATGGCCATCTTGATGCCCGTGCTGGGCAGCGTGGCGGCGATCTCGCTGGCGTTCGATCCGCCCGCGCCGCTCTTGAGGAACTGCACGTCCTGCAGCATGCGGTTGAGGATATTCTGGATGGAGAAAAGTTCGCTCTTGGTCAGGTAATACAGACCGTTTTTCCAGTCGTTCCAATAGCTCAGCCCGATCAACAGCGCCAACGTCGCGATCATGGGCACGCTCATGGGCAGCACGATTTGAAACATCGTGCGCCACTCGCCCGCCCCGTCGATGCGCGCAGCCTCCACCACCGCGTCGGGGATATTGGTGTTGAAGTACGTGCGCATCATGATGACGTAAAACGCATTTACGAGCAGTGATGGGACGATCAGGGCCCATAGGGTATTGCGCAGATGGAAGTAGCGCGTGTACATAATGTAGGTAGGCACGAGGCCGCCGTTAAAGAGCATCGTAAAAAAGACGATGAACGCTAGCGCGTTGCGGCCGAAAAATTCCTTGCGCGAGAGCGGATAGGCCAGCAGCATCGTCATCAGCATACCGCTGACGGTTCCCGCCACGGTCACCAGCACCGTGACGCCATAAGCTCTGGCAATGCTAAAGCCGCTCTTAAACATGTAGGTGTAGCTGTCAAGGCCGAATTTCGCCGGAAAGAGCGAATAACCGTTCTGAATCAGCGTCTTCTCATCCGTCAGCGACGACATAACCAGCAATGCAAACGGGAAGATGCAGCACAGCGCCAGCACGACCATGAAGACATTCGCCAGCACCTGAAAACTACTTTTTCTTTCAACCATGCTTCTCTCTCCCTTCCCTTAGAACAGCGCATTGTCTTTGTCCACACGGCTTACGACGTAGTTGGCCGCGAGCACGAGGACAAAGCCGACTAAGCTCTGATATACGCCTGCCGCGGAGGACATGCCTAGATCGTTCAGTTGAATCAAGCCGCGGTAAACGTAGGTATCGATGGTATTCGTAACGTCCAGCAAAGGGCCGGAGTTCATCGGCACTTGATAAAAGAGCCCGAAGTCTGAATAGAAAATCTTGCCTACAGACAGCAGCGTCAGCGTGATAATCGTAGGCGTAAGCGCTGGCAGGGTGACATGGCATACCTGCTGCCACCGGGTCGCGCCGTCGATGGCCGCGGCCTCGTAATAGCTGTGATCCACGCCCACCAGCGTCGCATAGTAGATGATGCTGTTATACCCGAATGTCTTCCATAGATAGACGATGACCAATATGAAGGGCCAGTACTTGGGCTCGGTATACCACGCGATGGCATCCTTCCCCAGCGCCGACAAAATGCTCTTGTTGATGAAGCCGGAGTCGATGGAGAGCATCGCGAAGACGAGGTAGCTCACCACGACGATGGAGATGAGATAAGGCAGCAGAAAGACCGTCTGATAGACCTGCTTTAGCTTCTTTGAGCGGATCTCATTGAGCAGTATCGCAATGGCGATGGCCATCAGGGTGCCCAGCAGGATAAAAACGAGGTTATAGCCGATGGTATTGCGCGTGATCGTCCAGGCGTCCCTCGTCTTAAACAGGTATTCAAAGTTGGAAAAGCCTGCCCAAGGGCTGCCGAGGATGCCTTTGCGCCAATTGACGTTCTTAAAGGCGATGATGATGCCGCTCATGGGGATATAATTGTTGATGATGAGGTAGACGAGCCCCGGCAGGGCCATCAGGTACATGGGAATGCAGCGCTTGATCCGGTTGCCAATGGAGCTCTTTCTTCTGGCAGACGGTGCGGTCGCGGTCATATGCGTTCATCCTTTCTGTTCTTTGCCCGCTGGGGATCCGCGGCACTATAAGAGGTTCCGGGGATATCCCCGGAACCCCCGTCGTTGCCTTTGGATTACCTTCCGTTCTGCGCGCGCCAGGCGTCGTACTGCGCCTGTTTGTCGCCGATGATGTCGTCGATGCCCGCGTCCTTCAGCTCCTGGTTAAACTTTGGCAGCGTCTCCTCCGGGTCGACGGCGCCGCACATGAGGGCCTGATGGTACTTCTGCATGACGTTCGTGCAGGCGGTCACCTGGTTACGCACGCCAGAGGAGTCCCAGGTGAAACCAAACGCGTTCGATTTTACAGCCGTGTTATTGAACGCACGCGTCACATCCCAGTAGTCGGCCGGGTTGCCTTCCCAGACGTGGCCGACAAACTGGTTACACCAGAGCCATCCGCCGGAGGGGCGATAGGTGGTGGTGGTGGCGTCGATACCGTCCGGATAGCCGATGATCTTCTGACCGTTGCTGGCATCACCCTTCACCACATAGTGCTCGCCCTCGAGTCCATAGATCATGAGGTTCATAAGCGTCGGGTCGGTGTACATGAGGTTCAGCAGCTTCATGCAAGCTTCGGGGTGCTCGGTAGAGCTGGCGATCGCCCAGGTCGCCATGGAGACGTTGGAGGTGCAGGAGAACGCAGGTACGATCTCGGAGACGACGATCTCCGTGCCGTAGTTGGTCGTCTCCTGGACGTTAAAGTAAGGCTTCAGGTTCATAAAGCCGCCAAACGCGGTGCCTGCGCCCATCATGGTGCCGACGTTCTCCGTGTTGGAGACGGCGTCCGCCATGATCAGGCCTTCGTTGTACCACTGACGCATGGTAGTGACGAATTCCTTATAAAAATCCGTCTCAAACAGGTTGACTACCGTGTCGCTTTGGCCCATGTCCATCAGCACGCCCAGCGGGGTGCTCGCATCGCCCAGCGGGTCCCAGCCCCAGTTGCGGACCAACTCGCCGTTGGAGGGCACGACGCACACGAGGTTCGGCTCGTTCTCATGAACGATCGTCAGCGCGTCGTGCAGCTGCTCCAGCGTGGTGATGTCCTCGTAGTCGATGCCGTACTTGTCGCAGATGTCCTTGCGCATCTCAAAGCCGTAAGCCGCGGCCAGGTCGCGACCGGTGGTCAGGCCGAAAATCTCATCGCCGACCTTACCGCAGTCGATGAACTCCTGCCCGATCTGCTCCACGATGCCCTGGCCGTACTCCGCCAGTAGATCGTTGAGTGGCAGAATCTGGCCGTTGTCCGCGACCGTCGTCAGCGGCGTCATGTACACGGGGAAAACGTCGATCCCCTCGCCCGCGGAGAGCATCAGGTTCGTCTGCTGCGTGTAATTGCCGTAGCTGATGAACGTGATGTTGACGTTGATGTTGAGCTTTTCTTCCAGATAGGCATTGATCGCATCGGTCACCGCGCCGGTTCCATCCTTGCCGGCGGAGGCCATCATGACGACCTCCAGGGTCACCAATTTGGGTTCGCGCAGATCGTCATCCGCCAGGGCAGCGCCGGCAAAGGCAACCGCCAGCGTGGAGAACGTCATCGCGAGCACGAGCAGGCGCGCTAGTACCTTTTTCATTGTGGCATACATCCTTTCCTACATGAATCCTATCGGTCGGGGAATGGTATTATTGTAGCGCATTGCCAGCCTCATTTCTGTAAATATTCAGACCTTGATTATTCATTTTCCGACTTTCCTCTAAAAAACGCGACGGAATTGTGCCGTATCTGACACAATTCCGTCGTATATCCTGCATACCATGGCTATTTATGCGCAGCGCCTCCTTCTCGGTACGCCAGGCGGTATTCGCCGGGCGCCGACCCTGTCTGGCGCTTGAATACCTGCGAAAAATAAGAAAAATTGGAGTATCCCACCTTAGAAGCGACGAGGCTGACCGGTATATTCGTCCCCGACAGCAGGGAAGCTGCCACGCGCATCTTCTCCGAAACGATGAAATCTCCCAGCGACACGCCTCGTTCCTTTTTAAAGAGCCTCGCGAGGTAGTCGGCGTTCATGTAGATGGCCTCTGCGACGTCGCTACGGCGCATGTCCTTTTCGATGTTCTGCTGAATATAATGGATCGCTTGCTCCACGGGCGACTCCGCCCGCTCCGGCGCGCCGATGCGTTCCCTAACGTAATCCGTAGCGAAACGTACGAGCGAAATCATCTTCTCGTAAGACGTGTATGCCTGTAAAAAGTCCTTAAAGGGGTACGCTTCATAAAAGATATCGTGCGCGCGCGCCTTATACGCCTGAGCGACGGTAAAGAACATTTGAATAAAGTCCTGATGAAATTTGGCGAGGAACTCCGCATTGACCTTGCCCAAATCCCGCTGCTCGCGCAGATACGCAAGCGCCTCCTCCCGTACCTGATCGCAATCTCCCGCCGTCAGCTGCCTAGCCCAGCGCTGCATATCTGGAAACGTGTAAATGTAGTGCAAAATCTCTTCCTTCTGTAAGGGGGCAAACACGCCGCCGTAGTGGGCCACGTTGTCGCGCCTGCGCTCGTCGAGCAGCTTCCATTGCGCCGGCAGGCCGGAGGGCAGCACCGTATCGCCTACGTAGCAGGTCGGGCGCGGTCCGCGTCCCTGCGCCTTCCAACACTCGGTCAGCGTCTTTAATGGCTCCACAATTTCCGCCCACTGCACGTCGCCGCCAAATAGCAACGCAAAAAAACAGCCGTCCTCCATGCGCGCGAGCAGCAGCGTACGCTCCGTTCGGCGCAGTAACGCAAAGAAAAGCGAGCGCAGGGCTCCTCTATCCTCCGGAAGGACAGGTCTGTGCAACTGCACAAGCAACGGGCATAGCTCTATAGCGCGCCCGAGCGCGGCGCCGAGGCGGGAAAGATCCTCTAAAAAGCCGTCCAGGCCGCCGCCCTCGCCCAGCAAAAATCGCGCTACACAGGCATCGGCGAGCATCCCCTCTTTTTCGCGCCAATACTGCCCGTACTGTGCCGCCGCGCGTGCGCGGCGTTTCTCTTCAATCCGCACGATCGCCCGCCGCACCGCCGCTTCGATCTCCTCGTAGCGGGCGGGTTGTAGGATGTAATCGAAGCTGCCCAGCTTGACTGCGGCTTGAGCATACTCAAATTCCGCATGCGAAGACAGAAAGATGCACTCCGTCTCCATTTCCTCGGCGCGCAGCCACTCAAGCAGCTCAAATCCGCTGCGCGGGGGCATTTCGATGTCGCACAGCAATAGCTGCACGCCGTGCCGGCGGAGGATATCCTGCGCGCCCTCGACGCTGTAGGCCGCGTAGACGTCCTCGACGCCAAGGTCGCGCCAGCGCACGCCCTCGACGACGCCTTGCACGACCTCATACAGGTCATCGACAACCAGGATGTTCACGGCCGACTCCTCCCTCCATTTTGTTTCCCTCCAACGGACAAATGACCTCGCATACTGCGCCTTCTTCATCGTTGTAGAAGGCGAGCGTCGCGCGATCTGCATAGATGAGCTTGAGCCTGCTGCGCAGGTTCGCCAGTCCCACGTGGCGCTCCTGATAGATATCGTCCGGCAATGCGTTGATCACCGCCAGCACTTCATCGGGGAACCCGCCCCCGTTGTCGTGCACCGTAATATCCAGATACTGTCCGTCCTCCGCTTCCAACAGCACGGCGCGGACGCGGACGTGCAATTGTCGTTCAGGCTTCCACTGGTGCTTGACCGCATTCTCCACAAACGATTCCACCGAAAAGGGTGGAACACGTAGATCCAACAGCGTATCTTGCACATGGATCTCACACTGGGGCGGCATGGTCAGGCTCATGTGCTGAATGTGCATGTAATCGTCTACAAAGCGCAGCTCCTCACGCAATGTAACGGTTTTGAGGTTGTCTCGAAAGAGGTATCGTATATAGTTTGATATGGAGAGGATCAACTCCTGCGCCTGTTCGTAGCGCTGCCGCTGGTTGCAAGCGTAAACGCTCTTGAGACAGTTGAGGAAGAAATGCGGCCGCAACTGCAAATGTAGGTATTGCAGCTCGATACGCTGGCGGTCAATCTCCCGCTCATACGCCTCGATCTTGAGGGTATGAATCTGGGACATCATCTCGTTGAACGTATCCTTGACCTGCTCCAGCTCCTGCGTGGGATAGGCCTGGGCGATCTGCGTGTCCAGCTCGCCGTGCTTAATGCGCTGCATCGCTGAGGTCAGGCCGTCCAGCGGCCTCCCCAGATAGCGGCGCACCCACCAGCGCGAAAGGGGAATGACCCCTATGGCCAGGAGCGAGAGCAGGAGCAACACAATCTGTACGGGCGTGAGCCCGTCCCAATAGCCGGCGTTTGAAACGGCGAGCACGATGCGCGCCGGCGCGCGCGTAAGGCCTTGCGAGACCGTCAGATAGCGTGCATCACGCCCCGTAAAGGCGTAGGAAGCGCCCGCGTCTTTGACGAGTATCGATTCGCGTGCTGCCCAATCCGCGTCCGTGAGCGCGCAGCCCTCCATATCCGTATAGAAGACGTGATATGCCGCCTGCGTCACCGTCAGCAAGCGTTCAAAATCCACCAGCGCCACCATGTACGCATCCGCTTTTCCAAAGCTGCAGGCTAGCATATACCGCTCTTCCACCGGCATCACGCGCCACTTGCCCATCGCTTCCGCCCAGTCCTCCCTGCCGCGTACGACGCTTCGCATCGCTTCTCGCTGGGCATAGCTGTATGCGCTGCCCGCAAAGCGCTCGGCCCAGGCATGATCCTGCTCGCTGTATAAAAATATGCCGCCCAGCGGCATGAAGGCGCTCATCGCGGTCTCCAAGCGCTGTGTAATCGTATAGGAGGCCAAATACACGGATAGCTGGCTCTCCGCGTGCCCCATCGTGCTGAACTCCGGCTCGATGTAGACGATGCCGGATAAAAAGCGCTCGATCATCTCCAGATTTTGATCGATCTGCTCCACCCATTGTAAAACGACGCGCCGGTTGGATTCGGCCACCAACCGGTTGGAAACGCCGATCGAGTATAAGCTGCCGAAGAGCAGCAGCGCGATGAGCGGCAACACCGTAGCTGCGAGCACGCCGGTCACCCGGCGTACAAACGTCGGTTTTTGATTCTTCAGGATTCCGCGCATGGGCAGCCTCCCCTTTTGTCCTATGCATGTCATATTCGCGGCTAAGCATGCATTTCCTCCCCGCTCCG
Organism: Bacillota bacterium; assembly: GCA_023404715.1. Classification (GTDB taxonomy): domain Bacteria; phylum Bacillota; class Clostridia; order Christensenellales; family Aristaeellaceae; genus Beduinella. Next base: position 86,675 of record JAEYAR010000108.1, on the reverse strand, counting down.
AGAGGTCCCGGCATACGAAAAAAGGACCGAAGCGCCAAAACGCTTCGATCCCATGTGCGGTTTTCGACTTACAGCGTCAGCGACGCCACATCCGCGATGACGCGCACGTCGCCGCCCAAATCCGCCTCGTCCGGCTGCCCCTCCTTCTCCTGATCCGGATCCCGATAGGCGCCGTCTCCGCCGAGCACCTGTGCGAGCGCGCCCCTTTGCGCCTGCGTCATGCAGCACATGCCGTCGTTTTGCAGCAGCGTAACGCGTTCCTTAAGCGCCTTGGCCTCGACCGCGGGATCGATGACGAGCATGCCGTCGTTGGCAATCGCAAAGCGATCCGCCAGACCGTCAAGCATCTCCGGCGTCAGCTCCAGCTTTCCCTCGTTGAAGAGCAACGCCCCCTCATAGGGCATCCAATCCGTCTCCCCCTCCGTCTTCTCCAGCAGCGCCTCCATGAGGGAGAGCGGCACAATTGCCCGGCCGTCCACGTGCAAGCGCTCCAGCCTCGCGAGCTTATCCGCGTCCACGTCTTCGCGGACCGTGAGATGGCCCGTCAGGTAGATGCTTGCGCGCAGCTTAAACGCGGTGCGCGCGCCGACGTCCAGGTCGCCGTCGTGCACCGTATATCCGTCCGGTATGAACGCGCAGCCGCTCAGATCGCTCTCGTAAATTTGCCCAAGCGCCTGAGCGTCCGACGCGTAGCACAGCACGCCTTTGCGCGCCTGAAGACGCACGCCCGCCGCCGCCAGCGCCTGCGCTGCGCCCCGCTCGATCAGCACTCGCTTCGCCAGATAGACGCGCGCGCCCGGGGCCAGCGCCGCGGCCTCCGCCGCGCGTAGCGGCGTTTCCCCCACGCGCAGCTGCCAGCCGTCCGGATAGGTCTCCATGCTGCCGTTGACCTTGACTCCTACGCCGCCCAAAGCGCCCATCTGCGAGGCGCTGCAAAAGATACTTCCATTTATCATGCCCCCGGCAATCTGCTCACGGATTTTATCGGGCGTCAGACCCGCATCTACCGTGACCGTACCGTTTATCAACAAATAGCGCTTCCCCGCCGCCTCGTCCGAGCACAGCAGGCAGCTGCCGTTGCTCATCATCATCTGCGCATCGTCCGGCAATACGCACATGGCAGCGACGTCGTCGCAGCGCACCGCCGCAAACCAGGGCGCCGTACGCTTTGAAAGCAGCAGCAAGGCGACATCCCGAATCGACTCGATGGCGTCGATCGTCTCTCGCGTAGCCTCCCGCGCGTCCAACACCGCGACGTCCCGAATAATGGTCTTCATATCTTACCTTCCCCTTTCCATTTCTTGAGCAGCATCACCGCGGCGCGTAAGCGCGTGCGCACCGTCGCGGCGGGTATGCCCTGCTCTTCGGCGATCTCCTGGCTCGTCATTCCTTCCAGATGCCGCATACGCACGATATCGGCCATCCCCCTAGGCAGTTTCCCCAGCACATCCCCAACCTCCAAAGCCGTGAGGTCGTCCTCCCAGATGCGCTCCGCGTCCGTCTCGGTCAACACCTGCCGCCGGCTTCGGCGGCACTGATCCAGAAAGGCGTTCTTAACGGTCTTGTAAAGCCAGGCGCGGCATAGCTCTGGCGGCCTTTCGCGCAGCGCCTCGGCGTGCTCCGCCGCGCGCAGGTAAGCGGTCTGCACAACGTCCTCCGCATCGGCGGAGCGCCCCGCCAGGCTTGCCGCGTAGCGCAACAGCTCCGGGCGCATTCGCCACATTTCGATCAGCTCCATATTCCCTCCATGCCGCTCACGCGTGGCGACGGCCTCTGGGCGCCGGGCGTGCGATGCACCCGTCCAGCCAGACGTAGTCGTGCTCGTCTTGCGGGATATAGGGCGGCGCGAAGCGGCCCGTCAGGTCGCCATAATACAGATTGAGCATATCATTCCACATAACAGAACCTCCTTCCCGCGCGCTTACACCCTATCAACGCAGAAAGGAGGAGAAGTGTTTTGGGTTTTAAAACTTTTTTGCGACACGCTAGAGGGCTATCACGCCCCCACCTGCGCCACCGTCTGCCCCTCGATCAGCTCGCCGGGCACGAACACGAACGGCGGGCACAGCGCTTGGGGGCGTTCGATGCGCTCTACCAGGCGCGCGGCTGCCTCGCGCCCGATGCGGTCGGTGTCCTGACGCAACGTCGTCAGGCGCGGGCGCAAAAGCTGCGTGAGCTGTATGCCGTCGTAGCCGGCGATGGAGAGGTCCTCCGGCACCGAAAGGCCCGCGGCCTCCGCCGCCTCAAACGCGCCCAGGGCCGAATAGTCGTCCGACATGAGGATGCAGGTCGGCGGCTCGCTCAGCTGCAATAGCTTCTTCACCTGCGCGCGGGCGGCGTGCGGATTGCAGTAGGGGCAACCCATGATATAAGGCTGGCGGACCGGCAAATCCAGCTCCTCCAGCGCCGTATAAAACCCGGAGAGCCGAAGGTCGGTCACCGTCGAGCGGCCGCCGTGCACGAAGGCGATGCGCCGGTGCCCCTTTCCATACACGTAACGTACCAACGAACGCATGCCCGCCTCGTTTTGCGATTGAACGCAGGTATGCCCCGTAAACGGATGGTCGATTGTCACCAGCGGGATGTCGCTGCGGCTGAGCTCCACCACCTCGGGCGCATAAAAATCCACGCAAGCCAGGCACAGACCGTCGACGTTGCGGTAACGGCTGTGCTCCAGATAGGTCATCTGCGTGCGGCCGATATTGTGATTGATGAACGTGATGTCGTATCCGCGCCTCTCCGCCTCGCATTTGAAGCTGTCGAGCACCGCAGAAAAGTAGTGGTGCCGCAGGCCGCTCTCGTTTTCATCCACAAAGAGCACGCCGAGGTTATACGTGCGGTTCGTCTTGAGCGCGCGCGCGATGGCGCTGGGGTGATAACCGATTTCATCCGCGGCGCGCAGCACGGTATCGCGCGTTTTCTCGCTGATGTCGGCGTAACCGTTGAGCGCCTTGGACACCGTGGATATGGAAAGCCCGCAATATTTAGAAAGCTCCCTGATGGTCACGCCCATGGCCGCGCCTCCTCTAAAACGTTTTCGCTCAACCACAGTATAGCAGACCGAAATCGCAAAAGCAAGGGGAGGCGGCGTTAAACAGCGATGTCAAACGCCCTCGCGATCACGCGCAGCACCCCGTTTTCGTCGTTAGAGGGCGCTTCATGTCGGGCCGCCGCCTTCAGTAGGGGATGCGCGTTCGCCATGGCATAGCTGTGCGTGCAGGCGTTCATAAGCTCCAAATCGTTCAGGTAGTCCCCAAAGGCCATGCAGGCATCGGGCGAGATGCCGAGGATCCGCTGAATCGCCCGCATCGCTTTCCCTTTGTTGACCCCTGGACGCATGATATCCGACCAGCGCTCGCCCGATAGGATGACCGCCAGCTCCGGGAATGCCGCCTTGAGCTGCGGATGGCTATGGGCCTCGGCGCCGCCCGGGTCGAACACGGCGATCTTGCATACGTCTTCGCGCCCGCACAGCGCCAGGAGATCGGGGACGACCTCGCAGCGCGCGTAATACATCAGCGCGTCGTGCATAAATGCGGGCGTGCGGTCCTCGATAAATGCGCCTTCGGCGGTGCAGAGAATGGGATGCGCGCCGGGGATGGCGCGGACGGCATCGATCACGGCGCTCAGGTGTTCCCTTGGCACCGGGTCGACGAACAGCCGCCGCCCCCGGTCCATGACGAGCGCGCCGTTTTCAGCGATGAAGAGGATGTCGTCCTGTATCTGCGTAAAGTCGCGCAATAGGCTTTCGTACTGCCTGCCGCTGGCGACGGCAAAGCGGACGCCCTGCGCGCAAAGGGCGTGCACGGCGTCGTCAAAATGCGGCGGCATGCGTTTTTGGCTGTCCAGCAGCGTGCCGTCCATGTCGCTGGCGATGAGGCGGATCATGCGTTTCCTCCGTGTAATTTGCTCATGTAATCCTCCCGTAAAATCGCGTAGAGCGCGACGTCCACATAACGTCCCTTGTTATACAGCCGTCCGCGCAGCACGCCCTCCCGCTTCATGCCCGCCTTTTCCATCACGCGGCCGGACGCGGGGTTATCGAGTTCAAACTGCGCCTCCACGCGGTGCAGGTGCATCTCCTCAAACGCGTGGCGCAGCACGGCGCGCACGGCCTCGGTCATCAGCCCCCGGTTCCAATAATCCCGCGCGAGCGAGTATCCGATCTCCGCGCTGTTGTGGTCCGCGTTGTAGTTCATAAAGCCTACCGTGCCGATCAGGCGCCCCGACGCCTTGTCGACGATCCCCCAGCTCGCGGGCTGGTCGCTTCGATAAAGGCGCTGCAAATAGCGCACGTACTCGCGCGCTTCGCGCAAGCTCCGTTGCGCTTCCCATAACACGTGCCGGGCGACCTCTTCATCGCGGCTATAGGCAAAAATGTCTTTTGCGTCCGCCATGGTGATCTTACGCAGGAGCAGCCGCCGCGTTTCGATGGGCGGCAGCGCAAAGAGATACCCGTTAAACGAGCGGAGCATCATGCGCGCCTCCCAAAGCCGTCCGGTTGAACGGTTCGATGCTTTCGGCGCAGGCCGTCACGCCGCCGCCCCGGGGGATCAGCGGCCTGTTTTGATGTTCACGCGCGCCCGCGACGGTGAGGTAGAGCCCCGCCGCGAGCAGCAACGCCATGAAGAGCATGAACAGGCGGTATAGAAGCTTCATATCGATTCTCCTGTCTTTCCGGCCCCAGCCGGAGTGAGCGGTCGGGTTCCATGTTTTCATTATAGTATATGCCTTTTCAATTCGCAACAGCCTCGGACGTATTTTCATCCGCATATTTCCTGTGCAAAATCTCGCTTGACAAATGCGCCCGGGGCTGGTATCCTGCAAACAAAAACAGGAGGTCCCCTCATGGATTTGACGTACGAAAGCGCGTTTTCGTTGCTTCGGGAATACAATCAGGAGCCCTTCCACCTGCGTCATGCGATCACCGTGGCCGCGGTCATGGCCCGATATGCGGACGCTCTCGGCTATGGCGACGAGCGGGATTTTTGGGGTATCGTCGGCTTGCTGCACGACATCGATTTCGAGCGCTATCCGCAAGAGCACTGCCAGAAATGCCAGGAGATCCTGCGCGAGCGCGGCGTCGACGAGCGCATCGTGCGGGCTACCGCCAGCCACGGCTACGGCCTGGTGTCGGACATCCGCCCCGAGCACGAGATGGAAAAGGTGCTTTACGCGGCGGACGAGCTGACAGGCCTCATCGGCGCGGCGGGGAAGATGCGTCCTTCCGGCAGCATACAGGATATGGAGCTCAAGAGCCTGCGCAAGAAGTTCAAATCCCCCGCTTTCGCCGCCGGTTGCTCGCGCGAGGTCATCTCAAACGGCGCGGCCTTGCTCGGCTGGGAGCTGGACAAGTTGCTCTTTGATACCCTCGAACATATGAAGCTTGACGAAGCCGCCATTCACGAGGCGATGAGCCGCATCGAAGGCTGACCTTTCCCACCTCGTCGTGCCCGCGATTTTTTCGCGGGTTTTTCTTTTTTCGCTTGACAGAAGCAGAGGGATGCAGTAAAATGAACACCATTCATATGAACAACGTTCATTTTCGGAGGCGATTCCATGAACCATGCAGCCGTATCGCGCGAAGCGCTGCTAGGCGCCGCTGAGCGCATCGTGAGCGAAGAAGGGTTTGAGGCGTTGTCCATCCGCCGCCTCGCCGCCGAATGCGGCGTGGCCGTGGGCACCGTTTACAACTACTTTTCCTCCAAGTCCGAGCTGGTCGTGGGCGTGATCGAGCATTTCTGGCGTACCATGCTGCACGGGACGATCTGCGCGCCGCCGCCCCGCCAGCGGTTTACCCGCTATCTGCAAGACCTGTACGCCGCGCTCTATGCGCGCGTACAGCAGTTTCGCTCCGGCCTGCTGCTGCGCATGGCCTCGCTAACGGACGAGCAACGCGCGCTGGGTCTCACGCTCGAGCGCAAGTACTACGCCCATATGGAAGCGGGGCTTTTGCAGGCGCTCGTCCAGGACGACGCCGTCGATCCCGCCGCCTTCGCCGGCGGGTTTACGCCCAAAGCCCTGTGTGAACACGCGCTTTTCACGATGTTCGCCCGCCTCAAGGCGGGCAAACCGGATTGCGCAGCCCTGCTGCATCTCGTCGGCAAGGCGCTCTACCCGCAAAATCAAACGACAAAAGGAGACTGACCTACAATGCAAGCTATCATGGAAACCCTCTTTGACGCCGTCTATCTCATCGGCGTCGTCACCCTCGGCGTCCTCATGCTCAAGGGCGGCAAAAAGCGCGAGCATCGGCTCTTCGGGCTCATGGCCGTCATCCTCGGCCTGGGCGATTCGTTCCACCTGGTGCCGCGCGCTATAGCGCTGTGCACAACCGGCCTGGAGGCACACGCCGCCGCCCTGGGCACGGGCAAATTCATCACGTCGATTACGATGACGGTCTTCTACGTGCTGCTTTACCACGTCTATTGCCTGCGCTACGACAAGAAGGAAAAGAACGTGACGGTCTCCATCTATGCGCTGGCCGCCTTGCGCGTGCTGCTCTGCCTGCTCCCCCAGAACGATTGGCTCGCTTACCGCCAACCGCTCGCGTTCGGCATCCTGCGCAACGTGCCGTTCGCGCTCCTCGGCGGGCTGATCATCTACCTGTTCTACAAGGAAACCCGCGCCAAGGGGGACCGCGCATTCCGCCACATGGCCCTGGCCATCACGCTCAGCTTCGCGCTGTACATCCCGGTCGTCCTGTTCTCCGGCGTCTTCCCGCCGGTCGGCGTGCTCATGATTCCCAAGACGATCGCATATGTCTGGATCGTGATCATGGGCTATCAGGACATGCGCAGAGCCGTCCGTTCAGAATCATAAAAGCCACATTATAAGGAGGAACCCCTGATGAAAAAAATGATCAATACGTCCTTCGTTTATGCCATCGCCGCCATGGCGGGCGGCGTCTTCTACCGTGAATTCACCAAGTTCAACGGCTTCACGGCGCGCACATCGCTCGGTCTCGTGCATACGCATCTGTTCCTGCTGGGCATGCTCTTCTTCCTCGTCGCCGCCCTGTTCGCAAAGGCGCTGCCCCTCCTCACGCATAAGCGGTTTCGCCTCTTCTACGGGCTTTACAACGCGGGCGTCTGCGTCACGGCGGCGATGCTGCTCGTGCGCGGCGTGCTGCAGGTGTTGGCCGTGCCCGTATCCCGTGCGCTGGACGCCTCCGTCTCCGGCATCGCGGGCGTCGGCCACATCATGACGGGCGTAGGCCTCATCGTATTTTTTACGATGCTGCGGAGCCTCGCCCCCTCCCCCTCCAAATCCTGATTATCAATGAGACGCCCGTTCATCTTCTCCGATGGACGGGCGTCTTATATTGCATATGAGGCTTAATGACAAATACGCGTGGTGACCTCCATCAGCCCGTCGATTTGTGCGCGAATTTGTAAGCCTTGCGTATGCTGCTCCTTCGACAGGAAGACCTGTGCTCCCAAACGTCCGCACAGCACGACGTCCCCCGGAAAAAGGGTGATGCCTTGGCTGATGAAGCTAAGGATCTGTGCCGGTGTATGTCTATAGTCGCTCATCTCTGCCTGCACGGGCTCCATCCCTTCTATCTCCAGAAACGCGCAGGCACTGCTCTTAGGCGCGCTCCTGAGCGGTCCCAGAACGTTATAACCGTCCCCCCAACGTCCGTAGACGCAGCTCAAAGCGCGTTCCTGCGGCGTCGCAGGCTCAACAATCTGATCACGAATGGATAGATCCGTCGCGCATACTGCGGTGCAGTAGCCCAGAATGTAGTCGTCTGCTTGCGCCGGCTGCACACGATAGGTCAGCTTTTTTACCACAAAGGCAAGCTGCATATCGAGCGCAACGCGCCCGGCACGAGGCGCCAGCGCGATGGGACCGCCTTGCCCCAAACAACTGGCGGGGGCGCTCAGAAAGCGCGGAAAGGGCGTAGGCTTCATGCCCTCCATTCGCTCGCTATCGCAGCAGTTTCCAAAACACAGAAAAGCGTGACGCGCCTTACATACATCCCATGGCTCCTTCAGCACGTCGAGCCCTTGAACGTTATAGTAGCGCTCCGCAGGCGATATAGGCAATTGCCGTTCTTTCTCTTCGCGCCAGTCAACGCCGCGTTCCGTATCCAGCACCCGCACCGAAAGGCGCCCTATTCGCTCGATTTCTGCCTGAAAACGCGATTCCGACCCAAGGCGCGTGCCCGGCGCGATAAAGATGCCGTCGGTTCCCATCGTGCCCATGTGTATGATATCGCCCGGCTCGAGCGTGGCGAAGGATGCGTAAAAATGAATTGTGCGTTCGACACCGATAGACATGCCTGCGGTGTGCGAGCGGTCTCGCACCGTGCCGTCCTGCAGGGTATACACCAGCAGGTCGTACACGTCCCCCACTTCGTCTTCGGTCACGATCCACGGTCCTACGGCGCAGTGTGCGTTGGCCATCTTGCCGCCCCAGGAGCAGGTTGCGTCCAGATACCAATCGTCATAGCGCGCGTGCATCTGCGCCGCCGTCTCGCCTGGCTGCTAAAAGTATCGTTCATAAAAGCTGTTGATTTGCCCGTCGATGATCACGGTGTATCCCGCGACGTATTCCATAGCCTGCTCGACGGGGATGTTGCGTCCTCGCTTGCCGATGATCACGCCCAGCTCGACATTGAATCCACAGGCGGATTCCCAGATGCCCCCCTCTCCGATGATCGAGCCGATGGGGCGCTGATGTCCCTGCGGCATAAAATTAGCGATGTGCCTCTGCGGGTTCTTGCGCCAAAAGGAGGGGCTGTTCTGTACGAGGCCCCACATCAATCGTGGCCTTGGAATAGGGGCGCATAGCCGCACCTGCGTAAGCGGCCTGCCCGCCGTCTCGGCGGCAAAGCGATCTCCGCGCGCGAGGAAGACGCACAGATGCCTTTCCAGCGCGCGAAGCGCCTCCATCCCCGCCTCCCCGAGCGCGAGGAAGTCCCGTAGCGTTTTCGGCCACTCATGGGCGTTCCCCTCGCCTTTTGGGGCAAAGCGACGCAGCGCGCCGTACATGCCGTTTGTTCGGTTGGCTGCGCAGGCCATGAAGACCTCCTCGCAATCCTGCGGATAGAATATCCAGTCCTCATCCCGAATCGGATGGCGCAAGACGATGCCCCAGCGCTCCTTTCCATCGATTTCGCAGGTTGCTAGCCTCATAGCGAAACCTCCTCTTTCGCAAAAAGCGGTTTGCATACGGTTTCCTCTACCTGCAGCTCGCTTCTTTGAAAAACTTTTAGCTTAACGCGATGCTGCGCCCGACAAAACTCTCGGCCATACGCGTTTTCATAATAGCTTACGAAGATTTCATCCTTTTCAAAAAGCATGCAAGGATACCCGTAGCTGCAGTCCGGATCGCCTTCCAACTCGCATACGCGCGCAAACGTCCGTCCGTTGTCACGGCTCACCGCCATGCGCAGGGGCGTTCTCGGGTATTGAAACTTCTTGGCCGGAAAGCTGTCGTCCCATACCAGAAAGATGTAACCTGAATAAGGATCGCGTTTGACCGCAAAGGGGGCACAGGGCATGCGTATGGAGGTGCACGCCGGCGCGGACCAGTGCTCACCCAGGTCTGCACTGCGGCTGACGGACAGATAGCCCCGATGGGAACGCATGAACATCAGAAGCGTGCCGTCTTGTGCCTCTACGGCCATCGGCTCTTGATAATTACCGTCATGCCATTCGCCGAAGCGCCACGTCTCCCCCTCGTCATCCGAATAGGCGGTCGTCACCATGCCGCAGGTTTCCAGCGCTTGGTCGAGGCGGTCGTCGGGGTGGCGGCAAATGGCAAGCAGAATCCTGCCGCTGGCAAGGCGCAAAAAGCGGTCATTCATCACATAAAAACAACCTATCTCGGGCGTGAGCGCATAGCGACGGCTGAACGTCGCCCCCTCGTCTTCAGAAAAGGCGATGGAGTACGTCGTCCCGCCGAGCCGGGTATTGGTCAACATCGCGGGCTCCGGATCCCAGACGCATAGCATCAATCTACCGTCCAGCATGCGCAGGGCCGTACTCGTCCTTCCCGGTACGCGCGCTGGCGTATCGTCGTGCCATGTACGACCCCCGTCCGTGCTAATGCGCCGCGTATCCGCGCCAAGCAGGCGAAGATGGCCGTCCAGCCCGCGCAACAGCGCGCAATTGGTGTTGCCAAGTTCCGTTACATAGGCTTCGAACATGCCGTATCCTCCCCGCATCCCTTTAGCAGCTCGTTCGGCGATAGGTACTGAATATCGATCCGTTCATAAGGCCGCTCTTCGCCGCACTCGTACAGGCATGCTATGTTGCCGTCCGGCAGTTGAGCGATGTCGCTGTACGCTGCCGGTCCCTCATGCAGCACGCGGCTAGCCGCCCAGCTCCCGCCGCCATCCAAGCTCAGGCGCAGGGTAAGCCGCACGCGCCGCGCCGTATCCGCGGCATTGGAAAAGGCCAGCGCCTGCGCGCCGCCATGCAGCCTGCAGGAGAGCACGCTGCCCTGGCACACCGGATCGGGCAGGGCAGCGTCCCATCGGATGGGGCCCCATGTGACGCCGCCATCCTGCGAATAGGCGACCGCACGACAACCCCGGCCGTGATAGCTGCGCATGTTAAAGTATACACGCCCGTCTGGCAGCTCGGCCAAGGAGCACTCGTTGGTATACAGCCCTACATCCGCACCGATTTGCCAAGTGTCCCCATGATCGTCCGAAAATACCGTATGCGAAATATAGCGTCCCGCGCCAGTCTCGCCCGGCTCCAGCACTGCGTGGTTGCAGGGGACGAGCAGGCGTCCGCTGCTCAGTTGTACCGCGTGGCAGGGACCCATGGCATACCATGTCCAGTTCGGCCGTTTGAGCTGTGGCGTCAGGTCACGGATGGGAGTCCATGTGCGCCCCAGGTCGAGGCTTTTAATGCACAGGACCGTGCGCGGAGCTTTTCCGCGCAGGATCTCGGCCTCGTCGCCCGTCTTCAAATTGCCGTCGCACATCAGGATGAGCGCGCCCGTTTCGCGGTCGTAGACGGGCGTAGGGTTGCCGACGGTGTTCTCCCCGTCGCTCGCCACCACAAACTGTTCTCCCCAGGTGTAACCGCCGTCGAGACTGATGCGAGCGACGATCGCGATTGCGCCCGCGTCTCCCTCTCCGTCCCGCCGTCCCTCACAAAAGGCGACGACGCGGCGCTGATTCAGCGCGACGATCGACGGAATGCGGTAGGAAGCAAATCCTTTTTCTCCCGCGCGAAAAAGCGTCTGTCTGTCCATCCTTAACCCTCCAGTCTGCAGCCGTTCTCGAGCAGCGCTAAACGCAGGAAATCGATTTCCTCCGCCTCCAGCTGTTGAAAAGGCGGCAGGCACTGCCCCATATCGATGCCCATCAACGTAAGTGCCGCTTTCTCCGCCGGCATGACGCCCAACTTGCAGAGAACCTCTATGATATGGTTCGCCTCGGTCTGTATCCGCTGCGCTTCGGCAATGTCACCCCGATCAAACGCCGCCTTGATGCCGAGGAACTTTTCGGCCATGAAGTTGTAGGTGCTGCCGATGCCGCCGTCCGCTCCTGCCGCCAGGCCGGAGAGAAAAATCTCGTCATATCCGTTGAACACTACTACGTCCTCACGGATCTGCTTGATCTGCGAAAGCATGAACAGATCGTTGCTGGTAAACTTGATCCCCAGGAAGCGTTCGTCCCTCAAAAACCGGCGCACGTGCTCCACGGTCAGCTGCACGCCAGAGTTCGCCGGAAAATGATAGACGACTACGGGTACACGAGACGCATCTGCCAGCGCAAAGTAGTAGCGCTCAATGCATTCGAAGGGAAAGCCATAGTAGAAAGGCGGAATGGAACTGATCGCGTCCGCGCCGCAGTCGTTTGCGTGGCGCGCGAGATCTACGGCGTCGCGCTGCGAGATCGTGCCGACGTGGGCGATGACCTTCGCCCTGCCGGCCGTCTCGTCGACGACCGTCTCCAGCAGCGCCTTACGCTGTTCCAACGTCAGCAGGAAAGCTTCAGCCGTGCTGCCGCCGACGTAAAAGCCCTGCACGCCTTTCTTCAGGTTTAGCCGCACCAGCGCTCGCAGCGCACTGTGGTTGATCTCCCCCATTCCGTCAAACGGGGTGAGCAGAGCGGGATAGATGCCGTCAAACGTATTCATTTTTCCTCTTCCTCCTTAACCCTTGACCGAGCCGACCATGACGCCCCGGACAAAGTACTTCTGGATGAACGGATAGACGATCAAGATCGGTACGGTGCTGACGATGATCGTCGCTGATTTGAGCGACTCCGCAGGCGGCTTCACGTAGTCCGCCGACATCATTGCCGTCGCGTCCAGATCGCTCAGGTTGGCCGACGAGACGATATTGCGCAGGATGTTCTGCATGGGTAGCAGCTTGTTGTCCGTCAAGTAAAGCACCGCGTCGAACCAAGCGTTCCAGTGGCCCACCGCGTAAAAGAGGCCGATCGTAGCGATGGAGGCCAGTGAACAGGGCAGCACAATGCGCGTAAGAACCTGAAGGGGATTGGCGCCGTCCAACTGTGCGCTCTCGATCATGCTCTCAGGGATCGCATAGAAAAAGTTGCGCATCATGAACATGTTCCAGGTGTTGATCAGTGAGGGAACGATCAGCGCCCAAAGCGAGTTCATGAGCCCCGTCCATTTGACCACCATATAGGTTGGCACCATACCGCCGCCAAAGATCATGGTGAAGAAGACCACCGCGTTGAAAAACGTGCGCCCTTTCAAGTCGCGCTTGGCCAGTGGATAGGCTAACGCAATGGTAAACATCAGGTTCAACGCCGTACCTACGATCACGCGAAACAGCGTGTTCTCGTAGGCGCGGATGATGTTCGTGCGGCTGGACCAGAGCATTTTATAAGAGGTAAAATCCCACTGCTCAGGTACGATGATAAATGCGCCGCGGCGTGCAATTTCCGCCTCGCTGACGAACGAGTTCATCACCACGCAGAAGATGGGCAACACGATGCACACGGCAAAGAGCGCCAGCAGGCAGTAGTTGACGACGTAGAAGACCCGGTCGCCCGTGGACATGCGTTTCAGCATCCTCACCACACCCCTTCCTGTCCCATCTTTTTGGCCGCATAGTTGGATAACAGCACCATCACCATAGAGATGAGCGATGTGAACAAGCCTACGGCGGAGGTGTAGGAGTACTTCATGCCCTCCAGTCCCTCGCGGTATACGTAGGTACTGATGATGTCCGCCACCTCGTAGGTCAGCGAAGAGTAGAGCAGCAGCGTCTTCTCGTGACCGACGTTGAGGAGATCGCCCATACGGAAGATCAGCATGATCGAGATGATCGGCAGCAGCGCTGGCAGCGTGACATGCCACATCTTCTTAAAGATGCCCGCTCCATCAATCTCCGCCGCCTCGTACAGACTGGTATCGATGTTGCTCATCGCCGCCAGATAAATGATGGAGTTCCAACCAATGCTCTGCCACACGCTGGAGGCGGTGTAGTAGGTGCGGTAATATCGCGTGCTGCCCATGAAGTAGATAGGCTCGCCGCCCAGCGCCACGACCAGCGAGTTGACGAGGCCGCCATCGGTCGACAGCAGCTGGCGTATCATGCCGCAGACGATGACCGCCGAAAGAAAGTGAGGCAGATAGGAGACCGTCTGCACCACGCGCTTGAAGCGGCGCGCGCGCACCTCGTTGAGCATCAGCGCCAGCAGGATCGCCGCGGGGAAGGAGAACAGCAGGTTATAAAAGCTGATCAAGAACGTGTTGCGGATCAGGCGGCCAAAGTAGATCGAGTTGAAAAAACGCGCAAAATGCTTCAGCCCCACCCAATCCGCCGAGAAGATGCCCTGGATACCCAAAAAGGGCTTGTAATCCTGAAAGGCGATGACAATGCCGAACATGGGCAGGTATTTGTAGACGAAATAGTAGAGCATGGGCAACGCGATCAGCAGATAATAAAAGCGGTCGCGCTTCAGGTAGTAACGCAGCGGCCGCCCCGCCGCTGCACGCGTCAGGGTCTTTCTCTTCACCATGGCTTATCCTCCCTCGTAACAAAGGGCGGGAGAGCTTGCGCCCACCCGCCCGCGTCATGCGCATCAGCGAAGCAATTCGTACTGGCGGGTATACTCCTCCATCAGCTGATGCAGGCCGATGCCCTCCAGCTCGGCGATGAAGGCATCCCAATCCTCCAGCGGACGCTCGCCGATGAAGAATTTGGGCATCTGTTCGGAGACGTATGTCTTGATGTCGTTATAAGAAGGCACGTTCTCCTCCAAAGCCACGGTATCCCACACGATGCCGTACTCGATACCCGGCTCGTTGGTGACGTCAAAGTCATCCAAATGGCTCTGTAGCCAAAGGTTATGCATATTTTGGCGCCCCCACTGATCGTAACTGGTGCCCAACACCTCGGTAGGCAGGCCGATGGAGGTGGTGAAGTTGGAATAATAAGCGATCGTGTTGTCGTAGCTCAGCTCGCCGTCCACGGTCATATACATGGGCGCTCCGTTCTCGTCCGTCCAGCCGGTGGTCGCATAGGTAACCGTCTGGGCATCCGGATCGTCCGGGTTATACTGCCAGTGATAGTCTTTGAGCCCAAAGCAGGTGGTATAGTAGTTTTCCCATGCCTCGTACTGCCAGTTGATGTACTTGAGGGCCGCCTCGGGGTTCTTGCATACGGAGCTGAGCAAAAGCGCGTTCGGGTTGGCGTTGGAGCGCGTCTCGATGAAGTTGCCATTCGGGCCTTTGATACCGTTTTCATTAATCACAAAGGCGCGGTCGTACTTCTCCAGGCTGAAATCCGTATTCGCCAACAGATTTTCCGTCAGGATTGCGTCGCGCGTGGTAATGTTGGAGTACCAGGTAGCCGTCGCGGCTGCCGCGCCCTTGGCGATCTGGTCGCGGATCGTGGCGGTATCCCAGGAGAAGCTTTCCTTGTGGATGATGCCGTCCTTATACCACTGCGCCATCTGCCCGAGGAAATCCAGGTAGCCGTCGGCCAGGTACACGGGCTTCACCAGGCCGTCCGTCTCGTCCAGCCACATGCCGTTGCCCGTCTTCACGTAGCCGCCTACAAAAGCGTACTCAAGATCCGTATACTTAGAGGTCGCTAAAGGCACGGTTTGCCCGTTGCCGTAGGGGTCCAGCTCCTTGACCGCGTAGAGGTAAGCGTTGACTTCCTCCATCGTGGAGGGGACCTCCATGTCCAGCTCGTCCAGCCAATCTGCGCGGAAAAACAGCTGATATGGCGTGGTCGGCGTCATGCGCGGCATACCCCAGATGTTGCCGTCCGCGTCGGTCACGGCGCTCCAGGCGTCCCACTTGGCCCAGGTTTCGTAGATCAGCGGATATTCCTCCAGAAAATCGTTCCAGGGCTGGATCATGCCCGTTCCGGCATAGTCGCGCCAGTCGCCCCACCACAGATCGATCTTCTCGCCGCCCGCGAGCATGACATTGAGCTTTTCCTTGGCATTTTCCTTGGGAGCCAGCTGCGCTTCTACCCATACGCCCGTCTGATCATACAGGTATTGCTGCACCATGTTGTAGCCTGCGTCGGTCGATCCCGCCTCGCTGCCGGCCGTGCTGTTGCCTGCGCCGGAATTCTGGTAAATCGTGATCACGGGAGCGTCCTTCGGCGCTTTCGAGGCCTCTGCCAGCGCTGTGCCCGACACAGTAAAGAGCATTGCCACCGACAGTCCAATGGAGACCCACTTTTTAAACATACAATTTCCTCCTTATTTAGACATATTGCTAACCCGATGACACCAATATAACACAAGATTGGACATATGTAAATACATATTTATTAATTTTTCAAAATTTTTGGTACATCTCGAAAGATGTAATACATCTTTTGAGTTAAAAAAACGGACAGAGCCCTCCGTCCGCCTGTGTACACGTTATTTTCCCAGCGTACTCTCCCGCTCGACAAGTGAGCAACCGAATACCTGCAGTGTCCGCTCCGGCGTCTGCCCCTGTGAGAGCGACCAGAGCATCTCGCTCGCCGCCCGGCCGATCTCGTAGAGCGGGAAAGCGATGCTGGTCAAGCGCGGGTTGAGCTCGTCACAGATACTGGTGTTGTCGCAGCCCAGCACCATCACGTCGGCTCCCGGCTCGCGCCCGCGGGCGCGTAGCGTGTCGTAAGCGCAGCGAGCGACGCGGTCGTTGAAGGCGAAGATACCGTCGATCTCGGGATGGCGGCTAAGCAGCTCCTCCGCTCTCGGGATGCCCTCCGACTCATATTGGTAATTGTCTTCAAATGATACCAAGGGCGGCCTCCCATCCTCTTCACTTAACGCAGCTAAATAGCCCTGATAGCGCTCATAAGAGCCCTGATAGATAGGCGAAGAGAAGAAGGCGACGCGGCGGCAACCGCGGCGCATCAACTGCCGTGTACCGACATAGCCTGCTTGAAATGAATTTCCGTAAGCACCTGGAATAAAGAAACCTTGAATAGGCCGAAAGCAGCTGACAAAGCGGATGCCGCAGGCTTGCAGCGTCGGGAAAACCCAGGGATTGGCGCTGCCGCAGATCGCTGGAACGATGACCAATCCGCTAACGCCGCCTTTCGCCAGCTTGTAAAGATAGTCCTCCTGCGTTTGAATATCGTTATCCGTGTTGCAGACGATCAGGTTCACGTCATGGTTGCGTGCGACATCCTGCACGCTGCGCAGAATGTTGGGGTAAACGTCATAAAGAATGGAACTGATCAGAATCGCCCATGTGTCCTTGTTCAGCACGGGAGGCTCCCCGCGCAGCGCCAACCAACGGTCCGCCGTCTGTACGTCGTTTCGGCGAAAGTGTGCGCCTGCGACGTAGGTGCCGCTTCCGTCCTGAGCGATCAGGTAACCCTGCGCTATCAGTTCCGCAATCGCATGCTCCAGTGTTGAACGGGCGATCTTCATCTCACCCGCCAGCACATTGCGGTTGGGCAGGCGCGTTCCCGGCGCCATGGTTTCGATTCGTGTAAGCAATTCCCGCGCTGCCGCCTGATATTTTAAAGGTCTCTTCCCTTGCATGTATTAAACCCCTCCAAGCTGTATTACAGCTTTAGGATACTCCCCAATGCATTCTTTTGTCAACCCATTCACAAGAAGAACCGGAAAATCTTTTCGTTGCCATTTACCAATTCCCGACAAACCTTGCAAAAAATCCGCCGCTTGGATACAATAGAGGCAAAGCCAACGAAAAGGAGGGTGCCGACCGGATGAAACGCACCGCTGCCCTGCTTTGTATCTTGCTCTTATTCGTCCCCGCCGTGCGCGCGGAGGAGGCGATCATCATCCCCGAGGAATATAGAAACCCGCTTTCCGACTTCTCGCTGCCAGACGAGCCGGAGGCGGCGGAGCCCGCGCCTACGCCCTTTTCCGCGCTTTTCGAGGGCTCTACAGGCGAGGCCGTCGCGATGGTGCGCCAGCGTCTGTTTGCGCTCGGCTTCCTCGCCGACGGAATGGGCGACACATACGACCAGGCGACCGCCGCGGCCGTGCTCGCCTTTCAGCAAAAGACGGGACTGGCGCAGACAGGCCGCGTCAACACCACCACCTGGAATACGCTGATGGACGAAAACGCCGCCTCGATCGGCGGCGCTGTCGCGACAATGCCGCCTTCTGCCCCGCAGGCCACGCCCGCTCCCACGGACCCCGCCACGCAAAACGGCTGGATCGTGCCCGCAACCGCCACGCCGGGGCCGGATGGCGCAAACCCCGTCTACGAGGGCGTGCAGCTGACGCGGCTGCTCAAGCACGGGATGGAGGGCGACGACGTCAAGGCCGTTCAGATGCGCCTTGCGGAGCTGGGCTACTTTAAAGAAAAGTTTACAGGCGGCTATTACGCCAAGACGGAACAGGCGGTGGAGGCCTTTCAAAGGAAGAACTCCCTGAGCAGCGATGGAATCGTCGGCCAAAGCACCTGGAATGCGATGATGGGCGCGGCCGTGCAAAAGGATGGCTCCACCGCCCAGCCTGTGGGAAGCGCGGCGGCCGAGACCCCGCCGCCCGCCGCGGACGTCGCGCTGCGTCCGGCCTCCGTCGCCACCACGCCCCAGCCGACCGCGGAGGCTCGGCCCTTTACCTACGAGCGCAAGCTCGAATACGGCTCCACCGGCGACGACGTATCCCAAGTGCAGCAGCGCTTACTCGAGCTGGGCTATTACGACGCGAAGATCACCGGCGGCTATTACAAGCAAACGCGCGCCGCCGTACGCGCCTTTCAAAAGAACAACGGTTTAAAGGTGGACGGCGTCGCGGGCCGCGACACGCAGGAGGCGCTCTTTCTCGAGCCGCAGCCTGTGACCGCCGACGCCACGCCGCGCCCGACCGCCACCCCGGCGCCCATGCCTTACATGCTCGAGGTCGACGTGGTCAACCAGATCACGACCGCCTACGGGCTGGACGAGCGCGGCGAATACACCGTCCTCGTGCGCCGGATGATTTGCTCGACCGGCACGAAGAGCGACCCCACGCCCATTCAGACCGTCAAAATGCCCAGCAAACGCGCGCGCTGGGGCTACTTTCCGGAATGGGACTCGCATGCGCAGTACCTGACGCGCATCGATTCGCTCAACGCCTTTCACTCCGTGCTCTACACCGAGCCCGACGTGCGCAAGCTCGCGGTCAGCTCCTATAAGAAGCTGGGCGAGCGCGCCTCGCACGGATGCGTCCGGCTCCTGGTTGCCGACGCAAAGTGGATCTACGACAACTGCCAGGCAGGAACCGTCATTCGCATCTTCGAGGGCGTGCCCGACCCGGAGCTCACACAATCCCTCAAACCCCCCGCGCTCGACTACGACACGATGCTACCCAGCGTGACGCCCCAACCCACGGCGGAGCCGTATTACGACGGCGTCACATTCCCCGAATACACCGGCTTGCTGAAACGGGGCGTCCAAAGCGAGGCCGTGTACATCCTGCAGCGGCGGTTGACGGACCTGGGCTACTACACCGGCACCGTCACGGGCGGTTATTACGAAGGTACCATCGCAGCCGTCAAGGCCTTTCAAAAGGATCACGGCCTCTCGGTCGACGGCGTCGCCGGGAAGGATACGCTCGCCGCGCTCTACAGCCCCTCGCTGAACCCCGCCCCGGCGATGACGCCGGCGCCGGAGCTTCCCCTTACCGCGGAACCGACGCCAGGCCCGGAGCCGACGCTTGGCCCGACGGCGCCGTCTACAGCCATGCCCGCACCCGTCTACACCCCCGCCCCTACCCTCATCCCGGTGGACGCGGACTTTTCCGGCAATGCAGTCGGTTGATCTCCGCGATTCATTAGATTTTAATCTAACATTAAATTGACATGCATCTAACTCTATGGTATCCTTTCGTCAGACAATGATGAAAGGTTGTGTTTAGATTGTCATCTAACAAAAGCACATATCGCTCGCTGCGCACCCAACGGGAGTTCCTCAAGATGACCCTGGCGGACGTGATCAGCCGTTTTGGCGACTCGCTGGACGCCATCGCCTTCTCGCTGATGATGTATGCGGTCACAGGCAGCGCCGCCCTGATGGCCCTGCTGCTGGGCATCAACTACCTGCCGACCATCCTGCTGCAGCCCCTTTCGGGCGTGTGGGCGGACCGCGTGAACAAGCGGCGCATGATGGCGCTTTGCGACGTCGGCCGCGGCGTCCTCGTGCTGGCGACCGCCCTGCTGTATGCGGCCGGGCTGCTCACGCCCGTGCTGCTCGCGGCCTTTACGGTGATGAATTCGTGCCTGGAAGCGCTGCGCGCGCCGTCGAGCGCCGCGCTCATGCCCATGCTGCTGGACGAGGATAAGTATACCCTCGGTGCGGCGCTTTCCGGCACGCTATGCCGCGTATCGGAGATCGTAGGGCTCTGCTTGGCCGGCGGCATCGTCGCGCTGATCGGAACGAGCGGCGCGCTGATGATCGACGCGGCCACGTTCCTTCTCTCGGCAGCGCTGATCCTGCTCATGCGCGTGAAGGAGGAAAAAGCCGCGCAGAAGACGACCTTGCGAGATGTGCGCGAGGGCCTCGCTTCGGGCCTGCGCTATGCCCTGCACGGCGACCGCTTTGTGCTCGTCCTGCTTCTGATCGGGGCGATGATGAACCTCGTCATGGTGCCGCTCAACGTCTTGGGCACGCCCTACGTCGTGGACTCGCTGGGCGCAGGTCCGGCGATGCTCTCCGCCGTACAGCTCGCCTTGGTCGTGGGCATGGCGGTCGGCGCGTTTCTCACGCCCAAGCTGCCCCTCAAGGGGCGCGCGCTGTTCATAGGCGCCGGGCTGCTCTGTGCGTCGAGCCTCTTCGCCATGGGGCTCGTGCCCGCCATTTCCCTATATGCGGCGCGTATGGGCGCCATCCTCTTTGTGCTCCTGTGTCTCGGCATCGGGGTCGGGGTGGAGAGCGTGCTCTTCTCTTCCGCCTTCATGCGCAACATCCCGCCGGAGCTCATGGGACGGGCGAGCGGGCTATCCAACGCCGTGCTCTGTGCGGCGATGCCCGTGGGCGCGTTCCTATGCTCCGCCGCCGCCAGCGTCCTACCGCTCGAAGCGCTCGTGATGCTCGCCGGCGCTGTATCCTTGGCGTTTTATCTCCTCATCTCGCGCGTAAAGAGCCTCGACCGATTGGGAGACGCCTCCACGCCCCCCGTTCAAGAGGAGTCGCCCCTTGCGCGACCCGATTCCCTATAGACGCCGTAACATAACGATCGATGGAGGTCATCCGATGGAATTTACCCTGCTACCCGAGCTCGACGTCGAAATGGAGTGCTTATCGCTCCTTTCGTGCTATGTCTGCGATAGCGAGGAGCCCTCCTCGCCTTGCCCGCCCAGTAAGATGCGCGCGCACTATGCGCGCACCCTATCGCTCTCCTCCGCACGGGCGGACGCGCTCTTCGGGCCGTTGGAGCGGGTGTACGACGCGGTGCTCGCATCCCTCCCCCTTCGTCGGGAGGATCTGCAGGCCGATTTTGCCGTGCTGCCCGGCACGACGCTCTTTCCGGCCCAGAATATCCTGCGCATCGAGCGCCTTCTCTCGCGCATCTTACCGGTGAGCGATCTTCCCCGTCGCGACCTGCTCGCACAGCTCGTGTCCGCCTACTTCGCCCCGCCGGCGGAGGAGGAATTGCCCGCCGTAACGGAGGGAAGCTTTGGCGTGACGCTCGCGGGCAGCGGCTACCCGGCGGCGACCAAATGGGCGATCTACGAGCTCTACCTTCAATTCGATGACCGCAGCCGCGCGCTCAAGGCGCTGCTGGAGCGGGTGAAGCCCGTCTTTTTGCGGCATGCGCCGCTGCTAGCGCCCCTAACCGAGCTTTTCAGCGAGCAGTTCGGCGCCGCCCTCCGCAAGGCCGGCAGCCTGGAGGCCTTTCTCAAGCAACGCGGGCTCACGCTCGACGTCAGTGCCGTCACTGCGCAGCCCATGGCCTTCAGCGCTACCTCCCTCAGCTTTGAAAGCGACGAATACTTCTCTCAGGATCTCGGCCTGCAGGCGAACACGCGCCTGTGGCTGGGCGTGCTCTTCTGCGCCGTCGAAGAGGAGGAGGCGCGGCGCGACCCCGTGGATACGCTGGTCGGCCCGCTCAAAGCGCTGTGCGACAAACGGCGGCTGCAGATCCTCTTCATGCTCTACGACGGCCCGCTTTACGCCCAGGAGATCGTGCAGCGCACAGGGCTCACGGGCGCGACGGTCTCTCATCACATGAGCGAGCTGCTCAACGAAGAGCTGGTCGACATACAAAAGGAGGGCGTACGCTTTCGCTACACCCTCCGCCGCGAGCGGATCCGCGCGCTGCTATCAGAGCTGCAGCACGCGCTCACCTGATTTATCTTCCCTGCTGCACCAGCAGCCCTACCTCTACCTGTACCGGCGCCGCGACGTACGCAGCCCGCCAATTCGATTGCTCCCAGCCCGCCACGGTGGCATAGCGGCGGATCACCTGCCTGCCCAAACCCAAGCAATCGCTGTTCGTGCTCTGAAGCTTTGTGATCAAGCCGTGCAGCTCTTGTTCCAGCTGCCCCCGCAGCGCCGCCGCGTCCACCTGTGCGGGAATCCGCTTCTCCGCCGTCAGGTGCACGCTGACGGCGACCGACGCCTGGCCGCCGCTAAAGCGTACGCTTTGGCGGCTTCGCTTCGTCTGCCGCAGCGTGTATTCCTCGTCTCCCAGAAAGTAAGGGCATTGCTTGAACTCGCCTGTGAGCATGCGCAGCAGCTGCACCTGCGTACCGGTCAGCGCGCCGACCATCCTCCGTTCGGAGAAAATCGCCGCGCCGAGAAAGTCCAGCTTGCTGGCGCTTTGATGCGGCAGGTTGCCCGGCAGCGCGTCGAGCGCGTTTGCCTGCGCGTACGTGGGCGCATCCTGCGTGTCGTGTACCGCCGCATAGATCACCGCCGGATCGCCCACCTGCGCCGTCATCGTGCGCATCACGTCGCCCAAGCGGCTTTGCGGGATATACCCCAAGTCGATGTAATACGCAAACAGCAGCTCCAGATAGCGCGACAGGCGGGAGCCGATATAGGGGCGCTGCGCGGCGATGACCTTCTGCGCCTCTCCCTTGCTGACGACGAGGAAAGCGCTCTCTTCAGCCTCATAGGAGGCGTGAATCTGCATGAGCAGCGGATAAAACGCCTCCGAGCGCGCGAGCTCTTCGCTGACGACGACCTCGCGCAGGTGCGAAAGGCTAAGCTTGCGCGGCACGGTCGCGGCCAGAACCGCCAGGGCGTGCGGATAGTCCTCTCCCGTCGCCGAGACGAGCAGATACCCGTCCTGTACGAGCGCGGGCTCATCCTCTCCCCCCGTTTCTTCCCCTTCTTTTTTCTTTGCCTCCCCGCCCTCTGCGCCGCCCGATTGTCCTCCGGCAAGCACCTGCAGGCTCACGCGGGTTTGCCCCAGGTCGGTGCGGTCGACAGCCATGGATAGGGCAAACGCGTGCTCCTCGATCTCCATGCCGTCCCCGCAGGCGCATAGCAGAGGCAGGCATGCGAACAAAAGGGCGATCAAAATCGCTTTTTTCATGCGCCTTCCCCCTTCCCTCGCCGCCTATGCGCAGCGCGTTGGGCGATAAAGGGCGCCCACACCACGACGAGCGCGGCCGCGTACCGCCAGGGCATCAGGACAAACAGCCAATCCATGCCGATAAACCGCCCGGCGATCATCGCCGCGAACAATAGGGCGAACACGGCGGCAAAGGCGATGCGGTCATGCGGCGTGCGCGTAATACGCGCGGCCGCATGCGCCGCAAAGAGCAACGCCCCGCCTGCGCTGAGCAGCAGCACCGTCAGCTGCAGTACCGTCATCAGCCGGTAAAGAATGCCGTTGTACAGCGCGGAGTGCCCACGAAGGATCATCCGCTCCCCCCAGCCGCCGATCACCTGCCAAAGGCTGTAGGGCGTGGAGAGCGAAAAGCCGAAGAGCAACAGCACCGCGAGCATGTGTCCCGACAGGATAAAGCCGCAATTCTCCCTGGCGTCGACCGACGGGCGCTCCGCCACTCCGCCGGGCAAAAAGCCCAGTCCCAGCGCACAGGCGCCCGCGCCCAGGCTGCCCAGGCCGATAGAGAGGCTGTAAGCGACGCCGTAACCGCCCAGCGGATAGAGGTTTTCCAGCGGCCTGCCCCACAGCGTCCACGCCGCGCAGGCGAAGAGGATCACCGGCACGACCCGGCGGAGCAGATACGCCAGGCGCTGCATGCCCGTAAGCCCCGCATAAGCGGAAATGAGCAGCGCGGCGAGCGTCAGCAGCGTGATGACGAACGGGTCGCCGGAGGGCATGAGGGATGCGTGCGTCAGCTCCGTCAGGCCCTGTAGCGCCACCGCCGCATCCGTCAGCAGCGTCAGCGCGCACAGCGCGCACAGCGCAGCCGCCACGGGATAAGGCAACACGTCCATCGCAATGGCGAAGATCTCCTGCCCGTCCGCTTCCTTTCGCATGCGGGAAATCGGCAGCACGAGCATAAGCGCCCCGATGGGACATAGAAGCGCCGCCCACCACAGCGCGCCCCCCACGCCCGGCAGCATGCGCCCCGTCCCGTCCAGAAAGAGCTGCCCGGCGGCCATCGTGCCCACGAGCATACCCTGGGCGAGCACCGCCGCCTGCATGCGCTGCCCGATCTGTTCGCCCTTTGTCTTCGGCGGCGTACTCCGCCGCTGGCGCCTGTTTATGACCATCGACCGATATCCCCCTTCGCGCTTTTCCTTATTTTTTACGTTCCCAGGCGCGCACGCGTCCCCGGACGCGCTGCATATGCGCGGGCGTCGAGAAGAAGCCGCGCGTGCGCTGATACCAGATGGGCATGCGCACAAGCAGGTCCGCGTTACCCGGGCGCTTCGGCGTAGCGGGCGCGAGCAGCGGCGCGCCTAGCGAAGTCATGCGGCACAGCAGCGCGCCGTAGGCAAACGTCACCAGAAGGATCCCGTACAGCCCGTAGAGCGCGCCCGCCGTCATCACGACGAGCTGCGCGATGCGAAAGCCGAGGCTCAGGCTATAGTTGGGCACCGCAAAGCCGCCCAGGCCGCTGGCCGCTACGACGATGAGCAGCAGCGGGCTCACCAAATCGGCCGAGACGGCGGCCTGGCCGAGGATCAGGCCGCTGACGATGCCCAAAGCGTTGCCCAGCGAGCCCGGCGCGCGCAGCCCCGCCTCGTTGATGAGGAAGAAGCCGAACGTCATCAGCAGCGCCTCCAGGTAGATGGGGAAGGGCACGCGCGCCTGCGATTCGTATACGCTAGTGAGCAGCATGGGCGAAAGGATCTCCTGGTGAAAGCGAAGCACGGCGATGTACAGCCCGGGCAGGAACAGAAAGACAAAGATGCCCAGCATGCGCACGATGCGCAGGAAGGAGCCGTATTGCCAGCGCATAAACGTGTCGTCCGGCGTATGCAACAGGTGGAATAGCGTCGCCGGCAGCGCAAGCGCATAGGGCGAGCCGTCTACGAGCAGGGCCACCTGTCCGTCGAGCAGAAAGGAACCTACGCGGTCGGGCCGTTCGGTGTTGATCGTCTGCGGTAGCAGCGCAAACGGATGGTCCTCGATGAGCTGCTCGAGCTGTCCTGTGCCGGGCACAAAGTCGGCCGCGATGCCGTTCAGCCGGCGAAAGACCTCTTCGACCACCGAGGCCTCCGCCACGCCGTCCAGGTAGAGCACAGCGCAACGCGTCTTCACGCCCGTGCCGAGGCTGACCATCTCCGTCACCAGTCGCGGCGTGCGCACGACGCGGCGTACGAGCGTGATGTTCGTGCGCAGGTTCTCTGTAAAGCCCTCGTGCGGGCCGAGCACGACCTCCTCGTTATCGGGCTTGCCGACGCTGCGGCGCTCATAGCCGCGCGTATCGAAGACCCATCCCGTATCGCATCCGTCGCACAGCAGCAACGTCTGCCCGTCCAAGATCGCCTGCAGCCCTTCCTCGCAGCTGTTCGTATCCCCTGCCGGAGCGACCGATACCACGTTGTATACCAGGTAAGCGCAGCGGTCCTGCTCGTCGCAGTCTAAGGGGCCGTCCAGGCGCATGACCGGCTTTAAGATATTCTCATCGATCATGTCGGTATTGGCCATGCCGTCCATGCAAAGGATCGCCGCCTGAAAGTCGCCGGCTACGAACTCACGCACGATTACGTCCTTATTGCGCGGCATGCGCAGGATATTCTTGAATGCGCGCAGGTTCTCCGCGAGCGAACGGGTCAGCTTCTGGTTCATCGGGTCCGCGATGCTCGCCATATCCATCCCTCCAGCTTCATCTGGCAGGTAGTATGTGCATGCGCTGGAGAAATATACAAAAGCCGCGGTCCGTATAAACGGACCGCGGCCTTATCATATCCCAATCGGTAAAAGTTCGTCGCTTTTCAGGTACGATTCGGTCTTTAGTTGTTGGTCATCCAATTGGTATCCATGGTGGCATCGTAGCACTTCTTGTACTCAATGCGGTAGAAGTCGTTCAGTCGGCGGGCTTCCTCCATGCGCTTATCGTCCCAACGGGTGAAAAGAAAATTAGCGATCATCAGCGCAACGAACACGAACAGGACAGTCATTTTAATGTCACTCCTTAATGGTTTCGGCGAAGGATTCACCTGCATGCCTTTCATGCATTTCCCTCTCCTTGCACCCCTATTATAGCACTTTTGACCGGAAAGTCCACGTCTTTTGTACGTATGTCGTCAAAAATGATTCTTAGACCGATCCTGCAAAAACCCCAATTTGCGCATTTTTACCCCAGGCGCCTCGCGCTAAAGTGCATTTATCGGCGGGCGACTATGCAGGAATCCTGCATTTTTCGCAAAAACGCCGTTTTTTTCTTTCCACGTCTTTTGCTGATCTTTCCTGACCTTCGTTGCTGCCTTAGGCGCCGGCGCATCCGTCCACTTTGGGCGAAGCCATGTACGGCGCATTTGGCAAGGGCACGCGGGACGTTTTTCGCCCAGAGGGACAAATTCAAACATCTTTTTCTATCGTTTTGCTCAATTTTGACACAGATGTGGCAAGGTTTCTGTGGCATGCAGCGCGCAGTCATGCTATAATTTAACTGTGCAACTAGCCGTTGTGCAGGCTTAGGAGGCCGTTGAACTGAACGAAAGCATTTTGCCTGAGGAAAAGGCAGCGCACTTGCGCAAGCAGAGATGAGCTGTCCGTCCCTCATGACCCGTTCGCGCGGCCCGGTCGGGCCGTGTCCAAGCCTTCCAACCGTCATACCCCAAAACCCTACTTTTTTTCCGGGAGAGTGAAACACCATGAGGAAAAAGCAATGCGTGGCCATGCTGTTGGCGGGCGGCCAGGGCAGCCGTCTGGGCATCTTGACCAAGAACATGGCCAAGCCGGCGGTCCCCTACGGCGGTAAGTACCGCATCATCGACTTTCCCCTATCCAACTGCTCCAACTCGGGCATCGACGTCGTCGGCGTTTTGACGCAGTATCAGCCGCTCGAGCTGAACGCCTACATCGGCTCGGGTTCGCCCTGGGATCTGGATCTCACAAACGGCGGCGTTTACGTATTGCCGCCCTACGTCAAGGGAAAGAGCGGCGAATGGTATCGCGGCACGGCCAACGCGATCTATCAGAACATCGGGTTTATCCAGCAATTCGACCCCGATTACGTCCTGATTCTTTCGGGCGACCATATCTACAAGATGGACTATAACGCCATGCTCATGGCCCACATCAAGCACGAGGCCGATTGCACCATCGCGGTGCGCGAGGTGCCGTGGGCCGAGGCCAGCCGCTTTGGCATCATGAATACGGATGAGGACGGGCGTATCGTCGAATTTGAAGAGAAGCCCAAGACCCCCAAGTCCAACAAAGCCTCGATGGGCGTCTACATCTTCAGCTGGAAAAAGCTCTACCAATACCTCACCGAGGACGAAGCGGATCCCAAGTCCTCCAACGATTTTGGCAAAAACATCATTCCCAACATGCTGCGCGACGACCAGCGCCTGCTTGCCTATACGTTCGACGGCTATTGGAAGGACGTGGGCACCATCGAAAGCCTGTGGGAGGCCAACATGGATCTCCTGCGTCAGCCCATGCCCATCGACCTGTACGACAAGAAATGGCGCATCTACGCCCGTAACCCCGGCATGCCTCCGCATTACGCCGCGCCAGGCGCCAAAATACAAAACTCCCTGATCACCGAGGGCTGCGAGCTGGTCGGCGAGGTCAGCGGCAGCGTCATGTTCGCGGGCGTCAAGGTCGACGCCGGCGCGCAGGTCACGGATTCCGTCGTCATGCCGCATGCGGTCATCGACCGCGGCGCCATCGTACGCCGCGCCATCGTCGCCGAGGGGGCCCACATCGGCCCGGGATGCATCGTAGGCGAGGAGACCGGCAACATCGCCGTCGTCGGCCCGGGCGCTACCCTCAGCGCAGGCACGGTCGTCAAGGCGGGCGAGCAGATCGACGCAGCGCAGCAGAAAAAGGCGTAAGGAGGCGAGCACATGAAAGACGTAATGGGTCTCATCTATACCGGCGAAAACGACATTCGCCTGCGCGAGCTGACGCTCGTGCGCGCCGTAGCCGCCCTGCCTGTCGCAGGCCGCTACCGCGTCATCGACTTTTTGATGTCCAGCCTGGTGAATTCGGGCGTACGCAACGTAGGCGTCATCACGCAGAAGAATTATCATAGCCTCATGGATCATCTCGGCTCGGGCAAGGAGTGGGACCTGCACGGCAAAAACCAGGGCCTGGTCATCCTGCCGCCGTTCCTCACGCGCGAAAACGTGGGCGTCTATACGGGCCTGCTCGACGCGCTCAAGAGCAATACGGGTTACCTGCGCCGTTCCCGCCAGGAATACCTGATCCTCACCAACAGCCATACGATCTACAACGCGGACTTTAGCGACATGCTGCGCCAGCACGTCGAAAGCGGCGCGGACATCACGATCATGTACACGAAGGATCCCTCCATGAAGAAATGCGCCGGCGGCGACGAAAACGCGTTCTTCACCACCGACGACGCCGGCCGCATCACGGGCATCGAGATCGATCCGACCGAGCCCAGCCGCGACTGCGCTTCGCTCGAGGTCTACCTGCTCAAGCGCGAAACATTGCGCTATCTGGTAGAGCAGGGCGCCGCGAACGGCCTGCACGACTTTGGCCGCGATATCATTCAGCGCCTCGTCAACGAGGGCACCATGAAGGTCTGCGGTTACGAGTACAAAGACCGCGCCTGGCGCCTCGACAGCGTGCAGAGCTACTTCGGCTTTAACATGGACATCCTCGACACCAAAGTGCGCAACGAGCTCTTCAAGCGACCGGTGTACACCAAGGTGCGCGACGACATGCCCGCCCGCTACATCGGCGAGCCGGACATCCAGGGCTCCCTGATCGCCAACGGCAGTATCGTCGAGGGAACGGTCATCAACTCCGTGCTCTTCCGCGGCGTACGCGTCGCCAAGGGCGCGACGGTGCGCAATTGCGTCATCATGCAGGATGCCCAAATTCAGGAAGGCGCCGAGATCGACCATTGCATTCTGGATAAGCAGGCGATCATCCGCCGTAACGGCCGCCTCATCGGCCCCGAAGCCTATCCTATCGTCATCGCGAAGGACGTCGTCATCTAAACGCTCGGGGGGGCTGCTGCCAGCCTCCCTTTTTGTACCCAAAAAGAGGAATACAGGCATGCCGGGTAGAATCAAACGATATTCGGCCGTGCAGGCCGCTTACATATACCACTCAAAAAGGAGGAGAACTCAAAAATATGAAAGTTCTTTTTGCGGCTTCCGAATGCGTACCCTTTGTCAAAACGGGCGGCCTCGCCGACGTGGCGGGCGCGTTGCCCCCCGTGCTGAAGGCGAAAGGCGTGGACGTGCGCGTCATCCTGCCGCTCTACAGCGCGATCTCCGATCAGTGGCAAAGCCAGATGAAGGAGGAATGCGCGTTTGAGGTGCAGCTATGCTGGCGCCATCAGCCCTGCACCGTCAAGTCCCTTGAATATCAGGGCGTGACCTTTTATTTTGTAGACAATCCCTATTACTTCGGCCGCTCTTACATCTACGGCATGGGGGGCGACGAGTACGAGCGCTACGGCTATTTTTGCCGCGCGGTTATCGACGCTCTGCCGAATCTTGGCTTCCAGCCGGACGTTCTCCACTGTCACGATTGGCAAACGGGCATGATCCCCGCGCTGCTCAACATCCAATACCGCCATTTCCCCTTCTACAGCCAGATGAAGACGGCGTTCACGATTCACAACTTGCAATATCAGGGCGTCTTCGGCATCAAGGACGTGCAGGATACGCTCGGCCTGGGCGACAGCCTCTTCACCGCCGATAAGCTGGAGTGCTACGGCTGCGCAAACTATCTGAAGGCGGGCCTCGTATATGCGGACGAGATCACCACGGTCAGCCCCAGCTATGCCGAGGAGATTCAGACCGCTTACTACGGCGAGCGCCTTGAGGGCCTGCTGCGCGCGCGCCGCAGTCAGCTCATGGGCATCCTCAACGGCATCGATGTGGACGATTATGACCCGGAGAAGGATCCGATGATCTACGCCAACTACGGCGCATTCTCGCTGGGCGGCAAGGAATATTGTAAAGCGAGCCTGCAGCGCGAGCTTGGCCTAAACGTAGAGGCGTTCACGCCGGTCGTCGGCATGGTGACGCGCCTCTCCCACCAGAAGGGGCTCGACCTCGTCGAGCGCGTCATCCGCGAGCTGATGGATACGGGCATACAGCTCGTCGTGCTGGGCATGGGCGACGCCAAATACACCGACCTGTTCCAGTGGGCGGAGACCGCCTATCCGGGCCGCATCGCCGCGCGCTTCCAGATGAACCACCAGCTCGCGCATCGCATCTATGCGGGCTCGGACATGTTCCTGATGCCTTCTCTCTTCGAGCCCTGCGGCCTTTCCCAGATGATCTCCCTGCGCTACGGCACGGTGCCGGTCGTGCGCGAGACGGGCGGCCTACGCGACACCGTGCTCAGTTATAACGAGGCCACCGGCGAGGGGAACGGCTTCACGTTCTTCAACTATAACGCGCATGACATGCTCTATACCGTGCGCCGCGCGGTCGATTGCTATCATAACAACCGAGACGTCTGGTATAATCTCATCGTACGCGGCATGACGGGCGATTACAGCTGGAGCCGTTCCGCCGGCGAGTACGCGGCGATGTACGAAAAGCTCACGACGCCGCCGCTCATGCAGCAGATGCCCGATGTCAAGGCCGAAACCGCTCCTTCGGCAGAAACCGTCGAGACTGAAGAGACGCCTAAAAAGCGCGCCCCGCGCAAGAGGGCCGTCCAGGCGGAGGAAGCGCCCGCCGCAGTGGAAGTCTCCCCAATCCCCGAGGAAGCGGCCGCGCCCGAAGCCAAGCCCGCCCCGAAAAAGCGCAGCTCGCGCAAGAAGGCCGTGGAAGCGCAGGCTGCCCCCGCAGCCGAGGCAAAACCCGACGGGGCTGAGCCCGCGCCCGCTACCGAAGCCGCCCCGAAAAAGCGCGCTCCGCGCAAGAAGGCCGTCCAGGCGAAAGAGACGCCCGCCTCGGTGGAAGCCTCCCCGATCTCCGAGGAAGCGCCCGCGCCCGAGGCCAAACCCGCCCCGAAGAAGCGCGGCCCGCGCAAAAAAGCCGTCCAGGCGGAGGAAACGCCCGCCGAATAACCCTTCGAAGACAGCAAAAAAGAGCCTGACGGCTCTTTTTTACGCAGACTGTTCGCAAACCCCGAGCCGTCTGCAAGACTGTAATCGTATCGACCGGCTCTGCCGGTCGGGCGGGGCGTTTTCCGTAGTCAAATGCGCAGCATTTGCGGAGGAAAACATCACCCGTATACTTCGTTCAAAATGATCCATCATTTTGAACGAGGCCGTCTACCAAGTCGACGGCCAAAAAAAGAGCCTGACGGCTCTTTTTTGCATTACCCCTTGATGCCCGTCAGCGCAATCCCGCCCATGATGTGCTTTTGCCCAAACAGGAAGACGAGCACGCAGGGCATTGTGACGAACACCGACGCCGTCATGACCAGATTCCACTTGGACGTATACTTGCCCACCAGGCTTTGCAGGCCCACGGCGACGGTGAATTTGCTCATGGTGTTCAGATAGATCAGCGGATCGAAGAAGTCGTTCCACTTGGCCATGAAACAAAACAGGCCTACCACGATCATCGAAGACTTCGCCAGCGGGATGTCGATATTCCAATAGATGCGAAAGCGCGACGCGCCATCCACAAACGCAGCCTCGTCCAGCTCGCGCGGGATCGTCAAAAAGAACTGACGCATCAAAAAGATGTTGTACGCGCCGCCGCCCAGGAAGGCGGGCAGGATCAGCGGCGTATAGGTGTCGACCATACCCAGACGGCTCCACCCAATGTAGACCGGGATCAGCGTCACGGCGCTGGGCAGCATCATCGCGCTGAGCAGCACCGTAAAGATCAGGTCGCGTCCCTTCCAGCGCACGCGCGAAAAGGCGTAGGCCGCCATGCTCGAGGTGAGCAGCACGCCCAACAGGTTGAAAAACACCACGTATACGGTGTTGCCGAAATACTTAGGGATATCCGTCTTGGTGAAGACATCCACGTAGTTTAGCGTCGTAAAAGGATTGGGGATCCACTCCGGCGGCATGGTAAAGATCTGCTTGATCTCCATAAAGGAGGAACGCACCATCCATACGAAAGGCAAAACCGCCACAAAGCCAAACGCGATCAACGCGGCATACAAAAGCGCGTAGCCGGTCATATGACGTATCTTTTTCATGCTCAGTCCCCCCCGTAATAAACCCATTTATGCTGGGACTTCATGATGATCGCCGTGAGGATCATGATGATGACGAACAAGAACCAGGCCAGCGCGCAGGCATAGCCCATGTTCGCCTTTTCAAAGGCCTGCCTGTACAGGTACAGCACGTAAAACAACGAGCTGTCGCTCGGGCCGCCCTTCGTCATGATATAGCCCTGTGTGAAGACCTGTAGCGAATTAATGACCGCCATGATGCCGTTAAAGAAGATGGTGGGCGTCAACATGGGGAGGGTGATGTGGCGTAGCTTGTGCCAGGCGTTTCCGCCGTCCACGCTCAGCGCTTCGTAATACACCTGGGGTATGCCCTGCAGGCCCGCCAGGAAGATAACCATCGTATTGCCCGTATTCCAAAGGCCGGTCATCACGATGGTCGGGATGACCGTCTTCTTGTCCCACAGCCAGCCCGGCGTGCCAAACCCCAGCTGTTTGACCAGCGCGGTCAATAGGCCGTATTGCTGGTTGAGCAGCCACATCCACACCACACAGCTGGCCACCACGGGGACGATGCTGGGCAGATAAAAGATCGAACGGAAAATCCCCCGTCCGCGTATATTCGTGTTCAGCGCCAGGGCGATGAGGAACGCCACCAGCAGCGATGCCGGCACGTTGAGCACGGTATAGTATACCGTCGCCCGCAATGAGCCGGAGAAATACAGCTCCGTGCTGCCAAACAAGGTCCTGTAGTTTTGAAGGCCGATGAACTGCACCTCTGACTTGAACGCGCTGTAATCCGTCATGCTGAGAAACAGCGAGACGACCATCGGAATAAGCGTCAGGATGAGAAAACCCAAAATAGCGGGCAGCGCGAACATCCATCCCGTAAGGGTCTCGCTGCGGTGAAAATTTCTCCTCTGCAAGGCCTTATGCGTTGCGATCATGCCAAAACCCCTTCCCGCATTCTCCTGCTGTCACGCGGCGGGGGTGCGATGCCGCACCCCCGCCCGAGCTTTTCGGACAGAAATCGTATAGATTACTTAGCGGAGCGCAGGGCGAGCTCGATGCCCGCGGTCTTGATCTGTTCGGCGGCGGAATCCATTCCTTCCTGCGCCGTCTTATTGCCGTAGACGATCTCGTCGATTTCCTTGTTCACCACGTCGATCATGTCGCTGAAGTTTTTGATCGTGCCGGTGAACGGCGCTACGGAGTTGTTCAGCAGCATCTTGATGATGCCGTCGTAGCCCTCCGGACGCGCGGGATTGCCCGCTTCGGCCCACTGGTCGAGGTATACCTTGTCGGTCAGCCACTTGCGCTCAGAGGGCATGCGGTTGCCATTCTTGAAGAGGGTGATTTCCTTGCCCGGGTCCTGAATGTACTGCAGCAGCGCCCAAGCCGCCTCCTTCTCTTTGCTGTCCTCCATGATGACCATCATGCCGTTGGTACAAACGGAGACGACCTCTTCGCCCATCTTCGGCAGGCTCGCCATGCCGAAGTTTACGCCCGTATCGGCGAGCGTCAGCGCCAGCCACTGGCCGTCGATAACCATCGCATACGCGCCCGTCAGCAGCGCCACGTCGGTGCCCGGCATGCCCTCGCGCGCCGTAGGCGTCGGCATGCAATGGTTGACCAGCGCCATATCGGCCAGCTTTTGCAGGGCCTCTACGCTCGCAGGCTGGTTCATTACGAAGTTGCCCTGCGCATCGACCAAATCGCCGCCGTTCGAGAGGATAAAGGAGCCCCAGATCGGCCACCAGAAGCTCATGTTGACGCCGTAGCGGACGATGTTCTCCGGATCAAAGCCCTCGTCGTACGGGGTTTTGCCGTTCGCATCCAGCGTCAGCTTCATCGCCACCTCGACGAACTCGTCCCAGGTCCACGCCTGCGCCGGATCGGACGGCGGATACGGCAGCCCGGCCTCGTCGAACACGTCGCGGCTGTAGAACATGGTCATCAGCTCGATGCAGCCGCTATAGGCGATCAGGTTGCCGCCATCGTCGTAGTAGCAGCTCGCGCCGACATAATCGCTCATGTCGTAGCCGGATGCCTCTACAAACGAATCCAGCGTGGCGAACCGGCCCTCTTCCACCAGCTTATAGCCGATTGTGCCGGACTCCATCTGCGCCAGGTCGATCGTTTCGCCCGCGGCGATCATCGCCGTCACCTTCGTGTCGTAGTTCTCATTGATGCAGATCAGGTTGACCTTGCAACCCGTATCCTCGGAGAATTTGTCGCAGATGGCCTGGGTTGCGGCCTGCTCGGCGCTGTCGCCCCATGTCGTAAAGACGATGGTGTGCCCTTTAAAGATCTTGTCCTCGGCCAAGCTCATGCTCGTCATAGAGAGGCACAGAACACACGCGAGAAGCAGCGAGATACACTTTTTCATGTCGTATCTCTCCTTTCTTTAATATGTATGAAGCATAACATTGCGCCGCTTGACGCCTCTACGATACATTTATCCGTTCTGTGCACAAAACTACGATTTTGAGGGATAACGCAAAAGAAAATCCCCCATGGCATCTGCTACCCGGTATGCCACAGGGGATTTTCAATTAGGTCGATATATGACAGGCGCGGCTGAAGAGCGTGAAAGAGCCCTTCCCCTACGACAGCAGCGTGAACGTCGATAGGATCTGCCTGCACTGCGCGCGGAAGGGCGCGCCGCCCGTGTCCGCGCTGAAATCGAAGCGGAGCTGTACGCCATCTGCCCAGGTTGTATAGGTAATCCAAGGATAACCGTCCTCCCCGAGATAACGGCCGTACAGAAACGTCACGCCGCCCGCCCGGCTCGTGCCCGCTTGCTCGTAGCCCGCCTCCTTCATCGCCTCCAGCAGCGCCTTCAGCTCATCCTCGTCCTTATCCGTCAGGCTCTCGCCCGTAGGCTCCTGCGTGGCAGTAATATACAGGAATTGGCTCTCATCCTCCGCGCCCGTCCATACGCTGAGCAGCACCCCGTTCGTGGGCTGCGCGATCTCATAAAGCCATGTATCCGGCACACGGATGGCAAAGCCCAGATCGGTAAAGGCCAGCCGCTGTGATTCGTCGCGGGCGAGCCGGTCCCCCAGCGCGTAGATGCACAGGCAGCAGAGCAGCCCGGCAAGATAAAAAGCCGCCCGCTTCTTCATGGCGTTCCCTCCGCTTCGTCCTTTTCCGAACATCATATCATATTGGCCGGGGGAAAAAATGGCGCTAAGGTGAACGCGAGATGAAAAAAGAGGCCGTCTTGATATCAGGGGGTTCCCGCATTCATCTGCGCGTACGCCTCCGCGATATTCAAAATATGGTCTCCGATGCGCTCATAGTCCGTCAGCATTTCGGAATAAAGGATGGCGCTCTCCGCGCCGCAGACGCCGCCCGCCAGGCGATGCATCTGATTCTCGCGAAAGGCGCGGTTGGTATCGTCCATGCGCTGCTCGAAGACCTGCTCTTCGCCTAATATACGTTGCGCCTGCGCGCGGCTCTCGCCGCTCAGCGCATCCAGCGCCCGGCGGCACACGGCCTCCATCTCGGCGACCTCGCCCTGTACCGCGCCCGAGAGCGACAGCTTCTTGTCGCGCATGTGCTGTGCATACTGGGCGATGTTCATCGCGTGGTCGCCAATGCGCTCTACATTGCCGGTAATTTTGTAAATCTGCTGTACGCTGATTACGTCCTGCGCGCCCAGCTCCAGCGAGAGCACCCGGGAGGCCTTCTGCGAGATGTGGCTGTTATACAGGTCGATCTCCTCTTCCGCGCGTTCGACCGCCTCGATGCCGTCCCGGCAACCGTTTTGTACGGCCGCGAAGGCCGCGCTCACGTTGCCGGAGGCCAGCCGCAGCATCGCCTGCACGTCGCGCGAGAGGCTTTCAATCGCCATCGCAGAGGCGCCCAGCTTGTTCCCCGCGAAAAAGGAGTCAAACCAGCGGTCCACATCCGATTCTCCCTGCGCGCGCTCGGGCAGCATGCGCGTGGCCAGCGCCGCCAGCGCGTCGGCGAAGGGCAGCAAAAGCAGTGCCGTCGCCACGTTGAAGACCGTGTGCACGTTGGCGATCTGCGCGGCGGGGTTATCGGGCGAAAGGGCGGCCATCACGCCCGTGAACGGCGTCGCCATGCAGATGAACGTAAACAAAGCCGTGCCCACGACGTTGAACATCAGATGGATCAGCGTCGTTCGCTTGGCGTTTCGGTTCGCCCCCATCGCCGCGAGCACCGCGGTAATGCAGGTGCCGATATTTTGCCCGAAGAGCACGTAGACCGCGCCGTCCAGCCCGATCAATCCCCCGATGGCCAGCGCCTGCAAAATGCCCACCGATGCCGACGAGGATTGGATCACCGCCGTGAACAGCGCGCCGACCGCGATGCCGAGCAAGGGGTTGGAAAAACGCGTCATCAGGCCGACGAACGCCTCGTCGTCCCGCAGGGGCGTGAGCGCGGCGCTCATCATGTTCATGCCGATAAAGAGGATGCCCAGCCCCGCGACGATGGCGCAGACGTTCTGCGCGCGCCTACCCTTGATAAACAGCAAGGGCGCCACGCCCAGAAAGGCGATCAGCGGCGCGAGCGCTCCGATGTCCAGCGCGACGAGCTGGCCCGTGATCGTCGTGCCGATGTTCGCGCCCATGATGACGCCGACTGCGCCGCGCAGCGTCATCAGGCCCGCGTTCACGAAGCCTACGACCATCACCGTCGTCGCCGAGGAGGATTGGATCACCGCCGTGATGCCCGCGCCCACCAGCACGCCGCGAAGCCGGCTCTTCGTCAACCGCTCCAGGATGTCCTTCATTCTCGCTCCCGCCACGCTCTCCAAGTGCGTGCTCATCATCTGCATGCCATACAGAAAGAGCGCCAGCCCGCCCAGCAGGGAAAGCGTCATCTCAACCCCCATACAAATCCTCCCGTGACGGCAAAAAGGCCTCTCCTTCAGCCAAAGCCGAAAGGGAAGCCTTTTGCGTCTGTTGCATCCCTAGCATGCGCATCTTCGCATATCTCCTTCGCCCCTGTATATACGCATACAGCATACCATGCGCGGGCGGGAGCGCTCAACGCCGCAAGGCGGATCTTGATGCTTTCTTTATCCACGATAAGGACCGCCGAAATTCCCCTTTCGGCGGTCCTATCGTCTTACTTGCCCGCCGCGGCGTTGGTGCCCGCGATCTGACCGAAGACGCAGAAGTCGACGATGGCGTTGCCGCCCAGACGGTTGCCGCCATGGATGTTGCCGGTGATCTCGCCCGCGCAGTAGAGGCCCGGAATCGGGGCGCCCTCGGCATTCAATGCGTGGGTCTCTCCGTCGATGCGCACACCGCCCATCGTGTGGTGCACGGCCGGCTTGCGCGGGTAAGCGTAGAAGGGGCCGTTTTCGATCTTCCCGCTGTAGGATACGCGCCCAAACGGGTCCGCTACGCCGGCGTCCACGTAGCCGTTATAATCGGCCACGGTCTGTTCCAGCGCGTCCGCAGGCATACCGAGCTTCTCCGCCAGCTCCGCCAGCGAATCGGCCTTTACATAGTTGGAGATATTGTTTTCCAGGTAATAGCTCAGCGACTTGCCGCCCAGCGAGAGGGTCGTATCCGGGTCCGGCGCGCTGTCGGCGCTGAATACCATGTACATGATGCCGTCCGTCTGAGCGATGATGCCCTTGGACATCTCGTCGCGGCGTCCGTCCTCACGCACGAAACGCTTGCCCTCCTTGTTGACGAAGATCTCGCCGCTGATGATGTCGTAGGTCGCGCCCGTCTGCGGGTTGCAGTAGGGCAGCAGCTGAATCTGATCCATATTGACGAGTTGCGCGCCCGCCGCCTCGGCCATGAAAATGCCGTCACCGGTGACGGCCGGCATGTTGCTGGTCGGCACCTTCGCGCTCAGATCCGGCCATTTCTCGCCCTCGCAGTATTTCTGGCGCAGCTCGACGTTGCCCGCAAAGCCGCCCGTCGCGAGGATGACGCCCTTATTGGCGTGCAGGGTCACCGCATTGCCGTCCTTGCCCTCCGCTACGACGCCGACGACCTTGTCCCCATCCATGATGAGGCTCTTGCCGGTCGTCTCCATCATCTGGGTGTAGCCTTCGCGGCCGGCGAGCGTTTCGGTGAACGCGTCGATATACCCTACACCGTTGGGCTTCACGGCCGAGTGCGTGCGCGGGTAGAGCGAGCCGCCGCCGTGCGAAATCTGCGGTTTAAACTCCATACCCATGCGCTCAAGCCATTTCAAGCTGGAGAGCGCGTTCGCCGTCAGCTCCTTGACCAGGTCCAGCTCAGCAACCTTGTCGCCGCCGTTCCAGGTCTGCAGCGCAAACCAGTTCGGGCTGTCGTAGATGGCCTTGTCGGTCTGGCGGAACGCCTCGTACTCGGCGCGTACCGTATCCATCAATTCCTTGTGCGCGTCGCTCACGGGTTCCTCGGCGATGGCCGCCTCGACGAGCGAGCCCAGGTCGCCGGAGACGTTCGTGGCGTGATCCTGCTTGGAGGGATCCGGCGCGTTGTAGATGCCGCCGGCCACGATCGAGTTGCCGCCCAGGAAGCCGGATTTTTCGATCAAAATGACCGACGCGCCCGCGTCCGTGGCCGCGACCGCCGCCGCGAGGCCCGCGCCGCCGCCGCCCACGATGACGACGTCCGCCGTGGCCTCGATCGCCTCCGCGGGCGTCTGCTCGGGCGCCGCCTTGAGCGCATCGACGTCCGCGCCCGCCTCCTGCAGGCACTTGGTGACCGCCGATACGATCGCGCGGCTGGAGATCGTCACGCCCGTGACAGCGTCCACCGCCAGGGACTGCTGTGCGACGATGCGCTCCGGAATGTCCTTGATCGCCTGGTCGCCGACGCCAGGCGTCTCGACGTGATCCGTCACTTGAACAGACTCGATTTTATCCGCGCTCACGGTCACCTCGACCGTCATCGGGCCGTGCATCGCGTTGACCGTCTGCGTGTACGTGCCCGGCGTCATGGCCGCGCCCTCGGCTGCGGCGAACGAGCCCACGCCCAGCGCCATGACGGCCGCCATCGCGACGGCCAGCACCTTCTTGCCAAACATAGTATCTCCTCCTTTGATATCGCGGGCAAAATGCCCTCTTCGTTTATTATACTACAAACACGTCGTTCAGACGAATGCATAAAACGTATGGATAAACCACAATTGATAAGTTAATATCATAACGAGACCGGTTCGATCGCCGTCAGATGCAGCATCAGCTCATGCATCGCCTGCCCCTGGCGCAGCGCCACCAGCACAATATCCGTCCCTTCCACGCGCTCGGAAATGGGAATGACGCGTATGTCCGGCGCCTCTATATAACGAAAGGCGGTGCTGCCGAATGCTACCGCATTGCGCCCCGCGACCTGCGCGACGATGTCGCCCATCTTGCGCCCATAGCTAACGACGCTAGGCTGAAACCCCGCCTGGACGCACGCGCTCACATACGCCCGATTGACGAGCGGTAGCTCGTGCGGATCGTAGAGCACAAAATCCTCCCCTCGCAGGTCCGCAATGCGCACTGCGCTTCGCCCGAAGAGGCGATGGCCGCGCGGGACGATGACCGCCGCGCCGCCGCTGCCAATCACCGCCCGGTCGTGCTCAGGCAGGTCGCCCGCGCAGCTCTCCGGCAATACCGCCAAATTCAGCCTACCGTCCAGCAGCCGGGCCTTAAGATCCGGCATGTCCGCATAGACCGTGTCGAACGTGATCTCTGGGAAGCGGTCGGCCAGCTGCGCCGCCTCATCAACATAACGTCGAAAGACGTTGAGGTGCCCCAGGACGATATAGCCCACGGCGAGCCGCCGGATCCCCCTCGCCGCCTCGCGCACGCGGCCGACCATGCCCTCGGCCTGTATCAGCAGCCTGCGGGCCTCCTCCAGACAGGCCGTGCCCGCCGCGGTGAGCGTCAACATCTTGCCGCCGCGCACAAAGAGCGGCAGGCCGATCTCCGCTTCGAGCTCCGCCACCGCGCGGCTGAGCGCGGGCTGCGAGATAAAGCACTGCGCAGCCGCTTTGGTGAAGTTGCCGCTCTCCGCCGCGGCGACAAAGTAAGAGAGTGTTTGAAGCGTCATGATGTTCCCTCTCGCTTATCCATTGTACTCCCCCTCATTCCAGATATAATTCGCGCAGGCGCGAGCGCTTTGCGTCATCCAGCCCCATGGCGCCTTGCAGATAGTCCTCCAGCGAGCCGAACTTTTCATCGATCGAGGCGAACACCGCCTCCAGATAGCGCGGCTGCACGGAGTTGAGCGCCGCCAAGCCTGCGGCGGCCGCCTCGTCCCCGATGCGCTCTCGCGCCGCGCGAACCATCTCGTCCGTCTCCGCCTGCAAGCATTCGTTGGTGAAAAGGAAGTCCGCCAAGATCAGCTCGCGCGCTACGCCCAACGCGCTGAGGGCGAGCGCTGTGGCCGTGCCCACGCGGTCCTTGCCCGCGGTGCAGTGGTAGAGCACCGCGCCCTCCTCCTGCGCGAGCAGCACGTCGAAAAACCGCCGAAGCTGGCAAACCGAAAACGCCCCCGTCGCGATCAGCGGATACGTCCTTTCAAAGTACGCGCCCACGTCCGTGCCCGCCTGGCGCACATAAAAGAGCATCTGGCTCACGTAATCCCCAAAGTCCGGCTGCCGCTCTCGCGTGACGCCGAGGCTCGCCTCGTCGAGCAAGGGATTGTCGATGTAGCGCACGCCCTCCATCGCGGGGTCCGGCTGCTGCTTCGCTTCCATGGGCGTGCGAAAATCCACCACCGTGCGCAGGCCGTGTAAGCCGCATAGGCGCTTTAGGTCATCCTCCCGCGCGCGCATCAGCATGCCGCTGCGGATCAGCCTCCCCCGCCGTACGCGCCGCCCGCCAAACGCGGGGTACCCGCCAAGATCTCGCGTATTTTGCAGGCCCGTCAGCGCGATGCGCGTGGACCGAATCAAATTGAAATCGATGCCCATCCCTATCGCCCCTTCCACTTGATATAGAATCAGTATACCATACTTTGTGCGCGGGCGCACGCACGCGTTCGCGCAGGTCAGCCGCTTTCGTCGCGCGGCGCTGGCATTGCGGGCGCGTTTGTGTTATCATAGCGATATAGCCTATTTCGATCGAATCAGGAGAGAATGCCGCATGCCATTTTGCACGTTTCAGGACCCGTACGCCCTCTTCGACTGCACGCCGCTCGAAAACCTGTACATCCAAGAATACATGCTGCGCGCGCCGGGCGATTTCGTCAAGGTCTACATCTACGGCCTGATGCAGTGCTATCACCCGGCCGAGCGCATGAGCCTGAGCGCCATGGCCAAGGATCTGGGCATGGAGGAGGACGCCGTCTTCCGCGCGTTCCAGTATTGGGAGCGCCAGGGGACCGTGCGGCGCATCAGCGACAATCCACCCTCCTATGCCTACAAAAACCTCAAGCAGGCGCAGCTGAGCGCGGGCACGGACCCCTCGCAGGACCTGTACCGCTACCGCGACTTCAACGAAGAGCTGCGCAACCTCTTTGACAAGAAGCGTAAGATTTACGAGCAGGATTATCAGCGCATCTACGACTGGATGGAGCTTCTCGAGCTGCCGCAGGAGGTCGTGCTGATGCTCATCCGCCACTGTATCGACCTGTACGGCATCCGCTTCTCCTTTGAAAAGGCGGACGCCCTCGCGCGCGAGTGGGCGCAAAGCGGCGTGGCGACCATCGAGGACGTAGAGGAGATGACGCGCTCCTCCAAGCAGATGAAGCAGGACCTGCGCCGCGTGCTGCGCCGCCTCGGCCAACGCCGCGAGCCCTCGCTGGACGAGGAAGCGCTCTTTTCCAAGTGGGTGAAGGATTGGGGCTTCACCGCCGAGGCCGTGCTCGAGGCCTGCCGCGAGACGACGAAGGGCACGCCGACCATGGCCTACCTGGACGGCATCCTCAGCCGCCAGCACAAGCTCGGCGCGCGAGACGCGGGCGAGATCGCCGCGCGCCTCACCCAGGAGCAGCAGGCCATGGCCCCGGCGCGCGAACTGCTCGCTCAGCTCGGGCGGCGCAGCGTCTCCCCTACCCCGCACGACGTGGAGGTCATATCGCTTTGGCAGACGCAGGGCTTTGAGTGGGAGGCCATCCTGCTCGCCGCGCAGGTGGCGCACCACAACGGCGGCAACAGCCTCGACTCCGTCGGGCAGCGGTTGGACGCCTGGAAGCAAAAGGGCCTTTACACGCGCGCGGCCGCGGAGGATTACCTGCGCGCCGTGCAGCGGGATAACCGCCAGCTTATGCA
The DNA here is from genome assembly GCA_023404715.1 of Bacillota bacterium. Classification (GTDB taxonomy): domain Bacteria; phylum Bacillota; class Clostridia; order Christensenellales; family Aristaeellaceae; genus Beduinella. The sequence continues at coordinate 44,449 of JAEYAR010000108.1, read as the reverse complement.
GCTCTATGAGGCCGCGGGGATCGAGGGCCGCCCCTCCGCCGCGGACCGCCAGCTGCTGCACCGCTGGCAGGATCAGCTGGGCATGCCCCAGGACGTGCTGCTGCTCGCGGCGGGCTACGCCGTCGGCGCCAAGTCGCCCATGCCCTTTATCGACCGGATCGTGCAGAGCTGGAACGCGGCGGGCATCCACGACGCCGCGCGCGCCAAGGCGGAGCACGACCGCCGGGGCGTCCCCTCGCCCGTACCCGGCGCACAGGCGACGCCGGCAGCGCCCGCCGCGCGCCCGGTCAAGGAGGTCGCCAAGCACCGCTACGCCCAGCGTCAGTATTCGGAGGAAGAGCTAGACGCGCTCTTCTTTGACATCATGAAGGACGAGGACGGAGGGAACGCATGATCAGCCGTGAAAACGTCCTGCGGGAGCTGCTCGCAGAATACGAAAACCAACGCGCGCTCAACCGCCGGGAGGAGCTGCGCCGCCGCCAGGAGGTCTCCGCTCGCTCGCCGCAGGCCGCCCGCCTGCTGGGGCGCCGCGAGGAGATCTTCTACGCCCGCATGCGCGCGGCTTTCTCGAGCCCCGAGGAGGCGCATCGCATCGCCGACGGCTTGGAGGCGGAGCTGGACGCGTTAAACCGCGCCCTTCGCGCGGAGCTCTCACGTCTGGGCCTGGCGGAGGATTACCTGCAGCCCGTCTACCGCTGCGCAGCCTGCCGCGACACGGGCTATGTGGGCGAGCCCATCCACGAGCAGTGCGCATGCCTGCGCCAGCGCGTGATGAACCGCCTGTATCAGGATGAAAACCTGACGGGCCTGGACCGCGAAAACTTCGAGACGTTCGACGCGCGCGTGTTCCCCGACGAAAAGCTGCCGGGCTCTGATTTTACGCAGCGGGCCTACATGCTGCGCATGCGCGAAAAGTGCGAGCAATACGCAGACGAATTCCCCAACGGACCCGTCCGCAACCTGCTCATGTGCGGCAAATCGGGCCTGGGCAAGACGTTCCTTATGAACTGCATCGCCCAGCGCGTGCTCGAGCGCGGCTATACGGTGCTGCGCATCACCGCCTACCGGCTCGTCGAGGTCATGCGCCGCTATCATTGGAACGGGCAGGACGCGCAGACCGTGGACGAGATGCGCGACTGCGGCCTGCTGCTGCTGGACGATCTGGGCACTGAGCCCATGATCGAAAACGTGACGATCGAGTACCTATATCACATCCTCAACGAACGCACGATCCGCGAGCGCCACACGGTCGTCAGCACCAACCTCATGCCGATGGAGCTGCAGGCCGCCTACACCGAACGCGTGGCCTCGCGCCTGCTCGACAAGCGCTTCACGCTCATGCTGCGCTTTGCGGGCAAGGACGTCCGCCTGGCGGGAAACCGCTGACCTATGAAAGGGGAAGAATGAGATGAAACGCAAGATCGCCTGCGCCCTCGCCCTGCTGCTTCTGCCCTTGACCGTCCGGGCCGACGTGCGGCTGCAGGAAATCGAGGTAGAAGGGTTTTTCCCGATGAAAATCGTCGTCGGCATCGAGGACGGCAAGATCGCTTCTTTTGACGTGACGGAGCACAGCGAAACGCCCGGCTTCGGGGCCGACGTCATCGAGCGCGGCTTCGACTCGCTGATCGGTCAGTCCGCCGCATCCGCCGACTTCGACGCCATATCCGGCGCGACGATGACCAGCGGGGCCATCCAGGAGGCGCTGCGAATCGCGGCCGAGGGCGCGGGCATCCCCGTCGCCCCAACGCCTACAGCATCTCCCGCTCCGACCTCTAAGCCCACGCCCTCCCCGACGCCCGAGCCTACGCCCTCCCCGACCCCGGCGCCCACGCCTTCCCCGACCCCTGAGCCTACCAAGGCACCCGCGCCGGTCGGCTATGACGAGTCGCAGCCCTTTGAAATCCGGAATGGCATCCGCTTCGGCATGACAAAGGACGAGGTGACGGGCCGGATGCGCGAGCAGGGCGCAGAGGCGTATCCCTCCGACGGCTTAGCGGAAATCCACTGCGACGTGCTGCTCCTGGGCGAGCTGGAGGCGGACCTGTGCTACGCTTTCTGGGAAGACGCGCTGTACAGCGTGTCCTATACGTTGAGGGATACCGACGTGTCCGCTTTCCTTCTCCTCGCGGAGCATTTGCAAGTCAAGTACGGCGCGCCGGTTAGGGTGGCGCATTTGGAAGACGGGTCTGCCGTAGAATTTACAGGTTTTAGCGATGTCTATCCTCTTGATGTGCGCGCGATCACGGAAACCTGGCACGTAGGGCCAGAGCCGGTGGAAATCGTCCATCGCCTCGAAGGCCCGGACGACGTGCGTTATACGCTCGCCTATCTCGACCCCGCGCGGGCCGCGGCGGTGATCAAAAATCGTTTGCTGCTCATGTATCAGGATATCTAAAACGCGCGAGCGGGAGCTTCCACTAAAGAAGGACTCCCGCTTTTTTAAAGCTCTTTTTCGCCGCTCAAATCTCCGCCGTACGCGCGCCTTGAAAACATGCGCTCGCTTTGCGCGTGCGAGCGGCGGAACGCCTCCACCGCGTCCATCAGCGTTCGCCATCCGTCAGGCAGCTCCTCGCGGCGGTAGAAGCCCTTCTTCTCCCAGGTCCCGTTCTTATGGTACTCAAGCTCCAGCTCATAGGCGGGGATTCCCGCCTCTTCTTCCCCCGTATCCCCCTGCCATTCCCAGGATAGCGTCCTGCACCGCTCCAGCAGCATGCCTACGTCCTCCGGGGCAAAATAGCTTTGCGACGACACGCTGCCGTCCGGCCGCATGCTGCCCAGCATGAGGACGCCCCGGCCTCGATCCAGCACCAGGAATTCGCGGCAGGCATCCTGCTCGTCCTCGGGGGCCAATGGATATTGTACCGTCAGGCTCAGCCGGTCGATCTGCGCCGGATCGAGTATAGGCGCGATGCAGTCCATGACGGCGAGGAAGTCCAGCCAATTGGGCGGATAGGCGCTTTGCCCGCCGATATGCCGGCAGCGCTTGCCCGCCTGCTTGTATTCAAGCGACCAGCTCAGCGCGTCCAAGGCGGACTCCTCCCGCTGATAGCTCGACCGCCAGCCGCTGATGCGCAGGTCTTCCAGCGCCTTGAGCCATCGCTGTGCGGTTTGCTCCTCCATCCAGACGACCCCGTTTTCCCGCGGGTAGATCAGGCTATCCACCGTCACTTCCACGCTGCCGTCGTATACGCGCACCTGTACACGCGTCTCCCCCTGCGCAAAGGGCGCTAGAACCAATGTCAAATACTCCAGCACGGCCCCCACCTCCTGACTGCCTATTCTAATGATAACCACCGCAGGGGATTTGTGCAACCCAAAAATGGAGCAAAACACGGCTTGGGCGGTCTTACTCTACTGAGCACCCAAAGCCGTGTTTTTGAAACATATATCCTTTTCCTGACGGTCAGGCCGTAAATGCAGCGCGCGGCACGCCGTTATTTAGCGCCGAAAGCCTCTTTCATTTCAGCGGCAATCTCGCTGCCGCCCAGCGTCTTCCATTGCTCTACGATGAAATCGAACGCTTCAATGGCGTCGCTGCCCGCGATGATCTTGGTGAAGGTCTCCTCCTGCATGGATAGCAGGGTGGACCAGCGCTTCACCATGGTCTTGGTGGGGGAGCCGTAATAGGCGCTCATGATGATCTTGCCCTCGTCGTTTTGCTCCTGATAACGCGTCCACGAGCCAAACTGCGGGCCCCAGCACATGGCATACTGGAAGGCGGTCAGGTCCTCGGGATTAGCGCTGCCAGTCTTATCCCACCCCTCGTCTACATAGCGCTTGATGCCCTCGTAGTAACGGTAGGCCTCGGGCATCAGGTCTTCGGCGTCCAGCTCGCCCTTGAACACCTCGCCGATGGTGGTGTTGTAACCGATTGCTTTGTTTTGATAGGGATCTACCAAGCCGTAGGTGTAATCGCATTGGTTGATGCCAGTCTCCGGGTTCACGCCCCACACGGCCAGCGAATCCAGCGTGGCCTCCGGGCTGTTGATTCGGTCGTTATTGAAGTTGACCAGCTTTACCAGCGCTTCAGGATGTTCAAACTCCTTATTGACGGCATACACATACTCCAGTTGGATGAAGGAGTAGGCGCTCGCCATGCCGCCTTCCTTGGACGGCGCGTTGACACATACCCAGCCGCAATCGGGATTGTTGGCGATGGCATCCCGGCCGTAGCCCCAAGAGATGCCGTCGCCGCCGTAAAACAGGCCGCACTTGCCCGCGGCGACCGCCTCGCCTACGCCGTCCGCGTCGGTCACGCCGAATTCCTCGTTAATCAATCCCTCCGCAAACAACGCTGCGAGCTGCGCCAGGCCCTCGCGGGTGCCTTCGGTGGTGGGGACGTACACCATTTCGCCGTTTTCATCCTCCACCCAGATTTGCCTGAGCAACGAACCGCCAAAGGCGTTCAACACGCCCTCTGCCGTGCCAAACCCGCTATAATCGGACATCTCATTACAAAGGCCCAGGCCCCAGGTATCGTTTTTGCCGTTGCCGTCGGGATCGTTGTGCTTAAAAGCGCGGGCGATTTCCACTACGTCGTCAAACGTATCGGGCAGCGAAAGGCCGAGCTTGTCCAGCCAATCCTTTCGGATCCATAAATACTGCGAGGGAATGCGCTGCGCGTTGCCCGTGGGAATGCAGTACAGGGTATCGTCCACCTTAGCGGCCTCCATCAGCGCGCCGCCATCGGAATTCATGCAGCTCTTCGTCAGATCCGAGGCATATTTCTCCAAGATCGGACCCATATCCCACAGCTTTCCTGCCTTGGCAAGCTGAGTGTACTGATCCATAGGCAAAAAGAGCAGGTCCGGTAGGTCGCCTGAGGCGATCGCCATGGTCAGCTTTTGCAGATACTCATCGCTGTCGCCATGGATCTGATAATCCAGCTCGATGTTGAGCTGATCGCGATAGGTATTGTGGTAGATGTTGTCGGTAGCGCTCTCGCCGTCCACATAGCGAATCACGGCGGGGTTCTGCTTTTTGATGATGGATACGGTCACAGGCTCGTCCATCGCCCATTGGGAGAGGCTTTCACCGCTCTCGGCAAAGGCGAACCCGGATGACAACAGCGCGCAAACGAGCGTTGCCAAGAGAAGCTGACGAAGTCTTTTCATAAATAAGGTGCCTCCTTTGTTCTATTCTTTTTCTTAACCCTTCACGCTGCCCATGACGATGCCGGAGACAAAGTAACGTTGCAGGAAGGGGTAGAAACACAGGATGGGGAGCGTACACAACACAATGCCGGCGGATTTGATCGCGCGGCCGTCTAGATCTGCCAAAGCGGGGTTGGCGGCGATCTGCTCAGGACGCAAATCCGAAGTTTTAAAGTTGATCACGTGGTATTGCAGAAAGGTCATCAGCGGATAGTGCGCGGGCTTGTTGTTGTAAATCATGCCGTCAAACCACTCGTTCCAATGTCCTACGATGATGAACAGCGTAATCGTCGCCAGCGAAGGAAGGGAAAGGGGCAGATAGATGCGCACCAGCGTTTGCCAGCGGTTGGCGCCGTCCACCACTGCAGCTTCCTCGATGCTCGTGGGAATGCCGCGGAAGAAATTCAGCATGAGCAGCACATAGTACATGGTCACGGCATTGGGCAATATGAGCGCCCATACGGTATCCAGCAAGGATAGCTCCTTGATGAGCAGATAGGTGGGAATCAGGCCGCCGTTAAAAATCATAGAAAACAGGAAGAAGCCGACGTAGATCCTACGGCTGCGAAACGCCGTTTCATCCTTAGAGAGCGGATAGGCCACGAGGACGGTCATCACCAAATTAACGCCGAGCCCAATCCCTACTCGCTTGAGCGTGACCAAAAGCGCCGGAAACAAGCCGCTCTTTTCCAGCATGTAGCTGTAGGAGCCAAGGGTGAATTGACGGGGCCAAAGCGATACCAATCCCGCGTTGACCATGTTGCGCGAGGAAAACGATAGCGCCACGATGTTGACCATGGGCAGCAGGCAGATGATAGCCAGCGAGGTGAGAAACACGTAGTTGAAAGCACAGTAAATCTTTTGCGGACGCGTCTGTTTCATGATCTCGTCGCCTCCTCAGAATACGCGGTAGCCCGCAAAATGATCCGCCGCCCAATAACCCGTCACGATCAGCGCGCAGGATACGAGCGATTGAAAGAGGCCGACCGCCGTCGCCGGGCCAAATTGCGCGCTTACGATGCCCAGACGGTACACGAACGTGTCGATGATATCGCCTGTGGAGTACACCAGCGGGGAGTAGAGATTGAAGATCTGGTCGAAACCCGCCCGAAGAACATTGCCGATAGATAGGATGGTCATCAGCACCACAATGGGCATGATGGTGGGCAGCGTCACATGCACCGTCTGTCGAAAACGCCCTGCGCCGTCCAAATAAGCCGCCTCGTACAGCGCGGGGTCTACGCCTGTGATCGCCGCCAGATACACGATGGTGTTCCAACCGAATGTTTTCCATACATCCGTGACCACCATGGTGTAGGGAAATACCTTTTCGTCGCCCAGAAAGTAGACCGGATCTAGGCCCAGCTTGCCCAATGTGTTGTTCACAATACCGTCCATGCTGAGCACATCTAGAAAGATACCCGCCAGCGCGACCCACGAGATGAAATGCGGCAGGTATACCACAGTTTGCAACGTGCGCTTATAGCCGATGCTGCGCACCTCGTTGAGCATCAGGGCGAAGGCTACGGGCACCACGATGCCCGCGATGATCTTGAGCACGGCGATGAACACGGTGTTGTAAATCACTCTCGGAAAAGTGGGAGTGGAAAACACATAGACGAAGTTCTCGAGTCCGACCCATTCCTGTTCGAAAAGGCCGAAGATGGGCGAATAATCCTGAAACGCGATGCACAGTCCGCCCATAGGAATGTATTTGAATAAGAATACAATCAGCGCGCCGGGCAGCAGCATCAGGTGAAACGGCAACTCCTTGCGAAAACGATGCTTTCTTTCGGCTCTGCGTATCGGTTGAACCATGCCCTCACCCCTTTTGACGTTGTGCCCTTATTATATCAATCCGATTTTCGGGGGTAAATCGAAAGAATCTGACATTTATGCTCCATTTCGTACCCTTGAAGCTGCGAAATAAGGTCTTTTGCCAATAGAGAGTCACAAATAGAGGATAAAGATCATATTTCTTGCATATACGCGGGCGCCTTCCTTCCGATACAATCAAAGCATCAAGTAAAAAGGGAGGATACGGCCATGGAACTGTTTTATACCCCGCAGCATGCCCGCGTCGGCGACGTAATTCCCTTCTTCGAGGACGGCGTGTTCAAGCCGTTTTATTTGAAGAACTGGAATCCGTACTATGGCGCGGATCGGACCGACGGCTGGCACATGCTGGCGACGCGAGATCATCTCCATTATAGCGAAACGCCCACGGGCATCCGCGGTGGCACGGGCTGCGTGCTCAGACATGAGGGCATGTATCATATGTTCTACTGCAAATTCCAGTCCACTCCACAACGCCAATACGTATGGCACGCCACAAGCCCCGACTTGAAGCAGTGGACCGAGCTGCCCGAGGAGACCTTCGGCCCGGACGAGCGCTATTATCTGCCAACCGACTGGCGCGACCCCTTCGTGTTCTACAACGAAGAGGAAGGCCTGTGGTGGATGCTGCTCTGCGCGCAGAGCGTGGGGCCGACCGCCCGCCGTGGCTGCGTAGGCCTATGCAAGTCCGACGACCTGCGCCGCTGGCGTTGCTGCGAGCCGCTGTACGCGCCCAACGCCTGCATGTCCGCCTATGAGTGCCCCGACCTGTTCTATATGAACGGATGGTGGTACCTTTTATTTTCACAGTTCACCGACCGCTTTCAAACCCTGTACCGCATGAGCCGCTCGCTAAAGGGGCCATGGATACGACCCAGGATCGATTCCTTCGACGCACGTGCGTTCTACGCCGCCAAAACGGGCGCCGACGGCCGACGCCGTTACCTGTACGGCTGGAATCCCACGCGCACGCAAAACACATGGCGTTTCGACCCCGAGCATTACGACGGGTATGATTACAACACATGGGATTGGGGCGGCTCTATGGTAGTACACGAGCTGGTACAGCATGCGGACGGCACCTTGGGCGTAAAGCCCGTAGAGGCCCTGCCCCGCGCCCTCACGGTGCCCAACGACCTGCAATGGCAGCCGCTCAACGGCGCGTGGCAGGTGGACGAAGCGGTGATCGCAGCGCAAAGTCCGCACGCCTACGCCAGCCTTATTAGCCGCAACGAAGTGCCCTCCGTGTGCCGTTTCGAGACGGAGTTCACCTTTGCCGAGGGCACGGAGCGGGTCGGCATCGCCCTTCAGGTAGACGAGGAGTTTGCGCGCGGATACTACTTTTATTTTGAACCAAAGCGCCAACGCGTTGAATGGAAGGGACCGCTGCGCATGCACGAGCAGGGCGGTTGGACATTCCCGCATGCCGTGGAGCTGGAACGCCCGCTCAAGCTCGTGCCCAACGAGCGCTACCACGTGCGTATTTTTGTGGACGATACGACGGTCGTTCTCTATGTAAACGACTGCGTGGCCCTCAGTTCCCGCGCCTACGACCTGCGTGCGCGCAAATTCGGCCTGATTGTGAGCGACGGCGAGGCAGTCTTCCGCAACACGGCGCTCTACACACTGCCACAGAAAGGATGACGGCATCATGCGTATCTTTTACAAACCGGAAAACGCTGTGCTCGGCGATATGATCCCTTTTTATGACGGCGGCGTCTTCAAGCCGTTCTACCTGCGCAATTACCGCGCCAAGCGGTTGGAAGGCTTTCGCGACGGTTGGGTGATGCTCTCTACGACCGATCACGTACACTTTACCGAACACGATACGGGTATCGAGGGCGGCACAGGCTCGGTCATCAAGGTGGATAATGTATACCATATGTTCTATTGCACCTTTCAGACCCAGCCCGAACGCAATTTCATCAACCACGCCACCAGCAGCGACCTGGTCGCCTGGACGCCCGTACCCGAAGACGCCTTCGCCTCAGACGGATGCATCTACGCGCCCGTTCACTGGCGCGATCCCTTCGTCTTTTGGAACGAGGAGGAGGCGTGCTGGTGGATGATTCTCGCGGCGCAGAAGAAGGGCCCCACCACCCGACGCGGCTGCGTAGGCCTGTGCAAGTCCGACGACTTGCGGCGCTGGTCGTACTGCGAGCCGCTCTACGCGCCCATGGACGCACAATGCGCCTTTGAATGCCCCGATCTGTTCCGTTGGGGAGACTGGTACTATCTGGTATATTCATCCTACGCCGACCGTTTTCAAACGCTGTACCGCATGAGCCATTCTTTAAGCGGACCGTGGATCACGCCTGAGGTGGATACCTTTGACACCCGCGCCTTCTATGCTGCCAAGACGGGAACGGACGGCAAACGACGTTTCGTGTACGGTTGGAATCCGACGCGGGAGCAAAACGACCATCGCTTCAACCCCCGCAATCACGAGGGACAGGACTGCAACGAATGGGACTGGGGCGGGAACCTCGTAGTTCACGAACTTCATCAGGAGGCGGACGGGACGCTGCGCGTATCGCCGCTGCCCGAGGTGTTGGACGCCTTTGGACCCGTGCATCCCGTAAGCCCCCATCCGTTATGCGGCCAATGGCGCATCGGTGAAGGCGCGCTGGAGGCGGATGCGCCCTACAGCTACGCGAGCTTGCTGCTCGAACCTATGACGGAAACCTGCAGGCTATCCTTGGATGTGGATATCTTAGATGAGACCGCCCAGCTGGGCGTCGCGCTGCATGTAGACGAGCGTTTTGCCGAGGGTTACTACGCCATCGTCGACCCGTTCCGCCGGCGCGTTGAATACAAGACCGCTATTCGAATGACGGAGCGCGGCGGCCAGAAATTCCCCTACGAGGTAGAAATGGAGCGCCCGCTATCCCCCTTTACGGACAATCGCTTCCACATAGACGTGTTGGTGGATGGCAGCGTTTTGATCGTGTATGTGGATGACCGCATCGCCCTGGGCACGCGCATGCTCGACAGGCAGGGGGATTCATTCGGCCTATTCGTTTCGGAGGGCAAGGTCCGTTTCAGCAATGTGAAAATAGCCAATGCGTAACAATCGCGGCAGGCCACCATCATTCATGCGGCCCGCCGCGATTCGCGTTTCACTTGACAGTGAACTTCGGTTTTGTGTAATATATAAAAAAGAGGAGAGGAATTTATGACGTATCGAGAGTTGCTCGGCCGCCTGACGGATCTAAAAGGGCTTGCGCAGGCCGCGCCCGTGGGCGAGACGGGCGGCTGCATGTCCAGCCGTGATCGCGCGTCCGCCTATGACGAAAAAACGGATACCTACACTGCGTGGGACGCCAACGACGACGGCAGCGGATGTATTCGCATGCTGGCGGACGGGAGTATCGTGGCGTTTGAGTGCGAAGGCCCCGGCGTGATCTGGCGCGTTTGGAGCGCGCTCCCGGAGCGGGGGCATATGCGCATTTATGTGGATAACCCCGATACGCCTATTGAGGACCTGCCGTTTATCGACTGGTTTGAGCGTCAAAGGGGCGAGCTGCCCCCGCTCAACCTCTCCGAGCTGTCGCTGCGCCTGTCGCGCGGGCGCAACAGCTTCATCCCCATCCCGTTCGGGCGGTATTGCCGCATCGAGCTGACGCCGGGCTGGGGCGCGTATTACCACTTTACCTATACGCGCTTTCCCGAAGAAGCTGAACTACCGCACTACGAGGAACGCTATACCCGCGACGGAATGATCGCATTGGCCGAAACCGACCGCATGCTTTACGAGCGCGGCGAGCAGCCTCTGCCCGTGCGCACGATAGAGCGCACCATCGCGTCGGGCCAAAGCGAATGCCTCTATGAAGCCGACGGCATGGGCGCGATCCGCGAGCTAAGCTTTTTTCCTACGGACGAGCAAGCCGTCTCTCACGCCATGCGCACGCTGATTCTGCGTATTAGGTGGGACGGCCGTCAAAAAGCGGCTGTAGAAGCGCCTATTGGCGATTTCTTCGGCGGCGGGCCCGGCTATGCGCATTATCGCTGCCTGCCCATGAGCATGGAGCGCAGCCGCTTCACCTGTCGCTTCTACATGCCATTCGAGACGGGCTGCCGCGTGGAGATATGTAACCTCGGCTCCTCGACCGAGCACGTGCGCATGGCCTTTGCCTTAGACGAGCACGCCAAGGTAACGGCGAGTACGCTGCGCTTTCACGCGAAATGGCACAGGGGGTACAACGCCGATGCGAATGCGCGCCGCTTCGCGCCCGACGGCGACCGCTGGCCCGATTGGCCGCTGCTGCTGGTGCCCAACGCGGGCGGTCGGTTTGTGGGCGTGCATCTGCATGTGCTCAACACTTGGCCGAAGCCAAAGCGCGAAGCTGATACCTGGTGGTATGGCCGCTGGGATCAAAAGAGCGTGGACTGGTGGTGGGGCGAAGGCGACGAAAAGCTCTTTATCGACGGCGAGCGCTTCCCCTCTACCTTCGGCACGGGCAGCGAGGATTACATCGGATATGCATGGGCCGCGGAGCCGCCCTTCGCTCGCTTTGACAGCCCGTTCGCCATGATGAACCACATGCCCATCGACGGAAACGGCCACACATCCGTGAGCCGCTTCCATGTGGCCGATAGCGTCCCCTTTCAAAATCGCTTCGAGGGTTACTTGGAAAAGTACAAGGCCGACGTATGGGGAGACGAGGGCCGTTGCCTGTTTGCCGCTACACCGTACTGGTATCAGCAGGCGCATACGGACGACGCGTATCCCCCGATCACTCACGACCTGCTTTAAACCCGCCTGGAAGGGGGCATAAACAAATGGAACGTAGATCCAGGCAGCCGCTTTTTCGCTTCATGGTGCTGCGCAGGATGCTTCCCTCCGTGCTGATGCTTCTGCTCTTGGTCGTGTGTTTCTTCCTCATTCTAGGCATGACCCTCTGGCACAACATTCGCACAAAGCATCAACATCAGCTTGAGCGCATCGAACTGGTCGTAAGCGAAATCGAGAGCACGCTTACGGATATCGTCTACGACCAACAGGAGATCCTCAGCTCGCAGGAATTTACCAAATTTGTATACCTGTACGACGATCTGGACTGGTACCGGCGCTATGATTTGCAACAGCGCTTGCACAGGAGCTTATTGCAATTTCGCGAAAGCGCCAACTATGTATCCGCCGCGCTCCTCTACATTCCCGCGCTGGACAAGACCATTTCCGACGCGCGGGCCAGCGCCGCTCTGCCGGGCTGGCTCAAACCTTCCGAGCTATCCGACGGCCTTGTCGTCTTGGACGATAAGGTGACGCTGACGGCCATCCGAACGGAGCTGGACGAGCCGCAAAGCATCGCAGCTGTTTTCGTGGCTGTGTTGGACGAGGCGGGCATCGTGGACGAGCTTTCGCCCATCCGCACGGGCGAGGAAGACGAAATCATGCTGGAATGGATCGACGCGGTCCCGCAGGATGACGGACAAGGAACTGCCGCGGGCGGGTTCACCCACCTCACGGTGGACGGCCGGCGCTTTGCGCTGCGCGTCCATTACCTTCTCCACGACGACGAGACGGACGTCTTCATCCAGCAGGTGGCCGTTTTATGCGTTCTATTCGTGTTGCTGGCCCTGCTAATCGAGGTGGTAGGGGACCTCGTTTGGTATGGACAGGTCTACATTCCCCTCTATCAGCTCCTGATCGACGCGTTCGGCCACGCGGAAAACGGCGATTTTAAATTCCGCATCTCCATCGACGAGAAGTCGCCGTTTTACTCCGTATACAATAGCTACAATCGGATGATGGAAAAGACCGAGGCGTATGTGGAAAACAACCTGAAGCAGCAAATTCTGGTCAGCCGTGCTAACCTCAAGCAGCTTCAGGCGCAGATCAGCCCGCATTTTATGTATAACAGCTATTTCATCCTTTACCGGCTGATCAAAAAAGGGGATCGGGAAAGCAGCCTCCGGCTCGCGGAGCATTTAGGTCAGTTCTATCACTATGTGACGCGAAACGCCGACGATGAGAAGCATCTGAGCGAGGAGGTAGAGCACGCGCGCAATTACGCGGCCATTCAAAAATTCCGTTTTCGGGACGCCTTGGATGTGCAGATCGAGGACCCGCAGCCCGAGATCGCGAGCGTGTATGTGCCGCGGCTTATCTTGCAGCCTCTTTTGGAAAATGCATTCAAATATGCTTACGAAAGCGGCGACGGCACGAAAACCATGCTGTTGAGCGTGCATTACGACGTGCGCTCGCCCTCCAGCTTTGATATTCTGGTAGAGAACAGCGGGGCACTGACAGAAGATGCCCTGCGCGCTATACAGGACAAGCTGAATTGCCGCGACGAGGGTATCGAGACCACGGCGCTTGTCAACATTCACCGAAGGTTACAAATCTACTTTGGGCAAGCAAGCGCCCTTGAAGTGGAGCGTTCATCGCTGGGCGGATTGATGGTACGCATGCACATCGAAGACATTCGGGAGGAGCTATGAACAGTCAGGATACCATTTGCATGATCCTCGTGGACGACGAGCCCATCATCGCAGACGAGCTGAGCGATCTCATTCGCGACGCCTTTTCCCCGCGCGTAAAGCTGACCGTACGCACGGCGTACAACGGCGCTACGGCGCTACGTTTGGCGACGGAAGGGCCGTGCGACATCCTCATCAGCGATATCCAGATGCCGGGTATAACGGGGTTGGCGCTGGCGGAGAGGCTTCGCGAAACAAACCCTAACATTTTCATTCTCTTTTTGACAGGGTATGATGATTTCCATTATGCATATGAGGCCTTTCGTCAAAACGCCATGCATTACCTGCTCAAGACCGAGGGAGATGAAGTGATCCTGCGCGCTGTGAGCGAGGCGATAGATCGCGTGCTCAGCCGCCGACGCATCGTTTGGCAGATCCGCGAGGCGCAGAACCGCTATGAACAGATGCTGCCCGCCTATCGCCGCCAGCTGTTGACGCAGCTCTTTGTGGGCGTGGCCTCCGAGGAAACGCTGAGCGAGCTCGAGGAGAGCGCATGCGGCCATCTCTACGTAATCGCAGCACGCGCGGACGGCGTACAGGGGATGGCCTCACGGCTGAAGCTGACGGCGCAGGCCGCGGTAGAAAAAACGCTGACCGAGGCGTTAGGAGACGGCCTTTTATGGTGCGATTCCCTGATGTTGGATCATACGCTGGTATGGGTCCTATCTATGGTAGACGACCGCCCCCTCGCAGATACCCTATTTCAGCTTATTCGCAAGGCGCGCACGCAACTCGAGCAGCATCTGTCCCTCACGCTGTTCTTCGTGGTGGCGGACGAGGCGGTAAATGTACGCGGGCTTACGGAACGCTATCTGGAATTGCACGGCATGCTGACGCAGGAGATTCTGCGCGGCGCAACCGGCGCAGCGATCCGTCACACGAGGGCGGGCGGGCCGCCTGATGCCGCGACCATTATAGGCGCGGCTCTGCGGGAGCCTCTGGCCCGTTGCCTTCGCGACATCAAAAGCGCGGATTTTGATCGGTTAAACGACGATATAACGCCGATTTTAGACTATCTAAAAAGCGAGGGAAGCGATCCCTTCGCTGCGGAATATGCCGCTACGCTTCTCGGCGCGCTGCTTTCCCACGTCAATCAAAATAGGCTCTTCACTGCGCTGGAGGCGGCCGATCGCGAGGCCGCGCGCGCCAGTGCGCAATGGTTCACGTACCTAACAGAGGAATTAAAGAAAGCTTCACAAAGGCAGATGGACAGCGCGGTGCGCTCCATCGCCCAGTATGTGGCGAACTATATCCACGATCACATCAGCGAGGACCTGAGCACCTCAGCGCTGGCCGAGGTATCGGGATATAGCACGGGGTATCTCTCTCGTGTATTCAAGCAGGAGATGGGCACCAGCATTCACGAATATATCACCCAATCACGTATGAATCTCGCCCGCGAGCTGCTATGTAACACCCATCTACGCGTATATGAAATCGCTTCAGGCTGCGGGTATGACAACACCACCTATTTTATCAAGGTTTTCAAAGCTCAAACGGGCCAGACGCCGCAGGAATATAAGCAGGCCGCAGCTGCACGACTTGCAAAGTAATTATGCAATACATGGGGACGTTTCAAATACTTCTAAATTTGACGCGCCCTTTTTTCATTTTCCAAAAACCAATTGACATCCATCTCGGTCTAACGGTTGACCGGTCAAAAAAAGGACGCCGTCGGGGCGTCATACAGGAGGCGCATCATGACGAGCGACGAATTTGCGAAGCGCATTACGGAGATGACGCAGCTGCTCTATCGGGTCAGTTACGCGCAGCTGCCCAGGGTGTGCGACCGCGAGGACGCCGTACAGGAATGCCTGCGCAAGGCCTGGCAGCACCGTGAGCGCCTGCGGGACGAACGTTATATGCAAACCTGGGTCGTGCGCATCCTCCTAAACGAATGTCGCAATATTCAAAAAAAGAACCGGCGCGAAGCGCCCTGTGAGGACGTACCTCCGCCGGCGCCCAGGGACAGCGCAGCCCCCGCACTGCATGACGCGCTGCTGCGTCTGCCCGACACGCTGCGCATTCCCCTGATCCTCTATTATATCGAGGGGTTCAAGGTGGATGAGGTCGCTCGCATGCTGCGCTTGCCCGTGGGCACGATCAAGACGCGCATGTCCAGGGGTAGGCAACAACTTCGTGAATTGCTCGAGGAAGAGGTGTTTCAGCCGTGAAGGACCGCAAGGAACTGCAACGCGTGTTCGGCGAGGCCGATCCCGGCTTTGTAAACGCCGTCCATCGCTCGCTTGAGACCATTCAGAAAGAGGAAGAGGAACGTCATATGAAAAAATTCAGCTTGGGGCTCATGATCGCGCTCGCGTGCATCCTGCTCGCGACGGTTGCCATCGCGGCGGCCAATCAATGGGGCGTGCTCAACTTTATCGCCGAAAGGCAGGGTGTTCAGACGTTGCCTGAGGCGCAAAATCTCGTTCAAAAGGACTTCCCGCAAGCCGATGCGCAGACAGAAGACGCAGCCTTCACCGTGCGCGAAGCCATCTTCGATGGGAACAACCTATACGTCGTCGTCGCGGTGAACGCCAGAAATGAAGACGTTCTGCTCATGGGACTCGACAGCTTCCCCGACGATCCGGCCGCCGATCTCTTGGGCGAAAAGAAAGCCGGTAGGCTGACCCTGCGCGATTGGGCGAAGGAAAACGGAAAGATAAGGCTCGTGCGTATCTCCGTGTATGACGACGGCGCCGTCTTGGGCAAGCCGGACTTTATGGATAACATCGACTTTGTCATGGAAGACGACGGCACGCTCGTCTACATGCTATCCGGCACGTACAAAGGGGATGCGCAAGCGCCTACGGTCTACCTAAACTGCGCGAGCACCGTATTTGATGAGAACGAAACGCTCGATTTGGAAAAGCAGCAGACCGAGAGGATCTCCATAGCGCTCCCCGCGGCGCAAAACGTTCCGGACGGCGCCGTGCAGAATACCGCGCCGGCGATCTATTCGGATTGCGGCGTGCAGGTCGATCGCATCACGCTAAAGCCGACGCCCATGGCGATCTACTGCGAGGTGGAATTCACCATAATCGACGAAGCCGCGTACGCCGCTACAGATGACGGCCTCTGGTTTGAATTTATCGATGAGAACGGCGAACGGCTGCCCGGAGGCGCCACGAGCGGCAGCATCGGGGCGTCCGACGGCTCGGACGGCAAACGGTTTATTCAGCAGGAATCCCTGCAGCCCATGGCGACGATGCCCGATAAGATCATCCTGCGCGGCTACAACTGCTGGGACAAGAGCCGCTATGAGACACATACGTTTGAGATGAAATAAGATCGGCCGCCATGCGGCCCGAAAAGAGCGGTAACGGAAATTCGTTATACACGGCGCGGGGCTGCAGCTTTCCAGCCCCGCGTCGTGTATCGTCCGTCAACAGATCGTTTTCTGCTCATCCCACTGCGGCAAAAAGCATATAAAATAGGCTCTGTTTCTTCATACTCCCTCGTTGAATCCCCACACATCGGGCGGGTTCTTCCCCCACAACAGCCTCGCTCACAGATCGGGAATGACGATCTTTACCTCCTGCCCCAGGTCGCTGGAGCGGACGATGCCGTCGATAATGGCCTGATTGTAGAGAATTTGGCTTGCCGGCACCGGCGCATCCCCGCCATTCTTTGCCGCATCGAGAAAGGAGCGGATCTTCAGGTCGAATAGATCGATCTCCTCGGCATCGATGACCGGGATTTCAAGGCAGGTTTCCAAACCGCCAAACTGCATATAGGCCTTCATCGGCCCGCCCACCGTCCCGTTCCAACACTCGGTGGAGGGGATGCGCAGGCCGGCTTTGGTGCCGAAGATCAGCGTGTCGCCCGGCGTATCCATGTTCATGGCCCAGGCGATGCGAAAATCCAGAACGATGCCGCCCTCCAAACGGATGAACGCGGCGGCGAAGTCGTCCACGCCGAACTTGCGCGCATACTCAGGGTGTTTACGATAGTACTCCGGCTTGTTGCCGAAGAACGCGCCCCGAAAGCCCGTGACGGTCAAGGGCTTCGGATAGCCGACGGCGCTTAACACCATGTCCAACGAATAACAGCCGATATCGCCGACCGCGCCGATGCCCGCGGTTTCCGCCTCGATAAAGCTGGTGCCGAACGGCACCGGAATGCCGCGCCGCCTGCCGCCGCCCGTCTGGATATAGTACACATCGCCCAGCTCGCCGGACTGCACGATCTCCTTGATCTTGCGCATGTTGGGGTCAAAGCGCGGCTGAAACCCGATGGACAGCACCTTGCCGCTGCGTTTTTCGGCGCGCACGATCTCCAACGCTTCCTCCAACGTCACACACATGGGCTTCTCCAGCAACACGTGCACGCCCGCATTCAGCGCGTCGATCGTGCACTGCGCGTGGGTCCTATTGTACGTACACACGCTCACGCAATCGAGCGTCTCTTTCTGCAGCATTTCCTTATGGTCCGTGTATGTATGCGCCTGCGTCACGCCATGCCGCCTGAAGAACGCGCCGGCCTTTCCCTCGATGAGGTCCGCCCCAGCGACGATATCCACATCCGGCATCTTCAAGTAACTCGCGATATGCGCCGCCGCGATCCAACCGGTACCGATGATGCCCACCCGTACGCGGCGGTCTGTATCAACGCCCGCGCCCGCCTCGTTATCCCGCTTGAACAGGTTTAGGATGTCGTCCCCGTCCTGATTGCGGCTGGTAATGCGTTTGGTAACCATGCTCATTTTCTCTCCTCTTCATTTCGCGAGCAGGCGTCTTTCCATGTCGATGTGCGCGCCGACCTGCTCGGCGGCCGGGAATTGGCCGGCGTCGTAGCAATAGTGCCCCTCGTACTCGCTGATTAAGAATCCGTCGAACCCGCTTCGAGCGATGACGTCCAGGATCTTTGCGTAGGGAATCGTCTTTTCCTCTCCGCCTTCCATGTGATAGAACTTGGTGTGGAAGTGCGTCACGTAGCGCATCACCTCCGCCAGCGCATCCGGCCGGTACGGACGGTAGAGGGCGAAGAGCTCTTCCGCCATTTCCATGGCGTATGCGTCCCCGCCGTGCAAGGACAGGTATTCCCCGGCCGCATCCAGGCCCTTTCCCTCGGCCAGCAGCGAGAGCAGCGCGTCTATGGCCTCGCGGCGCACGCCGTGCTGCGCGTAAGCGTCGAGCCAGCCGTCATAAGGAAACTCCTGATAGATGCCCGTATCGACCACCATGCCGATGTACGGCGTATCGAGCCTGCGAAACGCCTCGATAAACCGCCGCCAAATCTCCGTATCCAGCCTGTGCGGCGGGTGGATCTCGACGCCTACCTTGATACGGTATCTTTCCGCCCACGGCGCCACACGGCAAAGCAGCTCCGGCGAGATGGAATGCTGCGTGCGCACGACGCTCGCGCCCATCTCGTACGCGTTACGGATATCGTTCACCGTGCTCATAACCTTTTCCTCATCCGTGAGGAAGCGGTCGCTGCGCAGGCCGCTGTCCAGGTGCGCGCTGTAACAGAACGGCTCGAGGCCCAGCGCTTCGCACCGCGCCCGCAGATCGTGCAGCCAGCGGCTGGCCGGGCAAGGATAGCCCGGCATCATCTGCGACGCCACGATCTCAATCCCCTCGGCCCCCGCTTCCTTTGCCTTGCGCAGGATGTCGTCTAAAGAAAGCCGCCCCAGATAATACTCGCTCGAGTAAGAAAAGAGCGATACGCCCAGCTTCATCCCCTTGGTCATAGCGCCGCCTTCTCCCGCGTAAAGCACAGTTCCCGCTCGGCCTTTGAAGTGACGACCTTGCACACGCCAAAATACGCCGAATACCCGTAGCGCAGCCGCATCCGCGCGCCGATGCGGTGTTTTCCCGTCAGCCCGCCTTCGCGCAGCACCTCGACTACGCCGCAATCACATACATTCCAATATTCCTTGAATAGCTCCGGCAGTTCCTCCATCTGAAAGCGTTTGCCGTTGAGCAGCAGCTCCGTTTGCGCCGGGTCGACCGGCTCGCCGTCCAGCGTAAAGCGCAGCTCCTCAATGCACGAGAGATAATTGCCCCTGAAATTCGGCATCCTGATTTGAAAGCGATACCCGATCCTTTGCCCGTATACCTCGATGTTCTCCGCACCTCGGTGCCAGACCAATGACGGATCGTACGCTTTTTGATTGTTGATCAGCCCCATCGTTCTTCCTCCCTATGTCCGATCGATCATGGATCGCCCCGTCACCTTTTGCGCCAGGAGCACAAGGCCCGTCACCAGCATAAAGACCACCGTGCCGAAAGCCGCCGCCTGCGGCAGGCCGCCCGCGCCGTCCCACAGGTCCAAAATAGCCGTGGCCACGACGTCCGTGCCCGCGTTGCGCAGCATGACGGAGCTGCTCAGCTCTGGAAAGGCCATGACGAACGTGAGAATCCAGGCGTACAGCATGCCCGTCTTCGCCAACGGCACGGTCACGCTCCGCATGGTTCTCCCCCAGGAAGCGCCCGAAATGCGGCTCGCCTCCTCGAGCTCCGTATGAATCTGGATGAGCGCCGATTGACAGTAACGCACGCCTGAAGGCAGCATGCGCGTGATATAGGCGATCAGCAGCAGCCAGATCGTACCGTACAAATGCAGCTGGTTCAGCGGTTTGCTCAGATACATAAAGATGAGGCCCATGGCCAGCGCTGTGCCGGAAATGCCCGAGGGCATGTTGCAAAGGTATTCCACAACGCCCCTTCCGCGCACCTTGGCGCGAACGATGATGTACCCAGCGATCAGGCCCAGCAGCACCACGCAGGTCGCCGTCATCGCGCCTAAGAACAGACTGTTTTTCAGGGCGGTGATCGCCACGTCGTTGTTTATGAGCGACGCGTAGTTACGCAGCGTCCAGTTGCTCTTTTCAAACCCGTTTCCGACCGAGCGCATGAACGACGCCATTAGCAGCGTGCAGTAAGGGATGAGGAAGCCAAACAGCGCGTAGACGAGCCCGAGCGCCGAGAAGAGATAGCGCGAGCGGCCCAGCTTCATCACGCTGGGGCGAAACCCCTTGGCGGAGATGGTCGAGTATTTTTTGCTGGAGCGCACGGTGCGTCTATATAGAAACACCGCAAGCAGTGACAGCGCCGTCACCGTAGTCGAAAGCACCGCGCCCATTTTGAAGTCCATCACGGTGATCGACTCGCGGATTTTGGTCGTCAGCACGTTGATGTTGAGCATGCGCGGCACGCCGTACAGCGCCAGCGACTGGCCGAAAGAGAGGATCAACCCGGAGAGGATGGCCGGGCGCGCCAGTGGAATGGTGATGCTCAGCGAAGCGCGCCGGGCGCTCCCGCCCGACATGCGCGCCGCCTCCTCCAGATAGGGATCCATGTTTTCCATCGCCGGAAACACCATCATGAAGATCGTGGCGATGCCCTGCGGCAGGCCCAGGACCACCAGCGACCAGACCGAGTAGATATCGATCGGCCCATAGGTGATCCCCCGCCAAAACAAAAACCGCAGCGCCCGGTTTACGAAGCCCACGTTGGGCCCTGCTAGGATGATGTATGCCAGCGTGATTAAGAAAGGCGGCGTCATGATGGCGATGATGATGGTGCTCTTGACCAGGGCTTTGAATCGCATGTTCGTGCGGCTGACGCCAAAGGCCAGCATGACGCCCAGCAGCGTCCCCAGGCCGCCGATGCCCACCGCGACCAACACCGTGTTTCGCAGCGCCTCCCGGATGCTCCCGCGTTTGAAGTACTTGATAAAGTTTTGAATCGTCAAGACGCCCGCCTCGTCTGTGGCGCTTTCAAAGATCATGTAGCCGATCGGCACCAGAACCAGCAGCGCGATGATCAGGCATACGGCGATAAACAGGACCGCGCTCGCCTGAAACGGCCGCTTGGCGTGGGCCTTTGACCCTCCGCCTCGCATCCCCCTCATCCTTTCACTTCATACCGCTCGATGGCGGACTGTGTAAATTTGAGACCCAAGCCCGGCTTGGCGCGCGCATAGGCGAAACCGTCCGCCGTATGAATCGGTTCCTCGAAGAACGTCTGAAACCAGGGGATGTATTCTACAAACAGGGCGTTGGGCACGCAGCACTGCACCTGCGCCGTCACCTCCATCACGAAATGCGGCGAAACGCGGATCCCCTGCGCGTCGCAGTAGGAGGCGACGCGCAGCCACTCGGTAATGCCGCCGACCCGGATCACGTCCGCCTGGATATACCGGACCAAGCGATCCCGAACGTACTCGTCGCAGTCGTGTAGGCCAAAAAAGTTCTCCCCGGTGGCCAAGGGAATGCCGATTTGCTCTGAAAGGATGCGGTGCCCCTGCGGATCCCGCAGGGGAAGGGGCTCCTCCAGCCAAAAGATGTCGTACTCCTGCAGCCTTTTGCCCAGACGGATGGCCGTGGGCACGTCCAGCAGGGTGTTGGCGTCGATAAACAGCTTCGCCTCTCGCCCCAGGGCAAGGCGCAGCTTTTCAATGCGCATGGCGTCCGTCTCCAGAGCGGCCCGGCCGACCTGGATTTTGACGCCGAGCATCTTCTGCGCGATTACAAGCTCCTTGGCGCGCGCGACCATCTCTTCCACAGGCAGCCCGGCCCATCCGGCGACGCTGGCGTACATGGGCGTCTTCTCACGATACTTACCCAGGATGTCGCAAACAGGACGTCCAGCCGCCTGGCTGCAAATGTCCCAAAGCGCCAGGTCGACGCCCGCCGCACCCAGCACCGTGATGCCCGCAAACCCCGCCTGCCGCAGCTCCCAGAGCAAGAATGCGGAGATCGCCTTGACCTGCGTAGGGTCTTTTCCCACGATCAGCGCGCGGATGTCCGTATCGATCAGCGTCTTGATCGCATGCCCCCCGAAGCCGTCCGTATAGGTATAGCCATATCCGGTCGGTCCGTCGTCCGTGACGACCTCTACCAGCACGATCTCCATGTACGCGCGGGATTTTGTCCGGTTGATCAGCGCGTTTTCGACGGGCGCATGCAGCAGTTTCGTTCGAATGTCCGTAATCCTCATACAGCTTTATCCCTTTCATGCCAAATCAGAGGTCGCGTGTCAGTCCTTTGTCAGAATGCACGCGTCCGGCGTAAAATAGCAGACCGCCCGCTCCCCGGCCGCATAGCGCAAGGGCGGCGTAGACTGTACGCGGTAGCGCTCATCGATGCCTGCCAGCCGGATAAAGGCGTCTACGATGCTGCCGGTAAAGCTGATGTTTTCGATCCGCGCTTTAAGGCTGTTGTAGATCACGTCCTTCCGCCAGGCGTCGAACACGATGTTTTCCGGCCGGATCAGTAGACGGCAGCGCTCGCCCTGGCGCATCTCGCGCTTACCCTTTGCGGCCGCCAGCACCTGCCCGTTCGCAAGCCGCACGCGATAGAGGTCGTCTTCGACGGATACCACCTCGGCCTCCAGATTGTTGATAAGGCCGATAAATCCGGCGACGAAGCTACTGTCCGGCTGCGCATAGATTTTATCCGGCGCGCCCTGCTGCAAAATGCGCCCGTCGCGCATGATGACGATCTCATCGGATACGGCCAGCGCCTCGTCCTGCGAGTGCGTCACGTAAACCGCCGTGATGCCCAGGCGCTGCTGTAGCGCCCTGATCTCAAAGCGCATGTTTTCGCGCAGCTTGGCGTCCAGATTGCATAGCGGCTCGTCCAGCAGCAGGATGAACGGCTCGTTTGCCAGCGCGCGTGCCAGCGCGACGCGCTGCTGTTGGCCACCTGAAAGCTGCGTCGGATAACGGTCGCGGTATTCCGCCAACCCCACCAGGCTCAGCGTCTCCCGGACCTTCTTTTCGATATCGCCCTTGGGTCGCTTTTGGATCTTCAATCCGTAGGCAACGTTGTCAAACACGCTCATGTGCGGCCAGACGGCGTAGCTTTGAAACACCATGCCCATGTTGCGCCTTTCGGGCAGCGTCACGCGCCTGCTGTCGGAGAGCACTACGCCGTCCACGGCGATCTCTCCCTCCGTCGGCGTCTCGAGACCGGCGATCATCCGCAGCGTGGTCGTCTTGCCGCAGCCGCTGGGGCCCAGGAAAGCAAACAGCTTACCGCTCCCGATCGTCAAGTCGATATGGTCCACCGCCGTCACCGTGCCGTAACGCTTTACCAGGTTTTGAATCGTCAGCTTCTGCTCTTTCATCGTCCCCTGTCCTCTCTGCCGTCTCGGGCGCCGGCCAGGCATGCCATGCGTCCGAAGCCGCTGTTACATGCAATCCCGTATTTCGGCAAAACGCTCCAGTACCTCGGATTTGTTCTCGGTCACCCAGGTCACGTCGCGGGATATGAGCTTGATCCGCGAGAGCGCCGTCCCATCGGCCAGCGCATAGTCCTTCAGATCGGTGCGCACGGGAATCCAGCCCAGGTTTTCCGCGACCTGCTTTTGTCCCTCCTCAGAGAGCAGGAAGTCGACGAACAGGCCCGCCGTCTCCTGATTGGGGGTATCTTTGCGTATCGCCGCGACGTTCACCTCGCTGGGCATGCCTTCCTCCGGGTAGACGATCGCGATCGGGTCGCCCTTCTTAAGCGACGTGCCCGCCGTCGCCATCACCTGGATACCCACCTTGCGTTCACCCAGAGAGACCAGCTCGCCGATTGTGCCGTGGCTGGCCACGTAGTTCACGTTCAGCTCTTGCAGGCGCTTAAAAAAGTTCCAGCCGTAGATATCGGGGTCCAGATGCTGCGTCATCATCCAGATGAGCGTATAGATCGAGGAAGAGCTCGTCGGGTCCGCCATGGCGACGGCATTTTCCCATTTGGGATCCGTCAGATCCAGGAAAGACTTGGGCGCATCCTCGGCGTCCACCAAGTTCGTATTGTAGATGATCACGTAAAATCCCGTGCCGACGGGCGTCATGATACCTTCCGGATCCCGCAGCCCCTCGGCGATGGCATCGGCCGACTCACAGCGAAACGGCGCAAAGCAGCCGTACTTGTCCTGCAGGGTGATCACAGGGCCGTTCCCCTGTACGACCACGTCAAACTGCGGGTTGCCGGAGCGGGTCTCCATCTCCATCGTAGCGGCCAGCTCCTCGTTCGCCGCGCGGTAACTCCTCAAATTGATGTCGGGATGCTTCGCTTGAAACGCGTTCAGAACGGGGGTCATTTGATCGAGCGTCGCGCCATAGTAGACGGTCAGTTCCATCGCCTCCGCGCCCGCGGGCATACAGGCGAGCAAGGCGCCAAGGAGCGTCAGACAGATGAGCGCACACAGTTTCCGTTTCACGATGATTCCTCCCAACGTTTGCTGGACAGCTTCGTTACAGCCGTCCGCCTTGTTACCGCCATGACTATTTGTCATAACGTATTATTGTAATTACATTATAGCAGCATGCAATCGATAAATCAACCTATTTTTCCGATTATTCCTCAAACATTTTCACGAAGCTTTGCGCACCTATTGCGGATTTTTCTTTTATCATATAATATAATAATATCATATCATTATGGTTTACGATGCTTCTAACAAGCCGGAAAGGGAGTATACAGATGCGGAGCAGGCTGTCGTTTGATCCGGAAATACTAAACCAGCTAAAGGGAAAGATCGACCGGGAAATCCCCACGCCTCTTTATTATCAGCTCAAGTTGATGATCAAAGATATGATCGAAACGGGCCGTTTGAGTCACGGCGACGCATTGCCGACGGAGGCCGAGCTCAGCGAGGCCTTGGATATCAGCCGCCCGACCATCCGCCAATGCATGCAAGAGCTGGTCGCCGCCGGCTACCTGACCCGCCAAAAGGGCAAAGGCACCTTTGTCTCGCAAAAAAAGATCGAGATCAACTATATCGCCAAGCATGAAAGCTTCCACGAGATCATCAGCAAGTATGGATACACGCCGTTCACCCGGGTGATATCGTTCAAACAGGTCGGCCCGCAGCCCGCCGTCAACGAAATCCTGCAGTTGTCCCCGGATGAGCCGCTGTACTCCCTCGTGCGCCTTTGCATGGCGAACAACGCGCCGATCCTTTTCTCAGAGTCGTATACGCAGGCCTCCCGCTTTCCGGGGCTGTTGCAATACGACTTTTCCAAGTCGTCGCTCTATGCGACCCTAAAGGAAGCCTATCATTCCCCGGTGGCAATAGTGCGGCGCGAGGTAGGCGCGGCCAACGCAAACCAGGCCGACGCCGGCATGCTCGGCATTCCAAAGGGGCGAGCGATCTGCATGGTGTACAATCTGGCATACGACGAACAAAACAGGCCGATCGAATACTCCGTATCCCGCTACCGTAGCGAGGTCATTAAGTTCACGAACTATATGAAGTGCTGAACATCAAGAACAGACGCCCGGCAGTAAGCCGAAGCGTCTGTCTTTGATTGTCCAGTTTTTAGGGCAAAAGCCTTCACTTCACCGCGACGATCGCCAGCGTGTCCTTTGTTTCGCTGTCGAAAAACCGCAGTCTCATTTTTCCTGGCGGCGTGTCCGCCGGCAGGCTGCCCTCCAGCAGCCCGCTATATGCGCCCGGCGCGATGGGCAGCGGCTCGCCCGCCTCGTCCACGACCGCGCAGGCCACCGTACCCGGCAGCGCTCCGTCGATCCGCGCCTCATAGTAGAGCGCGATGGGCGTGCGCACGAACCGTACCTGGCTGAGGTACGCGCCCGTATCCCCGATCGCCGCGTTCCCCTCAGCGCGCGCCGTCCACCGCTCCAGCGGGGCCGTCACAGGCAGCGTCATCTCCGCCTCCGTTCGGATCTCCTCCCCCTGCTCCCGGGCGCCGCGCGCCGTCCAGGCGTATTCGCGGACCACGCATTCGAGCCTTACGGCGGCGGCGTCCGCCGCCGCCGCCAGGGGCGCGCACAGGATGATCTGCCAGCTGCCGTCCGCCGCGCGGAAGATCTCCGCGCTCTGCGTACGCGGCCCCACGATGCGTGTGGAAACCGTGAACATCCGGCGCGATTCACCTGCCAGCGACGCCGCATCCGGCATCATGCAAGCGCCCTCCTCCGCTTGGGCCAGCAGGTTCAGATATAGCGAACGGCCGTCCGCCGCCGCTTCGAGCACCGTCAACTCCACCGGGCCGGCCGCGATGCGCTCGTATACCGACGTTACGGGCATGTCCTGCACCGCCCCGGGATGGTATCGTTCAAAAAAGGATAGCAGCCCGAACGCCTCCGCCGCGTACACAGCGCAGGCCATCAAAATCAGCAGCGCGGCGATGAGCAGCGCAAAACGCGGGCGCATGCCGGTGCGCCTTGGGCTTCTCTTGGGCCGCATCACCTTGTCCAGCGTCTCGTCTATACGCCTGTCAAAGCTTTGGGGCACGCTGCCGAACGCATTTTCCAGTCTTGTCACCGCAAACCCTCCTCTCCGAGCACCTGGCGCAGCTTTTCCCGCGCGCGGTGCAGGCGCGACTTCACCGTGCCCGCGGGCAAGCGTAGCATATGTGCGATCTCCGAGACCTCGTAACGCTCGACGTAATAGAGCATCGCGGGCACGCGCAGGCTGTCGTCCAACGAGAGCAGCAGGTCGCGCGCATCCCCGTCCGCGTCCCGCGAGGCCTCCCACGGCGAAAGCTCGGCGGGCATCTCCCGGGCGTGCTTGCGCCCGATGTCGTGGCAGGCGTTGATGAGGATGCGGATCACCCACGTCTGCATATAGCGTTCGTCGCGCAGCCATCCGCGCTTGCGCCAGGCTTTTTCGATGGATGTCTGCACGGCGTCCTCGCGGTCGCATTCCCGGGGCAAAATGCCGCAGGATACGCGGTACAGCGTCGCGCGCATGGCGACGATCCGCTCCGCAAAGGCCTCGTCCGTCATATCGTCCCCCTCCTTCGCGCTCAACGCAGTTCGTACGGGCTGAAATTCAGCGCCATGCCGCTGACCGCGTGCACGGTCACCAGCGGCCGCCAATCCATGGCGTATGCCTCGTCCGGCTTGTAGGCGTTGCCGTAAAACGCCCACGCCGGCACGAGCTGCAGCTCCATCTCAAAGCCGTTCTGATCGTGCATCGCCGTCGGCACGGCGGCGTAGCCGAAGGCGATGCGCTCCACCTCTACGCGCCGGTTTGCGTAGCGCTGCGCCATCTCCGCCTTGGCGCGCTCGAGCACGTGTTCAAAGGGCAGCAGCGCCGCGTCGTCCTCCAGCTCGTCCCCCAGGCTCATCGCGTTACAGTATTTCACCGCCTCCACCCCGTGGCCGCTCACGGTGATCTCCATGTTTTCCAGGTTGGTCGCCATGCCGCCCGACGCCTCGTAGAGCATCGGCACGCTGAGGATCGGCCGGGCGTAGACGAAGACATAGGCCAGCTCGTCGGCGTATTGGATGGGGTCGTTCAGACGCAAATCCTGCCCGATCTCGGGCCGGAAGACGATCCGCGCCGCGAGCGACATCTCGGGGGCGAGTTGCATCACGATCTCGTCGGCGAGGGCGCGCGCCTCGGCCTCGCTCTTTTGGCAGGTCAGGCCCTTGCCCTCCCAGCGCCAGCGGTTTGCGGACCAGTTATAATACATAGGCGCGCCGTAGCCCCGCGGTCCATCATATATCCACCCGTTGCCGTTTGGGGAGAGCGACCAATCCTCGTCGTCCCTGCGCCGAAACCCGGCGTAGCTATAGTTGCCCTTTTCGCGGTAGTCGCCAAAGGCTTCTTCCAGGGTAGCGTCATAGATATTGATATTCGCGACGTAGTTGCCCTCGCCCAGCAGATAGTCCAGCGCGCGCTGAAGTTCCTCCACCGAAACCTTGCGCGAGCGCGCCTCCAGAATCGGGATGCGGCAGCCGTAGGGCGCCTGCACCGGCGCATCGAAGACGAGCTGCGCGCCGCCCCGCGCCTCTAAGAGCGTCACGCGCTTGGGCGCGTCCGTACGCTCGGCGACCGTATCCGCCAGCGCGCAAGGGGCCGTCAGGGCAAAGGCCCAAATCAGGAGAAGAGATAATAGCTTTTTCATCGGTAGATCCTTCCTTCCGCTCGCTTTTGCACGTTAGACGGGCGGCGCCCCCGGCGCGGTTCACGGGATATAAAAAAGATTCGAAGATTTTTCTCCGAATCCGGGCGATCCCTATTTGCCCCCCGCCGCGCAGCCGCCGCAGCTTTGGCATGCGCCCGCGCGGGGCTTGCAGCATGTGCCCTCCAGGTTGATGCCATCGCCCAGCACGCGCATACGCTGGTGCGAAACGCCCTCGTCGTCTATCAGCTCGCCATAGGGCTTAAAACCGTATCGCGCGTAAAAGGGCGCCGCATAGAGCTGGGCGGAAAGGACCACGCTGCGCGCCGCGTGCTCCTTGGCCTTGAACAGCAGCATCCGCATGACCAGGTCGCCCAGCCCCAGCCCGCGCTTCTCCTTGAGCACGGCGATGCGCCCCAGGTGGAACTCGCCGTCCTGCCACCAGATACGCCCCGTGCCTGCGGCGTCCCCCACCGGCTCGCCCGCCGCGTCCACCGCGTCGTACACCAGCGCGTGCCAGCTGATGGCGTCGATCTCGTCGTGCTCCAGCGCCGCGCTATACCCCTGCTCGCGCACAAAGACCGCGTCTCTAACGCGTAGCGCCTGCGAAATATCGCTGCCCGGGCGTAAAAACTTTCCTCGAATCATCGTCGTCCGTCCTTTCCCTTCGCGGCAGGAAATCACAGCCGCGCGTCGAAATGGTTTTGTATGAGCTAGAATGCCTCGAATTGGAGGGGGACCCTATGGAACATGAAAAAGTGCAGCGCATCAACGAGCTCGCGCGCAAAAAGCGCACCGTCGGGCTGACGGAGGCCGAGCTCGCCGAGCAGCAGGCGCTGCGCGCGCAATACCTGGCTGAGTTTCGCCAGAACATGGAGGAAACGCTGAAAGCCGTGCGCGTCGAGCAGGCGGACGGCACGTATGCCCCGCTCAAGAAAAAACAGTAAGTTCACACGGTTTCCATTGTACAACATCGTGCGAAATTTGCAAAGGTTTTTTCAATCCCCTTGCATTTTTCCAGCAGATCGGTTATAATAAAGACGGAACAAGAGGGAGGCCAAACCAAAGTGTCCGGCCTGTCGCTGACGCCAGAAAAGGAGGCGATTCCAATGAACCAGGATGATCTCCAAGAAGAGGAGCGCGACATCGTCGAATTCTCCGATGAGGATGGCAATAAGCTGCTTCTGGAAGTCATGGATTACTTCTTCTACAACGGTGAAGAGTATGCAGTTCTCTGCGACGCCGACGAGGAAGCGTGCGATTGCGAATGTGATGACGACGCGTGTGAATGCGATTGCGAGCACGAGCACACGGTCTATATAATGAAGGTTGTCAGCACCACGGGCGAAGACGGAGAGGAAATGGAAGAGTTCATTCCTCCGGACGAAGCTCTGCTCGATCAACTCATTGAGGTCGTTCAAACGCGTTTCACGGAAGACGACGATGTCGAGGACGAGGAACCGGAAGCCTAATCCAAACGCATTTTCTGCAAAATGGGTGTTTATCTTCAAAGGATGCTTCTTGACTCAAACGACCGGTGACATCTAAGGTAGGGTTCGCATAGCGAATCAAAGGTTTAAATTGAGATAGATGACGGTTTGTAACTGTATGGATCGACCTTTATCCCGTTAAATCGATGGAAACTGTTCGGATGTAAAAGGCAACATCGACCGACCGATAAACGACAGTCTTCGGATCAATACCTCTGGTTAAACAGGTACCCATTCGAAAATGCGAGGTTCTCCATCCCGGCTATCCAACAATTGCATAACGAAAGGAAGCCAAGGATAGCAATCCTTGGCTTCTTTTTACCGTTTTATAAGGGAAAGCCGCGCTCATCCATTCCCGCACGAAAGGATCACCAGTATGAACGATCTGCTCCGCCTCAAAATACAGAAATTGCCTGACAGCCCCGGCTGCTACATGATGAAATCGCAGGGCCAAATCATCTACGTCGGCAAGGCCAAAAACTTGAAAAATCGCGTGCGCTCCTATTTTCAAA
Organism: Bacillota bacterium; assembly: GCA_023404715.1. Classification (GTDB taxonomy): domain Bacteria; phylum Bacillota; class Clostridia; order Christensenellales; family Aristaeellaceae; genus Beduinella. Next base: position 14,158 of record JAEYAR010000108.1, on the reverse strand, counting down.
CGAGAGAGCACGCGCCCAAGGTCGCCGCAATGGTCGAAAAAATCGACGACTTCGACATCATCCTGGTCGACTCCAACCTGGAATCGCTGATTCTGGAGTGTAACCTCATCAAGCTGCACAAGCCGTATTATAACATCCTGCTCAAGGACGATAAGCACTACCCCTACCTGCGGGTGGACGCGGGCGAGGATTTCCCCCGCGTGGAGATGGTGCGCCGCGTGGAAAAGGACGGCGCGCGCTACTTCGGCCCTTACATGGGCGGCGGCAGCGTGCGCGAGGTGCTAGACGTGCTGCGTCAGGTCTTCCCCCTGCGCACCTGCACGCGTACGATGAACCCCCACAAACTCCAGCGCCCTTGTCTGCACCACCAGGTCGGCCAATGCATGGCCCCCTGCGCCGGACTCGTCACGCGGGATGAATACCACGTATACGTGGATAAGGTGATCGAGTTTCTCTCCGGCAAGAGCGAGCCGATCCTGCGCGACCTGAAGGCGCGCATGCAGGAGGCCGCGGCCGCCATGCGCTTTGAACAGGCCTCCGTCTACCGCGACCGCATCCGCGCGGTCGAAAACCTGATGGAGCGGCAAAAGGCGATCAACGTGCGCGGGGGCGATCAGGACATCCTCGCCGTTTATCAGGACGGGCTGGACGCGATGGTGCAGGTGCTCTTCGTGCGCGGCGGGCACATGATCGGGGGCGAGCACTTCGCGCTCGAGCGCGCGGGCGACTTGCCCGCCGCGGACGTGCTCGAAAGCTTCATCCCTCAGTTTTACGAGGACGCGCAGATGATCCCCAGCGAGCTCATCGTGGAATCCCTCTCCGACGGGGCGGAGGAGCTGGAAAGCTACCTCACGCGCGGGCGCGGCGCGAAGGTCACGCTGCGCATGCCCCAGCGCGGCACGAAGCACAAGCTCGTGGAGATGGCCAAAAAGAACGCCAAAGACGCGCTGGAAAAGCGCAATGCCCGCCTGGAGAGCCAGCAGACGCGCACCGTGGGCGCGGCGAAATCCCTGGGCGAGGCGCTCGGGCTCGAGACCTATCCCCGCCGTATCGAGGGCTACGACATCTCCAACACCCAGGGCGTGCTCTCCGTCGCCTCGATGGTCGTCTTCATCGACGGCGTCGCGGCCAAGAAGGAATACAGGCATTTTCGCATCAAGACGGTCGTAGGCGCGAACGACTTCGCCTCTATGAACGAGGTCATCACCCGGCGCTTCACGCACGCCAAAAAGGAACTTGACGAGCTAAGCGAGGCGGGCCGCGATCCTTCCGAGGGTAAGTTTACGGATTTACCGGACCTGATCCTGATCGACGGCGGCCCGGAGCAGCTCGACTTTGCGCGCCGCGCGATGCTGCAAACGGGCTTCAATGTGCCGATGTTCGGCCTGGCCAAGCGCTTGGAAGAGATTTTTTTGCCCGATCAGAAGGAATCCATCCTGCTCGACCGACACAGCCCCGCGCTGCACCTCATCCAGCGCGTGCGCGACGAGGCGCACCGTTTCGGCATCACGCACCATCGAAACCTGCGCGGAAAGGCGAGCGTGCACTCCCAGCTCGAGGACATCCCCTGCATCGGTCCATCCCGCAGGCGCGCGCTGCTCTCGCACCTGCGGACGATCGACGCGATACGAAGCGCCACCGTCGAAGAGCTCGCCGCCGTGCCCGGCATGAGCCGCCCCGCCGCCGAGGCCGTGCGCGCATTCTTCGACGCGAAGGAGCCGAAGGCATGATCCTCTCCTTGCTGCTCGCGGCGCTGTTGCTCGCCCCGGCGCCCCAGACGATACAAAAGACGCTCGCGCGGGACGCTTTCGTGCGCCTCGCGCGGGCCGCTTCGTCCATCGAAGGGGCGGACGTCGGGTTTGCGCCCGCCCATCTCGTCAGCCAGCGCGGCTCCGGCCCCTTCGAGGAGGTCAACTGCATGCCCGCTGCGGCCGCGATGCTGCTGCGCTGGTCGGCAAGCGCGGATGAAACCGCTTCCCCGCCGGACGCGCGCGTGCTACGCGGGCTTTTGCCGCTGGACGGCGCGCCTTGGCGGCCGGAACATGTGCATGAAATTCTGCTCGCCGCCGGTCTCACGGTCGATACGCCGGAGATTTCGCCGGAATCGATGACCGGAGCCCTGGACGCGGGCCGCGCCCTGCTCGTACTCGTTCAGGAAAACGGACTGGGCCACTGCTACCTCGTCACCGCCTACGCCAGGACCGACGAGCAGACCATCTTCGCCATCGTCGACCCGGCCGACGGTCTTCCCAGATTTATCGATTCAGATGCGCTGCTGCGCCGCATGGAGGGCTACTGGTGGCGCTTCCTCGCGGTGGGGAAGAACTGACCGGGCAAAGGTTATCTGCCCAGGTTCTCGCCCGCTAATTTTTCGTAATACTTCGCCAGCGCGCTATGATCCAGCCTTCCGCCTCCGTCCGCACAGAGGTTTTGCAGCATCTGCATGACCATCGCGCTGAGCGGTAGGGGGGCGCCCACCCTATAACCGGTATCCAGAGCGTTAGTCAGATCCTTGATGTGAAGATCGATCCTAAATCCCGGCTGAAAATTGCCCGAGAGCATCATCGGCGCCTTTGCGTCCATGACCATAGAGCCCGCCAGGCCGCCGCGGATGGCCTCGAACACGATCTGGGGATCGGCCCCAGCCTTTTGCGCGAGCATGAGCCCTTCCGCGAGCGCCGCGATGTTCGAAGCGACGATCGTCTGGTTTGCGAGCTTGCACACGTTGCCGCAGCCCACTTCGCCGATGCGCACCGCCGACGCGCCCAGGACGCCGAAAACCGGCTTGGCCCGCGCAAAGTCCTCCTGCGCGCCGCCCGCCATGATGGCGAGCGTACCGTCCATGGCCTTGGGTTCGCCGCCCGAGACCGGCGCGTCCATCATGCGAATACCTCGCTTTTCCAGCTCCTTTGCGATATCCCGCGCGGCCGCCGGCGCGATGGAGCTCATGTCCACCAGCAGCGTACCCGGGGCCGCGCTTTGCGCGACGCCGTCCTTGCCGAGGACGGCGTCTTTGACCTGCGGCGAGTTGGGCAGCATGGTGATGATGAGGGAGCAGTAGCGCGCCACCTCTGCGATGGAGGCGCAGCCCACGGCGCCCTGGGCGCTCAAAGCGGCTACAGCCTCTTCGCGTACGTCGTAACAATACACCGCATAGCCTGCGCGCAACAAATTCAGGGCCATCGGCCTGCCCATGATCCCCAAGCCGATAAAACCGACCTTTTCCATATTCATACCTCCTCAAACGAGCCCGTGCTCGACGCGCCGCAGATGAATCTCCTGCGCTTCCCGGCTTAGCAAAGTAAAATAAGCAGACCATCCGCCCATGCGGACGCGGAGCCCCTTGTATGCCAAGGGATCCTCCATCGCTCTTCGCAACTCCTCTATATTCGTGACCGTCAGCGTCAACATGTTGCCTCCGCGCACGAGAAATGTCCGGATCAGCCCGGCGATCCGCCGCGTCCCTTCCTCGTCCTCCAGACCGTTGCTGTTGATGCGCAGGTCCAGCGGCGCGCCGGCGGCCATGGCCGCGGTATTGAGCTTGAGGTACGAGTTGAGCGCCGCCGTGGGACCCGATACGTCGCTTCCCGGCACGGGGGACATGTTCGCCGCAATAGCTTCCTGTTCTCTGCGCCCGTCGGCGGATGCGCCCAGACGTCTGCCGATCGAGATGATCCAAGAGAAGGTTCCGATGCACGGCGAAAAAAGGATCTGCGGCGCATAGGACGCGGCATGGTATGCGCTGTGCTGCACGAAAGCCTCAACCATCTCCGCCGCGATTTCATCCACAGCGTCTAGGTCGTTTCCGAATTTATCCGCCGCATACTGCAATTCGCTGCACAGCCGGTTTCCCCCGGACGCGCGCCAGTTGCACTTGAGCATATCGCGCAGCTCGCCCAACGTATAGCGTCTCTCCTCGTAGACGAGGCGCTTGATCGCCGCCGCCGCGTCTGCGGCGTTGGATACGGCTTCGGCCATGAGATGCCACAGCGTATAACGTGCGCCCAGGCGCGTCAGATCGCGCCGGTTTTTCACGCAGTCCAGCTCCAGCAGCGAGACGAGCGCCATACCGGTCCCTGGGCCCATCGCGCCGTCCGTGCAGACGGCCTGCGCGACATGCGCCATAGAGGTCTTGAGCATGTAGTCCATCTGCGTCTTCCAGGCGCGCATAAACGCTTCGAAGGTGTCCAGCTCGTCCGCGTCACCGGTATCCACCCCGTCGACCACGTCGTTCCCTACGCAAACGTAGCCGGGCCAGGTGGCGCCGTCCTCGGGATCCAACGGCTTGCGGCGGGCGACCTGGTCCGCGTAGATAAAGGACTTGCCATTGTTCAGCGCCAGCTCTATGAAGTACAAAAAGTTGACGCCTCGGATCATCTCCTGGCTGGAAAGGCCCTGTATGAGCGTCTCCCAGCAGTTGGAGTTGGCGTAACGGCATGCGTCCTCGTACGGGATGCCCAGTTTCTCATACGCGGGGATGAGGACGTCGTCGTTGTCGATGTAAGGCATACCGCCGCCGCGCTTGAGCACCTCCGCCACGCGGTGCACGAGCGTCTGCGGCGCGCCACCATGCAGTCTGACGGTCAGCACCGGCGCGCTCATGTCGAACTTCTCATGCGCGTTGAGAAACATATAAGTGACCGGGCTGGTCATATCTTGGCGGTTCGGGCCGAGGCCGCCGATCAGCAGGTTTTGCCCCCAGTGGTTGATGGCGTCCGCGCCGTCGTTTTCCGCCTGCGAGACGAACCCCGTGCCGTATCCCATGGCGGATTGCTCCGTCGCTCCCACAAGCGACTTCTGATCGGCGACGTAGTTCTTGGGATCCATCTGCGCACGGTCATTAGCCCGCAGGCAAAAGCAGTCGATCAGCTCCTGCGCCCGCTCAAGCGTGATGCGCCCGCTGGCATAATCCGCCTCGAAGTACGGCTGCACGATGCGGTCGACGCAACCCAACGACAGCGGCGCCTCGGTGCGCGTGAAGGCAAAATTGACGAACCAAATGGACTGCAGCGCCTCGTGAAACGTCTGCGCGCCGTACGCGGGCACCTTGCGCGCGATGCGCGCGATCTCAAGCAGCTCCGCGCGCCTTGCGCCGCCCTCCGGATACGCCTGCGCCCGGTCATGCGCCAGATCCGCATAGCGCCCAGCCAGCGCAATGACCGCGTGCGCCTCCCGGCGCATGGATTCCGCCAGCTCCAGCCAGCGAGTATCTTCGCAGTCGTTCTCGCTCCTGACCGCCTCGTCCGCCAGCTCAAGGAGACCCTTTTCGAGCAGCAGCGCGTAATTGGGCGCCTTATGCGAGATGCGCAGCGATTCCTTCCCCGCCTCCTCCTTGAGCAGGAAGCGCGGCAGGGCGCAACGCGTAATCACGCCGTTTTCCACGCAGTTTCCGACGATCAGATCGCCTTCTTCGATGTCGATCGGCATCTCCCGCAGGATGCGTTCCACCGCCAGGGAACGCCGATAGGCCGTCGTGCGCCCTCGCGTATACGCGTTGATCACGCACAGATTGCCCCCGAACGGTTTTTGTTTCCGATATTTTCGCTCTTGAATGCGTTCAAAGAGCATGCGTACACGCGGCGTCATCTCGCGAAGCGCCGGATCCGCCGCTGTCTCTTCATTGAGTTTTAGCCAATCCATTCTGATGCCTCCCTATTCTCCGGGTTCATTGCTGCAAATGATGCGACGCGACGCGTTCGCGAAGCTTTTCATAATAGGCCTTATCCCTTGGCGCCGCGGCGCCCAAGGCAAACGCGCGGCCGATCCACTCGTACTTTGCGCCGGCCATGGCGTTGTAGGGCATGATCTGCATGCGCCCAAGCCCCAGGCCCTCAGCGTAGGCCGCGATGCGGTCGATTTCCTCCGGGCTGTCGTTCACGCCCGGAATACAGGGCGTACGCACGACGACGCGCCCCCGCAGGTCCTCCTGTGCGCAAAGCCGCGCGAGGTTGGCGAGGATCTGCTCGTTGGCCACGCCCGTCAGCCGTCTGTGTTTCTGCGGATCCAGCACCTTGACGTCGAAATAAATCAAATCGATCTCCCGCGCCATGCGTTCGAGCGCATCGCCGTCCCCTTGCCCGCAGGTCTCTATCGCCGTATGGATGCCCAGCTCGCGCAGGCCCTGAAAGATGCTCCGGCAAAAATCCGGATACAAGAGGGGTTCTCCTCCGCTGATCGTAACCCCGCCGCCGGACTGCCGGTAGAACTCCGCGTCGCGCCGGGCCAGCTCCAGCACCTCGTCCGCCAGCACCTGCCGCCCGGCCGCGCGCAACGCACGAAAGATGCAGGCGCGCGTGCAGCGAAAACACCCTCGGCATAGCGCGCGGTCGACTTGTATGCCGCCGTCCGCGCCCGCCGGGGCGATCGCCCCGGCCCTACAGGCCTGCACGCAGGTAAGGCACGACCGGCACCGCGCGCGCTGATACAGAAGCTCCGGCCCCATCCGCTGTGTCTCCGGTGAATGGCACCAGCTGCACCGCAGCGGGCAGCCTTTTACAAAGACCGTCATGCGGATTCCCGGCCCGTCGTGCATCGCGAAGCGGTCGATATCCGTCACCCACGCTCCTCCCGGCTTTAGGGGTTCCATCCTCATCACCTTCCTCTGTGTGGCGCACCGTGCGCCGTCAAATCAGCTTGCCCGGCGCTATCCCGAAGCGTTCGTTAAACGAGCGCACGAAATAGTAATAGTTGTTGTATCCTACCTCAGCGCTCAGCTGCGTCAAATCCTTCTCACCGGCCAGGATGCGCCGCATCGCCTGTTCCAGCCGCAGCTTGACCAGGTATTCCATAAAGGTATACCCCGTCGCCGTGTGAAACAGCTTGCAGGCATAGCTCTCGTTCAAGTAAAATCGGGCGGCCAGAGCGCCCAGGCTCAGCTTTTCCATGTAGTGCTCGTTTACGAACTCGAGCAGTTGCGCGAAGCTCTCGTTCACGTCGCCATGTGCGTGCGCAAAGCGCGCGCCGATATGGGCGCAAAGCTCTTCGCGCAAATAGGCGCAGGCCTGTGCAAAACCGTCAAACAGGGAGAGCATGTCCGTCATGCTCAGCCGCCTTATATCCAAAGCCTGATCCGTAACCCACGAATGGGCGCGAACGCCGCCGACCAACCCGTTCCAAAACGAAAGGGTATGTCGCGGCCCCAGGCCTTCTCGGGCAAACAGATCAGGTATTGCCTCCATCCGTGCGGACAGCGCCTGCGCATCCCCCTCCAGCACGGCCTCCAGCGCCGAGCGGACCGCCTCCCCGGCGATACGCTCCTTCTCTGGCGTCTCATCAAACGGATAGCGGGCGTCTGGGCTGACAAAATCCCATGCAAACTGCGCCAACGCCTGATCGATCGCCTCTGATAGCGGCTGATTCGCCTGCGCCGCGCGGCTGGCGCCGATCCGCGCGCCCGCCTCGATTGCGTTGCGCACGGCCGCCAGCACGGCAGGTTCCATCTGCCCGTCGCCCTGCAAGAAAATCCACTGTCGGTCCCCGGATGCGAAGAAGACGCGGGGAGCGAAGGGCTGCAGCGCCTGGCGCAGCTGTCCCGGGCGCTTCAAAGGCCCCGTAAGCACCACCATACAGCGCCCCTGCTGCGGCGGCTCCTTCATGCCTACAGACGCTAGCCGTTCGTAATCGGTCATGTCCTCTTCGATGCGCGCCTTGAGCCGCTTGTCCCTTACCTGTAGCAGCGCCTTTATCAGTTCATCCTTTCCCACGGGCTTGAGCAGGTATTGGAAGATGCCCATGCGTAGCGCGCTCTGTGCGTCCGCGAAAGAATCGTGGGCGCTGATGATGATGTAGTCGCATTTTTCATTTTCCGCCCGATAGGCCTCGATCCACTCCAGCCCGCTCATCTCCGGCATGCGCAGGTCAATCAGCGCCAGGTCCACAGGCTTTGCCTTCAATTCCTCTAACGCATGGCGCGCCGCGAGGTAGGTGCCGGCGAGCACGACGCCCAGTTCCTTCCATGGAACCAGCCGGCGGATTCCCTCCGCGAGCCAGGGCTCGTCGTCGATGATTGCGACGCGCAGCTCAAAGGGATACGGCAGCTCAGGCCCGGCCTCTGGCGCCTGCCCATCATAAAACCCGCTTGGATAAAACATCTTCGCCGCCTCCCTCTTTACCCATGCTCATCCGGCGGCATTTCCTTGCGCAGGCAAAGGCGCACGCAGGTGCCCGCGCCCACCTTTGGCATGATTTGCACGCCGTATCGGCTTCCATAAGCCATTCGAATGCGCGCGTTGATGTTGATCAGCCCAATGCTGCGCCTGCCCTCAAAAAGCGTCCCCACCGTCAGCGTCTCGTCCTGCAAGCGCTTTTGCAGTTCGTCCATCTGCTCCCCCGGCATGCCCTTTCCGTTGTCCTCTACCTCCAGCATCAGCCGCTCGCCCTCCGTCCAGCCGCGTATGGCGAGCGCACCGCCGCTGCGCATCTGCTCCAGCCCGTGAAAGACCGCGTTTTCCACGATGGGCTGCAGGATCAGCTTGGGGATCATCAGGTACTGCGTCTGCGGCTCCACGTCGATCTCGATCCGATAGCTGTACATATGGCGGATTTGGATGATGCGCAGGTACTCCTGAATGCACCGTATTTCAGCGCCTACGGTCACTTTGTCCGCGCTTTTGATGCTGTAGCGGAAGATGCGCGCCATGGATTCCGTCATGTCGGCGATCTCCTGCTGGCCGTTAACCAGGGCGATGGAGCGAATGCAATCGAGCGTATTGTATAGGAAATGCGGGTTGATCTGGCTGTAGAGCGCGTTGATCTTGAGCTGCTTTTTATCCAGCTCCGCCAGGTAGAGCATTTGCTTGGTCTCCGCCGTCTTGCGGTTGCTCTCCTCCAGGTGGCGGAGCATGACGTTCATCGTGTCGGCCAGCTCCCCCAGCTCGTTGTGCCAGATCACCTTGAGCGGCTGATAGCGCCTGCTCTCCACGATTCCCTGCATATAGGAGATCATAGACTGCACGGGCATGGCGATGCTTCGCTTCATCGCATAGCTCGCCGCCGCCGTCAGTACCACGAGTGTGGCGGTCGTCAGCAGCGCAAATGTCTTGAGCGTCCAATAATCCGCCTCTGAGCGGCGCTGCGCGGTCGCTGCGATCAGCCGCCAGTCCGTGCCATCGATCCGCTGCTCGATCGCTACCCCGTCCGGGCAGATATCCTCCAGGCGCGCGCCACGGCTATACTGTTCGTAGAGGCGCTGCGCCTGCTCTCCGTTGCCGCAGAGCCATTCGCCTTGCCCGCCGATCAGGACGAAATCCATCGCCTCCTCCCGCTGAACGACGGCCATCTTGCTTTGGATCGAGTCGAGATTGTAGTGAATCAAAACATAAAACTGCCTGTCCGTCGTCTCGTTTCGCATCGAGCTGCAAAGATAATAACGCTCGTCGCCGATGCGCACGTGCTGCGGACGGTCTACGGCCAGCGCGCCGCTTTGAATGAGCGCATGCATGCGCGTAATCGCGCCAAACTCGCGCTCGGATCCGTAGCCGAGCACCAGCCTATCTAGATCCGTAAAAAACACGTTGTCGATGATATCGCTGCTGAGGCGTATCGCGTGGATCGCCGTATAGATCTGTTTGGAATGAACCAGCCATTCCCAGGCGTTTTCGGACGAGGTGACGTCCAAGGCCATCTTGTTGAACGCCAACTCCAGCCCGACGCGGTCCAACTGTGCCGCCAGGTCCGCCGCGGTTCCCGCCACCTGTACGCACGCCTCGCGCACCATGCCCGCGTCGTTCTCTCTGAGCGTCTCATGAACGATTTCGACGTAGTAGACCTGTAGCAGAAGCGTCCCTACGATGATGCCGCCCGTGAAGAAGTTGATCAGCGTCCTGAACCGCAGCCGATTCATCCATTCAACCAGCTTTGCCACGAGCGCCATCCCTTCCGCCCCATTTGCGCCCAGCCGCCGGCGAGCGCAGGCGGCTGGGCGCGGCCATGGCGATTATTTACCCAGCTTGGTGTTGCCGTCCGGATAGAATTCAGCGCGCGACGCTGTGAACTCATCGGCCGCCAGCTTTACAAAATCCATCTCGCGCAGCGACTGCTGATAGGCCCGGAATTCATCCATCGTGATCAGGCCCGAGATCGCCTTCGTGCGCATGGCCACAAAGTCCTCGTTATACATCGGCCACTCGGCGGACCAGGTGTCCGAGCGGAGGATTTGCCACGGGTTTGCGCGGCCGTATTCGTACATGATCTGCACGCGCTCGTGCATCATGTCGTTGAACGCCTTGGGCGCGACGGGCGAATCCACCTTAAACCATTCCGAGCAATAGATGGCAAAGGGGATGTTTGCGGAGTTGTTGACCTCCAGCGCGCCTTTCTCGGTCAGCACGCGCTCGCCGTCTACGACTTCATGGTGCACGCCCTGGGTGCCATAGGAGATATAAGTGGCGAAATCCTTATCCAGCGTCTTGTCGATGTAAGCGAGCATCTTCAGCATCTTCTCTTCCGGCACCTTTTTGCTGATGAGCACGGCGCCTACGAAGCCCGGGTCGAAGCGGCAGTTGACATAATCGCCGTTCGTGATGACCGTCAGCGGGCGGACGGCGGCCTCCGGCTGTACCTTCTTGGCCTCTTCGCTGAGCGTATAGCAGTGCCATGTGTTCTTGTGCTTGAGCGCCAGGCGGCCCGTTTTCATCATCTCGTCATATTGCCCGTCCGTGATGACCGCAAATTCAGGGCTCATGCATCCCTTCGCGTACAAATCCGCATACCAGGCGACCATATCCGCGTATTCGTCCGTCAGCTGATAGGGCCATAGCTTGCCCGCCTCGTCCAGCTTTAGGTCCTGCACGCCGAACGCCTGGCCGATCTCCTCGAAGAAGTGAATGCCGATCGTGTCGTCCACACCGTTGCCGTCGTAGTCGCCCTTACAGATGGTCTCCAGCGCATTCGTCAAATCGTCCAGCGTCATCTTGGAGAGGTCCGTATAGCCGGCCTTGGCGAACCAATCCTCCCGCACCAGCGGGCAGACGTTGATATAGGCGCGCGGGCGCGGAATGCGGTAGTAACCGCCGTTATTGGACAGATACTTCCACGCCATCTCCGGAATGTTCGCCGCCATATTGGGATACCGGCTGAAATCGCCCACGTACTCGCGTACGTCCCAGAAATAGCCCTCGTTGATCGCGCGCAGCAGGTTCAGGTTCGTCGCGCCCTCGACGGACATCATCTCCGGAATATCGCCGGAGGCGAGCAGCAGCTCCATCTTGGTCTCGTATTCGGTGGAGGGCACCCACTCGATGTTGAGCTTGGTGTCCAGTTTCTCTTGCAGCGTGGTCCAGAACGCGTTCTCCATGTCGACCGGGCTGTACAGCGCCGCCATGAGCTGGATCTCCAGGCCCTCGTCCGCGACGGCGGCGGCCGGCCCAAGCACCGTCAGCGCGGTCAGCAGTAGCACCATCAGTAGTCCTAGCGCGTGTTTTTTCATGTGTCTTTCCCCCTTGTTTTTATGTCCAATTCCGGTTGGAATCGGGTTTCTGCTCTCGCCTTCATCCTTTTACAGACCCCAGCATCACGCCCTTGACAAAGTATTTTTGCAGGAAAGGATAGACGACCAGAATAGGCAGCACCGCCACCATGATCGTCGCGGAGCGCAGCACCTCCGAAGGGATCAGCGCGTCCGACCAGCCGGAGGGCGCGGCCGCCGCGTTGGTGTTGTCGTCCATGACCATCGTCTTGACCAATACCTGCAGCGTGCGCTTCTTCGTATCCGAGATGTAGATCAGGGCGTCGAAATACGTGTTCCAGCGCGCCACCGCGAAAAAAAGCGTGAAAGCGGCGACGGAGGCCATCGACAGCGGGACGATGATCCGGAAAAAGACGCCGTAATCGGAGCATCCGTCGATCTTCGCCGCCTCCTCCAGTTCCTTGGGCAGCGAGTCCATAAAGCTCTTGACCACGATCAGGCTCCAGGAGTCCGTGGCTACCGGCAGGATCAGCGCCCAAAAAGTGTTGGTCAGCTTCAGGTTGCGCACCACGATATAGGTCGGGATCATGCCTGCGCTGAACACCAGCAGGAAGACCACCAGGCCGGAAAAAAGCCTGTACATCGGCATAGACCGGCGGGTTAGCGTATAGGCTGCCGGGAATGTGACCGCCAGCGAAACGATCGTCCCCACCACCGTCACATAGGCCGTAGACGCGATCGCGTCTGAAAACGTGCTGGTGCCGAGGATATAGCGATAAGCGCCCAGCGAAAACTTCTCCGGCCAGAGCTTGAATGTGAAGGGGATATACGCTTCCATATCGGTGAGCGAAACGCTCAGGATGTACAGGAAGGGCACGATGCACAGCAGGGAAACGAGCGCGAGCAGCGTTCCGTTGACGTAGTCGAATGCAGATTTTTTCTTGCTGATCGAAAAGCTCATGTCAGGCTTCCTCCCTCCGCGGGCGGCATACGCTCAGTAGATGCCATCCTCGCCGCATTTTTTCACGATCTTATTGGCCGTCACGACCATGACGATGTTGATCAGGCTCTTAAACAGCCCGGCAGCGACGCCGAGGCTCGTCTTTCCGTTGCGGATGCCCTGGGTGTAGATGAACGTGTCGAGCACCTCCGATACGTCCAGCACGAGCGGGTTGCGCATCAGCAGAATCTGTTCAAAGCCGACGCTGAACAGCTGGCCCAGGCGCAGAATCAGCATCGTCACGATGGTCGCGCGGATACACGGAAGCGTGATGTGCCAGATCTGCTTGAACCGGCCCGCGCCGTCCATGACGGCCGCCTCGTAGAGCGTCGGGTCGATGCCCGACATGGCGGCGAGGAACAGAATGGTCCCCCAGCCCGTATCCTTCCAGAGATTTTGACCGATCAGGATGCTCCAGAATAGATCGGGATTGCTCAGATACGATACGCTGCTCTTGCCCAACGACACGCGTATCTTGTTGACGACGCCGATATCCTGCGAAAGCAGGAAAAATGTAAGCGAGGAGATGACGACCCAGGAAAGAAAATGCGGCATGTAGACGATGGATTGGTGCAGGCGCTTTAGGCGCTCCGAGCGCATTTCGTTGAGCATGACCGCCAGCAGGATGGGCGCAGGAAAAAAGAAGATGAGCTTGAGCACGTTGATGAAAATCGTGTTTCGCATCATCAGCATGAACTTTGGGTTTTGAAACAGCTGCGTAAAGTTGCGCAAGCCCACCCATTCGCTACCCCAAAAACCCGCGAACGGATTATAATCCTGGAAGGCCATCAGCAGCCCCCAAATGGGCAGAATGCGAAATAAGAACATGACGATCAGCATCGGCAGGATCAGCACGTAAAACTGCCTGTAGGCAAGCATCTCATGCAGCTTGCGCGCCATGCGCCCCGTCTTTCTTCTCTGAACGCCCGCTGTCATCGTATCACCGGCCTTTCCTGTATCATGAGATCATTATAGCGCCTTGGATCGACAAATCACATGAAGCATCTTCGGATTTTCGGGCAATTTTTTGAAATAAAATGGCGTCCTTCCACAAAAAAGTCAGGCCTTATTCAGCCTGACCTCTTTCCAGGTATCTAGAGGGCGGTACGCCATAATACCGTTTGAACAACCTTGAAAAGTAAAAATAGTCTCCGTATCCGACCCGCTGCGCGATATCGCCCAATCTTTCGCCGCCTGCGATCAGCCGGGCCGCCTCCTCCATCCGCCGCCGCGTCACATAGGCCGTGATCGTCTCGCCGGTAGCGCGTTTGAACAGCTCGCAAATATACGTAGGGTTCAGATGATGGCGGCGGCTCAGCTCGCCGAGCGAGAGGTTCTCCGTGAAAGAGCGCTCCACGGTCTCAATCAGCCGGGCGATCTGTTGATCCGACGCGCCCGACGTCGTACCCCGTTCCGGCGCCCCCTGTTCCGCTAAAGATACCGCGCTGGCGCACAAACGCTCCATGTTTGGGTATCGGTCCATCCATGAATTGATGCCGCCGCATGCGGCATCCATCTGCATAAGCGGTCGGCCCTCCCGCCATAGCGCGTGGAGCAGTGCGCTAAGCAGAATCTCCAGCTGCTCTACGCCCCAGCCTTTTTCCCGAAACGTCGTAGGCAGGCGCTCGAGCGTCTCCCGAAACGGGGCGCGTTCGCCCGGCTTTGCCAGCGCGCTCCGAATGCTCAGCAGGCCGACATCCTCGTCCGCGGGCGCCTCATAGCGCCAGAATGTAGCCTCCGGATCGATGAAGACC
>JAEYAR010000069.1 GCA_023404715.1 Bacillota bacterium | reverse complement strand
CCGCTGGGCGAGGCGCGCCACGTGTTCACGCACATCGTCTGGGATATGCAGTTGCACGCCTTTGTGCAGGAGGACGAACGGACGCCGCCCGAATGCCGCTGGGCCGACGCGGCGGAGCTGCGCGCGCTTCCGCTGCCGACCGCCGTCAAGGCCGCGCGCAGGGAAGCGCTGCGCCTGCTCGAAACAGAGGGCGGCCCTAAGGCGAAACAAAAGGAGGCCATGCCCGATGAAGACTTATCTTGAAACCGACCGCCTGTTCCTGCGGGAGATGGACGCATCCGATCTGCCGGATCTATGCGATATTTTGCAGGATGCGCGCGTCATGACAGCCTACGAGGGCCCGTTTACCCTGGAACAGGTGCGCGACTGGCTGGATCGTCAGCGGGCGCGCTACGCGCGCGACGGCTTCGGCCTTTGCGCCATCGTGCGCAAGGCGGACGGCGTCATGGTCGGCCAGGCGGGCCTCACGATGCAGGATACGCCGCAGGGGCGCCTTGTGGAAATCGGCTACCTGCTCAAGTACGATCATTGGCATCAGGGCTACGCCGCCGAGGCGGCGGCGGGGCTGATGCGCCACGCCTTTGATGCGCTGGGCGTGCGGCGCATCGTGTCCATCATCCGCGATACCAACCTGGCCTCGCAGGCCGTCGCGCGCCGGGGCGGCCTCGCCCCCGCCTTTGCGTTCACCAAACACTACCGGGGGATCGACATGCCGCACACGATCTTCGAGCGGTTTCGCGATCCCCGCGCGCCCTTCCCATCCCTGCCGGGGAACGCCTGGGACGTTTGCGCCCCTGCGGCGCCCGCGCTGGCGGAGGGCGTCTGGGCTGTGGGCGGCGGCCTGGTGCTCAAGTCATTCCCCCGCGCCGGGACGGCGGCGCTCTTCGCGCGGGCGGCCTCGGCCTTTCGCGAGGCCGGCCTGCCCGGCGCTAGGGTCGTCCCGACGCGCGCGGGCGCCCCTGTGTACGAGGCGCCCGACGGCACGGCCTACGTGCTCTACGAGCGGTTGCCCGGCGAGGCGCTTTCCGGCTTCTACGCCCCCGGGGGGAAGGATAAGCTGCTTCTCTTGGGGGATGCTGCCGCGGCCATCCACGAGGCGCTGCGCGATTGCGCTTCCTCCGGCTTCCCCGCATGCGACGCGCAGGATGAAATCCGCCGCTTCAGCCGCTTGCCCGGCCTCGAAGGGCGCGTGCCCGCGCTGATGGAGGCGCTGCTCCCCCTGTATGCCGCGCTGCCCCGCCAGGTCATCCACCGAGATCTGCATCCGGGCAACCTGCTCTTTCAGGAATGCCGCCTGTCCGGCGTGATCGATACCGACCATGCGCACGTGAACGCACGCCTGTTCGACATCTGCTACCTGGCGCTCGCCGTGCTCGCGCACGAGGGCGGCGAAGCGCCGGATTTGGCTTCCTGGCTCCAGCTCTTTCGCGCCTTTCTGCGCGGTTACGAGGCGCGCTCGCCCCTCGCCGCGCAGGAGCGCGCGGCGCTTCCCGGCTGCTGCGTGTACGTCGAGCTGTGCTTCCTCTACTACTTCCTGCAAATCGGCGACGACGCCTGCGCGCGCGTCACGCGCCGCCTGATCGACTTTCTGCTGGACGCGCAGGCCGCTCTGGCCATGCTGTGAGGATGAAAGGAGAACGCCATGACGTCGCGCCTGTTTGAAATCCTCTATGTCCTGCTCGAACGCCGCCAGGTCTGCGCGCAGGAGCTCGCCGGCCGCCTGGGCGTATCGGTGCGCACCATCTACCGCGACGTAGAAGCGCTGAGCGAGGCGGGCATCCCCGTCTACGCGACGCAGGGCCGTGGCGGCGGCATCGCGCTGATGGAGGGCTTTTCCCTCGCGCGCGCCGCGCTTTCAGAGGGCGAGAAGGATGCGCTGCTCATGGCGGTAAAGGGGTTTGCAGCGGCCTCGCCGGAGGATGCGCGCTCCGCCCTCGCCAAACTCTCCGGCCTGTTCGAGCGCGGCGCGCAGGATTGGATCGAGGTCGACCTCTCCGCCTGGGGCGCGGCCGGTCAAAAGGACGAGCGCTTTACGCGCCTGCGGGAGGCGATTCGCCGCCGCCTCGTCGTCACGTTCACCTATCGCAGCTCCTACGGCCTGCGCCGTACGCGCCGCGTAAAGCCCGCGCGCCTCGCCTTCAAGGCCGCGGCCTGGTATCTGCAGGGCAAGTGCTGCGAAAAGGACGCCTACCGCACATTCCGCCTGACGCGCATGACGGATGTCTGCGTGACGGACGAGGGGTTTGCGGACGATCTGTCCCATGTGCCCGCGATCGACATAGCGTATTGGGGCGACGCGCCGGTAGAGCCCGTGGTGCTACGCGTACGCAGCGCCTGCGCCTTTCGAGCGATGGATGAATTTGCGCCCGGGCAGATCGAGGAAAACCCGGACGGTTCGCTCACCGTGCGCACCGCCTCGCCCCTGTGCGGGGACTTTATCGCCTACCTCCTCTCCTACGGCGACGCGCTGGAGGTGCTCTCCCCCGCCCATGCGCGCGCGGCCCTGCGCGCAGCCGCGCTGAATGTCGCAAAAATTTATGAACCGTGCGATCAAACTTGACAGGCAGCTGTCAACTTATATGCCGTATCATAGGGGTGTACCCGGAACCGAAATGTGAGTTCAAAATTAGAGGAGGAACCCCTGATGACGGAAACCAAGTATTGCCAAAGCTGTGGAATGCCCATGAACCTGCCCGGCAACGAATACGCGGACGGCACGGAAAAGGACGGGACGATTAGTCCCGATTACTGCTCCTATTGCTACAAAGACGGCGCGTTTGTCGGCGGCGAGACGACCATGGAAACGATGATCGAGCAGTGCGTCCCCTTTGTGGTAAAGTCTTGCCCCGGCACGACGCCCGAGAAGGCCAAGGCGGATATGGAGCAGTTCTTTCCCCATCTGAAGCGCTGGAAGAAGGCCTAATCATGCGCCGGGTTCGCATCACGGTGCTGCGCAAGGCCTTTTACCCGGACGTCGCCCGCCGTTACCTGACGGATGGGGAAGACGCGCGCTGCGACGCCTTCGAGGAAGGCGACGTCTTCTTTTTCGACGGGCAGGCGCGCATGCCCGAGGGCTTCTGCCCCTGGGCATGGCTCGACATCGGCGCGTCGGCCGGCGCGCTTTACCAGGGCGCGTCGTACGTCCCCTGGCAAAACAGGGGCGCACAAAACATCTGCTGCTGCACGGACGGCGTGCGGCCGGTCTCCTTTTTGCTCGAGGCTGTGGAGGCGTAAGCATTCAAAACTTAATATACCTTGTCTTTCAAAAGGACTCCCCTGTTTTTGTGTTTGCTATACGCAAGCGCAGACATGCAAAGGGGAGTTTTTATATGTTGATTCTGCATCTCTAGCGCCAGATAATCCGAAATTTTTTTACGATTATCCCGCATTTTTTTTACGGATCCGATTGATAAGATTATAGATGTCTGCTATACTATAAGCAGAAAGGGGAACTTTTCATGCTTAAACTATTCGAGGTGCGTGGCTTTAAAAATTTCAAAGATACTGTCTCTTTAAATTTTGCTGACATACGGGATTATCAATTTAACACCGCCTGCATTACCAACGGTCTTATCGGTAAAATGATCGTGTATGGCAGAAACTCTATCGGTAAAACAAACCTGGGGCTCGCTATGTTCGATATTGTCTCCCACCTCTCCTCGAAGAACGTCACGCCAAACCTTTATAATTATTACATAAACGTATATAGTCTTGACGGCTATGCTGAATTTCATTATGTCTTTCAGTTTGACGGCGATCTAGTCGATTATCGCTATCGCAAGGATGAAAATCAAGCTCTGCTTTATGAAAGAATTTGGATCAATGAAAGATGTTTATACGAGTACGACTATCAGCGTAGCAGAGGCAGCATGGAAGGAATCAAGGAGATGGCGCCGACGCTTAACTGGGCCTTTCAGGACATGGATTGTATCCTAAAATACGTCATCAACAATACCGTTCTTGACGATAACCATCCGCTTCGCCGAATGATGCGTTTCGTCAACAACATGCTTTGGTTCAGGAGCTTGGACGAAAACCGCTACATCGGCTTTAAGACCAAAAGTGAAGACTACTACGATTTTGTTTTTGCAGACGGTATGCTTCTTGAACTTGAACAGTTTCTGCACGCAGCCGGGATTGAAGAAAATCTGATCATCCAGAAGGATCCGGACGGTAAAAAGAGGCTATACATCGGCGGCGATACGCTGCTTCCTTTCTTCCGGGTGGCCTCGAGCGGTACCAAAGCCCTTTATACCTTTTTTTATTGGTACAAGACGGCTAAGGATGTTTCCTTTATGTTCATCGATGAGTTCGACGCATTTTACCACTTTGAACTGGCCGAAAGCATCGTATCTCTGCTTGAAAAAATGCAAAGCACGCAGGTGATTTTAACTTCGCATAATACGAATCTCCTCACGAATCGAATCATGCGTCCGGACTGCTATTTCATCCTCTCCAAAAACAAACTGACCGCTTTGTCCAACGCGACGACCCGCGAGCTTCGGGAAGGACATAACCTGGAAAAGCTTTATATGAGCGGTGAGTTCGATGGATAAAGAAAAGGGCAAAATTCTCGTGCTCGTCGAAGGTCAGAGGACGGATTATAAACTGATGGAGCACCTGCTCAATATATACGGCATTAGTGAAAAGCACGAAATCGTCTCTTACAATGCCAACATCTACACACTGTATAACGAGATGTTTAAAGAAAAAGACCCAGAATCGCGCGATCTACTTTTAACACTCGCCGAACATGAACGCGATACCGCAAAAAAATCCCTTTTCAAACGCCCTTATTCAGATATTCTTCTCATATTTGACTTTGACCCGCAAGATTCGCAATTTTCGGAACAAAAGATTAGGGAAATGTCGTGTTATTTCACCGAATCCTCCGAAATGGGGAAGCTGTATTTAAATTACCCCATGGTCGAAGCCTTCTATCACATGAAGAGTATTCCAGATGAAAACTACACTTCCTATCTGGCAACGTGAGAGGAATTACGCAATCACACTTACAAATCACGGGTTCAGCGCGAAAACCGCAACCATAGCTATCAGAAGTTCGCCATCAACAAAGCGGAATGCGATGTGGTGATATGGCAAAACATTCAAAAGGCGTGGTGCGTCGCTGAAAATAGATTGCCTACTTTGCAGTCGCCCCTTCTCCCCGACCTGATCGATGTTCTTCTTGCGCAGATTGAGCATATGCGCGAAAGGCAGGCAGTAATGATCCTTTGCACGTGCGCTTTCTACGTTGTGGACTATAATCCCAATCTGCTTAAAAAACAAGATGACGGCGTAAAGACCGCGTGCATAATGAATCGCCCACAATCGTTATAGCGACGCAGTATCCTTGCTTTGTTAAAAGCAAGATGTTATTCTATGGGTGTCCTTACAAGCAATGCATCCCCAAAGCAAAGGCAATAAACGGAAAGGGAGTCGTATCCGCATGTTTCAAAAGTTGGTCGCCATCGAACCCGTCAGCCTGATTGCGAGCGCCGAGGAAGCGCTTCACGCCTACGCCAAGGAGGTCGTCCTCTACCGCGACGTACCCGCCACGGCGGACGAGATCGTCCGCCGTGCCGTGGGCGCGGACGCGATGCTCATCTCCACCACCTCCACCATCACGGCGGACATCCTCGCCCGCCTGCCCGGCCTGCGCTATGTGGGCATGTGCTGCTCGCTTTACGGTGAGGAGAGCGCGAACGTCGATATCCGCTATGCGCGCGCGCACGGCATCGCCGTCACCGGTATTCGAGATTACGGCGACGAGGGCGTGGCCGAGTACGCCGTTTCCGAGCTGTGCGCCGTGCTGCACGGCTTCGGCTGCGAACCGTGGGACGGCGAGCAGCGCGAGCTGACCGGCCTGAAGGTCGGCTTTGTAGGCCTGGGCGCAAGCGGGCGCATGGTGGCCGACGCGCTGCGTTACTTCGGCGCGGACATAGCCTATTTCGCGCGCGCCCCCAAGCCGGAGGCCGAGGCCGCCGGCATGCGCTATATGCCGCTATGCGACCTGCTTGCCCGCAGCGAGGTGGTCTTCACGTGCCTGAACAAATTCGTCGTGCTGCTGCACGAGGCGGAGTTTGAAGCCCTGGGCGACGGGAAGATGCTCTTCAACACGGGCCTGAGCCCCTCCTTCGAGCTGGATCCCTTCCGCAGGTGGCTGGCTTGTGAGCGCAACCTCTTCCTGTGTGACACGGAGGGCGCGCTGGGCGCGGCGGACCTGCTCGCCCATCCGCGCGTCCGGTGCATGCGCAAATCCGCCGGGCGCACACGCCAGGCCTTTGCGCGCCTGAGCGAAAAGGTGCTCCACAATATTTGCACGACGCTCTCGCAGCTCGATCCGTAATAAACGGGCGAGACTGTCAACGGCGGCGCTGCAAGCGCCGTTCATCTCGAACGTTGACTGTCTCGCCCGTCTTTGCTACTTTCCCAGTTATGCAAGTTCGACGCATACCAATAGGGTAAACTATACAATGTTCTCGCCCAATAAGATTTTAGGCATTGTTGTTAAACAACGATGCCATCTTTTATAGAATTGCTCCAATCCCAGCTTCGAAACACGGGCATGAGTTTCTTCGTCCTCAAGTGTCCAGTGCAAAATATAAGTTACTTTACCTACCCATTTTGTCAAGCGAGCGGGCGGCTTTCCTTCCTTGACAGCGTTAAAACCCTCTTGTCGATGTGTGCGTTTGATATACTTTACATCTACAACTCCGGGTTGTGAAAGATAGAACTCGGCAACCTCTTTCATTAAAATTTCAATTTCATCTTGTTTATCTATTTTCGCTTCGTAAATGCAAATTTCATTAAACACGACAACACTCCCCTTACTTTGTTTTCTCCGCCAAAAGCGTGCCTGCTCTGCAAGCCGTACTAGCGTCAGCCCATGCCCCACACGCAGGTCTTTTCGTGTTCCGTAAATACGCCGTCAAGCGGCGGGCGGAGGAACCGGAACGTAAGGTTTTCCAAAGGCAACATTGATTTGCGGGGCTGCTGGCGGTATAATATAAACGGGCGTAAGCAGGAACTTGTGAAGCGGATAGCGGACTTGACTGTGGAAGCCATCAGCCCGGAATAGGTCAGCAAGATTTCGGCTATCACGACACTTGGGCTGGCGTATTCTTTGACGATAAACGGCGGGTGGTGGATTTGATGATTACCACCATAGTCGCAACAAGCAAAGCCCTCAACATTACATGGAAAATCTGACAGGCAGCACACCTCCCGTCAGACCGTTACCCTGTGTAGTCCCTTGTAAACTGTACTTTAGCGAGCATTAACGCCTCGACGCTGTGATCATCCGGCGTCGATCCGGCCATATTAACGAAAGCAGCTTTGCCAAAAAGGAGCGTACGATTATGGTTTGCACACGAAAAATCACCGATTCCGTCGTATGGGTCGGCGGCAGCGACCGCCGCCTCGCGTTGTTTGAAAATCTCTTTCCCATTCCCCGCGGCGTTGCCTACAACGCCTATCTGATCTTGGATGAAAAGACGGCCCTCGTCGATACGGTGGACGCGTCGATCGCCCGCTCGTTCCTCGAAAACATCGCCGGCGCGTTGGGCGGGCGGACGCTTGATTACCTGGTGGTCAATCACATGGAGCCGGACCACTGCGCCCATATCGAGGAGCTCATGCTGCGCTATCCGGGGCTGCAGCTCGTCGGGAACGCCAAGACGTTCGCCTTCATGCGGCAGTTTTACGACATGGATCTGGCGGGCCGTACGCTCGCCGTGAAGGAGGGCGACGCCCTTCCCCTGGGGCGGCACACGCTCACCTTCCACATGACGCCGATGGTGCACTGGCCGGAGGTCATGATGACCTACGAGACCGCCGAAAAGCTGCTCTTCTCGGCGGACGCGTTCGGCGCCTTCGGCGCGCTGAATGGCAACCTGTTTAGCGACGAGGTCGACTTTGAGCGGGATTGGCTGCCCGACGCCCGGCGCTATTACGCCAACATCGTCGGCAAATACGGCCCGCAGGTGCAAGCGGCGCTCAAAAAGCTTGCGGGCCTTGAGGTCGGGATGATCTGTCCGCTGCACGGCCCCGTCTGGCGCCGCGATATTGGCTATTTCCTGGAGAAATACGACCGCTGGAGCCGGTATGAGCCGGAGGAGCGCGCGGTGACGGTGATGTACGGATCGATGTACGGCAATACGGAAAACGCCGTGAACGCCCTGGCTACCGGCCTGGCGGATGCGGGCGTCAAGAACCTATCCGTCTACGACGTCTCCAGCACCCATGTCTCCACCCTGATCGCCGAGGCCTTCCGCTGCAGCCATCTGGTGCTGGCATCGCCGACCTACAACAACGGGCTTTATCCGGCCATGCAAGGCGTGCTGCACGACATGAAAGCCCTAAATCTGCAAAACCGCACCGTCGCCCTGCTCGAAAACGGCACCTGGGCGCCCCAAAGCGCCAAGCAGATGCGCGCCATGCTGGAGGAAATGAAGGGCATGCGCATCCTGGAGCCCACGGTGACGATTAAGTCGGCCTTGAAAGGCGAATCGCTGGAGGCGCTCCGCCGCCTGCAGGAAAGCCTGCTCGCATCTCTCGCAGAGGGGTAAAATGCGTAACAGCGGACTGACATCCCTGTTCATATTTTCAAAAACCCACGTGTCTTCGTTGGGGATGCATGAAGGGGGGAGATTTCCCTTCATGTGGAATCGTATCGACCGGCTCTCCCCGTTACGCCCCCCGCAAGCTGCGCGGGGTACGGCGCTGCGGACCGCTCCGCCCTGTCCTCGCCCCTAGTCGCTCCCCTCCCTTTT
>JAEYAR010000188.1 GCA_023404715.1 Bacillota bacterium | reverse complement strand
GGAGGAGGCCACGGCGCACGCGCAGGCGATTCTGACGGACATCGCGGGCTGGTTGCCCGAGGAGGTGTATACGCCGTCGCTGACGGTCGTCGACAGGCCGTCGCGGGGCGAGCGATATAGCTACGAGTTTTACGGGGCGTCGCAGACGGATGCGAAGGACATCTGGTACGGCATCTATATTGGCGGGCAGAGGCATCTGAACGCGTTTTGGCGGATGGACGTGCTGGAGGACGCGCCGGTGCAGCGCCCCCTTACGGAGGCGGAGCGCGCGGAATTGGCGCAATATGCCTGCGCATTTGTGGAGGAGACGCGCGGGATGTATCCCATATCGGGCCTTCAGGCCGCCGTGGAAGATCAGGCGCAGGTGTACGGCTTCGGCGAGGTGGCGCACGTAAACGTAGACGATGCGGAGGGCGGCAGGGATGTGCTCTACATCCGGTTGGCACCGCGCTCCGTCCTCTACCAGAACCGCGCAGACGTCGCTTCGGCAGCGTCGGGCGACGCACAGCCGAAGGTAGCCCAGAAGGAAGCTGAGGGCGAGTGGAAGCAGGCGCAGGCCCTGCTCGACGCGGTCGGCAATGAAGAGCGGATCTATACCTCTAAGGACCGGGGCAGTGATACGCGCTTCCAGGGCGGGGAAGGCAAGGAACGCTTTACCCTGGTGATGGGCGAGGATGGGAGCCTGATCTCCTATGCGCTCAAGCGGCTGGAGGACGAGCCCATCGGCACGCAGAAATTGCCGGAGGCGCAGCGCCGGAGTCTGGAGGCGCACGCGCGCGATGTGGGCGAACAGCTGCTGGGTCAGGCACAGGTGTCCGTCGGGCCCGAGGCATCGGCCTATAAATGGGGCGATGCCGCAAAGGCCCGCGTATGGGATGCGCAAAGCGGGCAGGGCTATGACCTCGTGCTCGGGCTCGAGCCCATGCGCGTGCTGGGGGTGGAAAGGCGCGCGCCGGCGGCTGAATGAGGGCCCGTTGAAGCACTTCATATGAATCGACTGATTCATAAATTGCATATAAACGCAAGAACACGGCGATAATGAATGATTGCGCCGTGTTTTCTTGCATATGCGTCGAAAATTTGCAAAAACGCTTGACGCGCTGCGTATGCTGCGGATATAATACAGCGTTGTTTATTTGATGTGGCGTACCGAGAATAGAGGAGTGAGCGGATGCATACCAAGTTTATTTTCGTCATCGGCGGCGTCGTGTCCTCGCTGGGCAAGGGCATCACGGCGGCATCGCTCGGGCGGTTGCTGAAAAGCCGCGGCTTGCGCGTATCGATCCAGAAGTTTGATCCGTACATCAACGTCGATCCCGGCACGATGAACCCGTATCAGCACG
This sequence comes from Bacillota bacterium, assembly GCA_023404715.1. GTDB lineage: Bacteria > Bacillota > Clostridia > Christensenellales > Aristaeellaceae > Beduinella. Next base: position 10,941 of record JAEYAR010000188.1, on the reverse strand, counting down.
GCGAGGTGTTCGTCACCGACGACGGCGCTGAGACCGACCTGGACTTGGGCCATTACGAGCGCTTTATCGACGAGTCGCTCACCCAGGCGGCCAACGTCACCAGCGGGCGCGTATACTGGACGGTTATCTCCCGCGAGCGCAAGGGAGAATACCTGGGCGCGACGATCCAGGTCATCCCCCACATCACCAACGAGATCAAGCGCCGCATCCTTGAGGCCTCGCACAGCGAGCCTACGCCGGACGTAGTCATCACCGAGATCGGTGGCACGGTAGGCGACATCGAATCGCAGCCGTTTTTAGAGGCGATCCGCCAGATGCGCGCGGAGGTAGGCCGTGAGAACAGCCTATACATCCACGTCACGCTCGTGCCCTACATCGCTGCGGCGGGCGAGCTCAAGACCAAGCCGACGCAGCACAGCGTCAAGGAGCTGGCTGGCCTTGGCATTCAGCCGGACATCATCGTCTGCCGGGCCGAGCACGCCATCCCCCGTGACATGCGCGAGAAGATCGGCATGTTTTGCAATGTGGAAGCGGCGAACGTGTTGGAAAACCAGAACGCCCGCTCGATCTACGAGGTGCCGCTGATGCTGCACGAGGAGGGCATGGACGCGCAGGTCTGTAAGCTGCTTCATATCGACGCGCCGGAGGCGGACCTGTCCGAATGGCGCGCCATGGTGGGGCGGCTCATGCATCCGCGCCGCGCCGTGCGCATCGCGCTGGTGGGCAAGTATGTGGAGCTGCAGGACGCCTACCTGAGCATCGTGGAGGCGCTCACGCACGGCGGCATCGCCCACCATGCGGACGTAAAGATCGACTGGGTGGCGGCCGAGGAGGTGACGGCGGAGAACGTCGCGGAGCGCCTGAAGGGGGCGCAGGGCGTGCTGGTGCCCGGCGGCTTCGGCGAGCGCGGGATCGAGGGGAAGATCGCCGCGGTGCAGTATGCGCGCGAGCAAGCCGTGCCCTTCCTGGGCATTTGCCTGGGCATGCAGATGGCGGTGGTGGAGTTTGCGCGCAACGCGCTGGGCCTGCGCGGCGCGCACACCAGCGAGGTGGACCCGAACACGCCCTACCCCGTCATCGACCTCATGCCGGACCAGCAAAACGTCGACGAAAAGGGCGGCACGATGCGCCTGGGCAAATATCGCTGCCGCCTCGAGGCGGATACGCTCGCCCTGGCCGCTTACGGCGAGCCAGAGATCTGGGAGCGCCACCGCCATCGGTATGAGTTCAATAACGACTTCCGCGCGCGTTTTGAGGCGGGCGGCATGCACGTGGCAGGCTGCAACCCGGAGCGGGGCCTCGTGGAGATCGTGGAGATCCCGGGACATCCGTGGTTTGTGGGCGTTCAGTATCACCCGGAGCTGAAGAGCCGCCCCAATCGCCCGCATCCGCTGTTTCGCGACTTCGGGGGCGCGGCGCTCAAACGACAGGGGTGAAATGCAGTTAGCGGGGGATACACAGGGCGCGGGTGTGCTATACGCGAACGCTTGAGATCGACTCGGGCGAGCCGGCCGTATATGTCATCGAGGAATACGAGACGGAGCTGTTCGCCCCGGCATATTTTGAGATCCGTCCCTTCGGTTATTATGTTGACGTCTGGCCAAGGACTAACGAACCGTCGCCGCCGCGGAACGCCGCAGGCGGCTTTTTGCCGAACTCAAAATGGAAGATTGCGTGATGATATGCAGCTTAAATGATGAAATGGCGTTAATGAATCGATTAAAAACAATAAAATTGCAGGAATATGTCGGCTTAAATGCAAAATCCCCTTGCAATCGCGTCGGAGACGTGCTATAATTCGCCCATTCACAAACATAAAAAGGAAATCGTATCCATGTAAGCACATGCGAGGTATTTCGGGAGGCGATGCGATATGACGGAATTCGCTGCGAGCGCCATCATGCTGGCCGCGCCGCATAGGGTTGCGGTTCGCTTAAAGGACATCTTGGAGAATGCCGGGTACGAGGTGAACACGGTCGTCTTTAGCGGCCAGGCGGCGTTGCAGGCGGCGCAAGAGAGAGGACGACCGGGCCTGCTTGTGACGACCTATCGTCTGAGCGACATGACCGGCCTTTCCCTCGCGCGAAGGCTGGGCGAGCTCGGCGGCGCCCTGGTCATCGCGCCGCCGGGCATAGAGCTGGCCGACGCGCCCGATTATGTCGTTACGCTCGTCAACCCGATGAACCGGGATGCGTTTTTGCAGAGCGCGGCGGTGCTGCTGCGCATGAACGAGCGAATCCTTCGCCTGGGGCGCGAGATCAACCGCCTGACGCGTACGCTGGACGAGCGCAAGGCCATCGAGCGCGCCAAAGGGGTGCTCATGGATACGATGCATCTCACCGAGGCGGAGGCCCACCACCGCATGCAGAAGATCAGCATGGACAGCGGAATGCGCCTGGCCGACGTCGCCCGCGGCATCGTCGACGCGGGCGGTGCGTGGCCGTCTGACCAAGGTACACGCGCATGGGATCGCATCGAGGCCTAGAGCGCGCGCCGGGTACCCGTTAGCTCCACACCCCCGTGAGCGCGTATCATCAGACTTTTAGTGTGCTTCTTTCCGTCTATTGTGAGGTTATGGCAATCTCTATGGTGTGCGGGAATTGAACAAAAGCATCAAATAAAGAAAAAGAGGAAATAAAGTGGACAGCGAGGCCTGGTTTGTGGTAGAATAATGAAGCGATTGTTCGGCAAAACCTGCCGTAAATCGAATGTTCTTCGGCAAAATCCAAAGGGGATTTATAGACTGTGCTATCTTAAAACGTAAGCATTTTGTGGCATGTGCGAAAACGAGATTGATAGAAGTAAAGCGTGCTGCTATTGATTCCGGGTATTCATTTTTTCCTGTGACTGAAATAGCTTAATAATTATGGCATCCGCGAAGTCGGAATTGTTTGGAAGCAAATCATGCTTCTGACAGTTCTGACTTTTTCTTTTTCCTGTAAACGCGCGCTTTGGGTAGACATCGGCTGTGCACGAACCCAAACGGAACAGAGTAAAATGACAAACGAAAAGGCAGTGAAATGATGAGGACGCTCGAATTGACCCGATTTGCCGGATTGGATTATTCCTGCAACGAGGCGCTCAACACGTTGTGCACCAACCTTTCCTTCGCTGGAAGCGATGTGAAAAAGATCATGCTGACCAGCTGCCATGCCCGGGAGGGTAAGACCTTTACGGCAATGGCGCTGTTGCGTTCGCTGGCGGGCATCGGCAAGAACGTCGTGCTGGTGGATGCCGACCTGCGCCGCTCGATCTTGGCCAGCCGCTACGGCGTAAAGGTGGAGGCCAAACCCCAGGGGCTGACGCACTATCTGGCGGGCCTGTGCCCCATGGACGACGTGTTGTATAAGACGGACATCGAAGGTGCCTACATCGTGCTCTCGGGACGCGATGCGGTCAATTCGCTCGCGTTGCTGAGCACGAGCCGCTTTTCGAAGCTGTTGGACGCGCTGGCGGAGACGTTTGACGTGGTGCTGGTCGATTGCCCGCCGGTGGGCGTCATCATCGATGCGGCGCAGATCGCTAAGTCATGCGACGGCGTACTGTTTGTAATTTCGGATAACGAGGTGAGAAGGAGGGAACTGATGGAGGCGAGGCAACAGATCGAAAAGACAGGCTGCCCGATTCTCGGCGCGGTGCTCAACAAGGTGACATTCGATACCCATAGCTCAAAAAAGTACTATCATAAGACGTATTATGATCACTATGCGGATGGTGAGCACGAAGCGCCGCCGTCCAAACCCCGCCGCAAGGGTTTCCTATTTAAGGGGGTGAAGGGATAAGCGCATGACAGGCCGGCCTGCCGATCTCCCCGGTCGTTCAAAAATACGTATGAACGTTCGATTCATCTGCACGTAACTCTTGCTAGCGCGGGCACATCGTGCTATACTAAGGCTGATATCCTCTTGCTTCCTTATTTATTGTTTGCTTTTGCAAAATCAGGGCTGCTATATTTGATCTATTTTGGGGTGGTAAGCATTCATCCCGGTTTGGAAAAGAGATTCGTTGAACAAAGTGATCAAATATAGGAAAATGGTAAATAAAGTAGACAATTGTGATCAGACTGTGGTAGAATAGTAAAGCCCCATTTTGGCCAGAGGAATGGCGTCATTTTCTTTGTCAGCAATTGCGTACGTTTAGTGACAGGGGAAAAAAGAAATAGCCGGAATCAACGGAAGCAGGTAGTGCTTCTAATGATTCCGACTAAGCGGGCGCCATGTAAACTACGCTATGCGAGCCTGCGGGGCGGGCGCACAGCGCATTGCCGTGCCAATGCAAGATTTCGACGGATGAAGCGCGGGGGAGGCGACGGATCATGAAGCGAGTTGGACACATTAGCCGTAAGCGCCTGATCGCGCAGGCGGTGTGCGTCGTGCTGGCGCTGGCCTTGCTCGGCGGCCTCGCCTACTTCGGCGGGCGGCGTCTGGAGATGCTGGCGTACGGGGATAAGTCCGTGCGCGGCGATCTTTCTATGCACGACGCGGACCTGCGCCTCGTCACCTATGAAGGCAAACAGTATGCTTACAACGAGCGCCTGACGACGATCCTCTTTATGGGCATCGACCGGGGCGCATCCCGCCCGGGCTCTACGGCGGGCTTTCGCAACGGCGGTCAGGCGGATTTCCTGATGCTCATGATCATCGACCCCGTGAACAAGACGCTCACCCAGCTGCATATCGACCGCGATACCATCGCGCCGATCACGGTGCTGGGCGTGCTGGGTAACGAGGCCGGTACGAAGGACGCGCAGATCTGCCTGTCGCACGGCTTTGGCGACGGCAAGGAGCAGAGCTGTACCTTTACGGCGAACGCCGTCAGCAAGCTGCTGTGCGGCATAGACGTCGACTTCTTCGTCGCGATGGACATGGACTCCATTCCGATTTTGAACGACGCAGTCGGCGGCGTCACCGTGACGCTGGAGGATGACTTCAGTGCGTACGACCCGGCGATGACGCAGGGCGCCACGGTGACGCTCAAGGGCGAGCAGGCCGAGACCTTCGTGCGTTGGCGCATGGAGGTGGGGGACGGCACGAACGCATCGCGCATGCGCAGGCAGCGCGCGTACATGAGCGCCCTGGCGGACGTTGTCGGCGCGCGCATCGCGGAAAGCTCGAAGTTTGTGGGCGAGCTCTACGATACGCTCGGCGAACACCTGCTGACGAACATGAGCCGCGGACGGATGATCAACGAGGCCAACCGGGCCGTGCAATACGCCGAGAACCCCGAGCTGAAGATCGAAGGGGAGCATAGCATCGGCCGCGACGGCTTCATGGAATTTAGGGCAGACGCGCCCGCCGTCGAGCAGATGGTCATCAATACGTTCTATCAGCCGCACCGCTGATCCCATTACCTGAAAGCCGCGAGGTTTTATGATAAATTCGTTTCTTGATTCGTATGGCTGGCTAGCCGCCATGCGGAAAGGAGGAGATACCCATGAAAAAGAGAATTGTTGCGCTCGCTCTTGCCCTTGCGATGGTATTCTGCATGGCAAGCATCGCTTACGCGGTTCCGAGCAAGACGACCCCGGATATGGTGAAGCCGGTGGAGGTAAAGTCCACTACCGGTGTGGAAATCAAGCCGGATTTCGTGCTCACGACCGTTGAGGATGTAAAATCCGAGCAGGTGCTGGAGGAGATCTACAGCTTTGTGACGACCAACGCCGCCGCGCCCGTCGAGTATTTCGCGCCGGCCGTGCAGCAGGAGATCGCCGCGAAGCTGCCCGAAGGGACCGACCTGAAGAACCTGAAGATGAACGAGTTCGTGGCCATCGAGACCAAGAACTTTGATACGTCTTACGGCGCTGTGGAGACGAAGATCCAAGTCGCTTCCACCTATAGGGCCGGTCAGAAGATCGTCGCCGTCGTCGGCTATGTCGGCGAGGACGGCCAGATGGTCTGGACGGCGATCGACGCGGAAGTCGGCGTGGACGGATTGGTCAACGTCGTCTTCCCGGCGGAGCTGCTGGAAGTCATCAACAACGGCACCGCCTCTCTCGCCCTTCTGAGCGAGTGATCCGCGCGGCGGAAAGCCGCGGCGTTTTCGGCGGCAACGCTGACATGTCGCCTGCCGCCGGCAAACTCATTTCATAAGACCTTGGCGGATTTCAGGTCTGCCGCCATTCCGCTTAAGCGGGATGGCGCAGAGCATTTACTATCATCGAATGTTGGGGGAAGCATATGGCTGCTACGGAAATCGGTCAAAAATCCAATCTGCCTGAAGCGCATTTCGAAGAGAGCGCCGATAGAGAACAGGAAATCGACCTGGTCGAGCTGTTCTACCGGTTGCTGGAAAAGGCGAAGTATATCGTCCTGGCCACATTGATTTGCGCGTTAGCAGCAGGAATTATTTCTGTCTTTTTACTTACGCCTATTTATGAATCCACAGCCAAGATCTATGTGCTCAACTCCAACGATTCGGCGGTCAATCTGTCCGACTTGCAGATTGGCACGTATTTGACGAGCGACTATCAGGAGGTCTTCAAGACCTGGGAAGTGCACGAGCGCGTGCTGGAAAAGCTGGGGTTGGCGTACAGCTACAAGCAGTTGAGCGAGATGTTGACGATCACCAACCCGAACAATACGCGCATCCTCTATATCACGGTCAAGTCGCCCGACCCACAGGAGGCGGCCCTGATCGCCAACGCGTACGCGGACGTCGTGCGCGAGTATATCGCCGAGAAGATGGCCACCGAAAAGCCGAACATCCTCTCTAAGGCGCTGGAGCCGACGCTGCCGGTCAGCCCCAACAAGACGCGCAACGTGCTGCTGGGCGCCATCCTGGGCGCGCTGCTCGCCTGCGCGATCATCACGGTGCAATTTATTCTGGACGACAAGATCAAGTCGACGGACGACATCATGAAGTATGCCGGCATGCCGACGCTGGCGGTCGTACCGATTCTCAACGATAAAAACCTGCGTTCCATGAACGATACAGCCGGTAAAAGGAAGAAGGCGGTGAAGAAAAGATGAAATCACTCCAATTGACCCGATTTGCCGGGCTGGATTACTCCTGCAACGAGGCGCTGAACACGCTGTGCACCAACCTTTCCTTCGCCGGCAGCGACGTGAAGAAGATCATGCTGACCAGCTGCCACGCCCAGGAGGGAAAGAGCTTCCTATCGATGGCGCTGATGCGCTCGCTGGCGGGCATCGGCAAGAACGTCGTACTGGTGGACGCCGACCTACGCCGCTCCCTCCTCACCAGCCGCTACGGCGTCAAGATGGAGGGGAAGCCCCAGGGGCTGACGCACTATCTGGCTGGCATGTGCCCCATGGACGACATCCTGTATAAGACGGACATCGAAGGCGCGTATATGATCCTCTCCGGGCGCGACGTGGCCAACTCGCTGACGCTGCTGAGTACGGACCGCTTCCCCAACCTGCTGGACGCGCTGGCGCGGATGTTTGACGTGGTGCTGGTCGATTGCCCGCCGGTGGGCGTCATCATCGACGCGGCGCAGATCGCCAAATCGTGCGACGGCGTGGTCTTCGTGGTCTCGAACAACGGGGTGAGCCGCCGCGAGCTGGCGGATGCCAGGCAGCAGATCGAGAAGACGGGCTGCCCGATCCTCGGCGCGGTGCTCAACAAGGTGACGTTCGACACCCACAGCTCGAAGAAGTACTATTACAAGACGTATTACTCGCACTATGCGGATGGATATTACGAATCCTCAAATCCCAAGAGCCGACGGCCCGTCGCTGTCAAGGCAACCGCAAAAGCAAAAGGAACGAGCGCGAAATGAATCGGTTTACCGATATCCATCATCATCTGACATACGGCATCGACGACGGCCCGCAAAGCTGGGCGGAGACGCAGCGCATGATCCTGGCCGCCTGTAAGGAAGGAATCGGCCAGGTGATCGCCACGCCCCATGCGACACCGGGGCGAAGGCTCTTTGAGCTACAGGCCTATTTGGACAAGCTGGAACAGATGAACGCATTTTGCGTGGCCAAAGCGCTGCCGCTGACCGTATACCCCGGCGCTGAAATCCTGTATACCGAAGCGACGCTGCGCTTTCTGGATGCGGGGAAGATCCCGACGCTGGCGGGCACGCGGTACGTGCTGGTGGAGTTCAGGCCGGACGTCACGTTCGAATGGATCTACGATGCGGTCCGTACGCTGATGAACGAGGGATATCACCCGGTGATCGCGCACATCGAGCGCTATGAATGCCTGGTGAGGCACATTGAGCGCGTATACGAGCTGCGGGATTTCCCGAACCTGCGGCTGCAGATCAATTGCTCTACGGTGATCAAGCCACGCGGATTCTTCTTCGTCAAGCGGTTTTGTGACAGGCTCTTTCACGAGCAGCTGATCGACTACGTGGCGACCGATTCGCACAACACCGATACGCGGGGCGTGAACATGAAGGAGGCGTACAAGGTGCTCAGGGCGCAGTACGGCCTACGTTACGCAGCGCAGCTGACGGGACTGAATCAGAAGGAAATCCTCGAACCCCAATAGAGACCCGATCCAAGATAATCCCAGGCCGGAACGGCAGCGCCCAGATAGTCGGAGAATGGACCAGAGTCTGTTTTTGAAGACGGCAACAAAGATATTCTTTTTTTGACAACGGAATTTGGAGGGGACGGCGATGGCAAATGGCGGCAGCAAAGACGATGCCGAACAGACGGGCCGTGTTTACGGCGAACTGACGGTCATCGATATCCTTGCGCCCGACGGATCGGGAAAGAAGAAATGCCTGTGCCGGTGCAGCTGCGGCAATGTCTGCCGCGTCAGCCTAAGCAACCTCAAGACGGGCCACACGCGCAGCTGCGGATGCCTGACGGAGCAAAGGGTTCATGCGCGCCTACAGCAGATGACCGGTCAGCGATACGGTATGCTCAGGGTCGTCGGCGTAAGTCAGAAGCGGCGAGGGAACGCGCCGCTGCTGATTTGCCGCTGCGACTGCGGGAACACCGCCCTACAGACGCGTCACGACTTGGTGAGCGGCAAGGCGAAAAGCTGTGGCTGCGAAGCCGCACGCGCCCGGCGGCGCAACTTCAGCGGGATTCACATCGTAGAAGGCACCTGCGTCGAGCGGCTAGCCGCGAAAATCATTCAGCGCAACAACACCAGCGGTTACCCAGGCGTCTACTACAACCCGCGCAGCGGGACGTGGACGGCCATGATCTGCTTTCAAAAGAGAAGACACTATTTAGGGCAATTCAAGGACCGGGAAGAGGCGATCGCGCAGCGCAAGCGGTTTGAAAGGTTGCACGACGAGTTTGTGCGAAGATACCGTGAACAAAAGCAAACGCAGGACAGGCGGGAATGATGCCGAAGGGGGAGGACGCCATGGCCGTTCAGGTGACCAGAAAAGAGATCAAATACCGAATCCCTCTGCTCGAATACAAATATTTGGAGCGCGCGTTGCAGGCTCAGCTGCAGGCGGATACCAACAACCGCGCAGAAGGCTATACGGTGATCTCGCTGTACTTCGATTCGCTCGACGACGGGGATCGCTCGAACGTGCTGGACGGACTGGAGGTGCGCAAGAAAATACGCCTGCGCATCTACTCCCCGCAGGATGCGACGGCGAAGATGGAATACAAGCAAAAGCAAGGGGGCGATCAGACGAAGTATTCCATCACGGTCTCCAAAACGGAAGCGCTCAACCTCATAAGCGGCGACTATCGAGCGCTGCTGGACTATGACGAGCCGGTTGCCGGGCGGATGTACGGCGAAATGATGCAAGGAGTATACCGTCCGAAGGTGCTGATCGCTTATGAACGGCGGGCGTTCGTGTACCCGGTAAACCGTGTGCGCATCACATTCGATACGAACGTGCGCGCATCACAAGTGAACCTAAACCCATTTGACCCCGACGTCTCGTTCGCGCCGGTAATGGCGCCCGGCATAGGCGTTTTCGAGGTAAAATACGACGGATTCCTGCCGACATTCATTCAAAAGGCGCTGGCAAAGCTCGATGGACTGCCGGGGGCCAACAGCAAGTACCTGCAGGGCAGAGCACTTTATATGGGGTAAGGAAGAGGGGGCATTATGAAAGATTATATTTTGAACTATCTGCTGGAGCAGGACCAATTGGGCGTCGAGCAGCTGCTGCTCAACATGCTGGTGGCCTTTTGCATCGGCTTGGTGATCTATGCGACGTACAGGCTGACCTATACGGGCACGGCTTACAGCAAAAAATTTAACGTATCCTTGCTGGCGATGTCGCTCATCACGACGCTCATCATGTCCGTCATCAGCAACAACATCGCGCTCTCGCTGGGCATGGTCGGCGCACTTTCCATCGTGCGCTTCCGAACGGCGATAAAGGACCCGCGGGATACGACCTTCATCTATTGGTGCATCGCCGTCGGCATCTGCTGCGGTGTCTCTTACTATTTGGTCTCAGCCATCGGTTCGCTGGTGGTGGCGTCGTTGATGATCATCATGGGGCAGATCCACGGGGACGGGAAGTATTTGATCGTCGTGCGCAGCGAGGTCATGGCGGAAAAACAGGTGGAATCGGTGCTGTATAATTTCTTTCCCCAGATTCGTCTGCGCGTGAAGAACACGACGCCGGAGTCGGTAGAATTCATCTATGAGATCAGCGAACGCGCCCTAAACAAGGCGAGCAGGGGCAAGCGGAGCAGCATTTCCGAGCAATTGACCCGGCTGGACGGCGTCACACAGGTCAATCTCATCGCGCAGGACGACGAGGCGAGCCGTTGAACGCGATCGGCAGAGCAATAGACAGGGGGAGAAGACGGTGCGAAAGCTGACGGCGGCCTTGTCCTTGACGGCCTTGTGCCTTACAGCCAGCATTCTGGCTTTTTATGTGGAGGACAACGCCGCCCCCGAGAAGGTGCGCGCGCACCAGCATCTGATTGCGGCGGAAAAAGAAAGCTGCACACACGCAAGCGACGTGTTTTGCACACATCTGCCCCTGGTGTTGATCGACACGGCGGGCGAGCGCATCTTTGACCATCAGGA
>JAEYAR010000010.1 GCA_023404715.1 Bacillota bacterium | reverse complement strand
GGATGGGGAGCGAGGGCAGCTCCGCGATGGCTTCCGGCACGCGCGTGCCGGTGCGCTCCGCGAGCAGGCGGCAGCAGGCGAAGTCGTCGCGCCCCTCCGCCGCCCGCTGTCCAGCGATCGCTGACAGCACCGAACGCCCAAACTTATACGGGCTCGCGGTGGAGACGAGGACGGCCGGCCTCTTATCCCCCGTGCGCGCCCGGTAAGCGCGCAGCACGTGCGAGGCGACGGCGGTGTGCGGATCCATCAGGTACCCCTCCGCCTCATAGGCGCGGCGTATTTCCGCTAATGTGCCCGCGTCGTCCGTAAAGCCGCCCGCGAACACCTCTCGCAGCGCGCGCAGGCGCTCGTGTCCGATGTCGTAGCGCTTCCCCGCCTTCAGCGCCTCCATCCAATCGCCGACCTGCGCGGCGTCCCGGTCGCTCAGCTCAAAGAGCAGGCGCTCCAGGTTGGAAGAGATCAGGATGTCCATCGATGGAGAGAGCGACTTGTAAAATGCGCGCCCGTCGATGTCATAACAGCCCGTCTCGATGAAATCCGTCAGCACGTTGTTGCCGTTGGAGGCGCAGATCAGCCGTGCGACCGGCAAGCCGCTGCGGCGCGCATATTCGGCGGCCAGGATGTTCCCGAAATTGCCCGTCGGCACGCAGAAGTTGACCGGATCGCCGGGCGCGATCGTCCCCGCGCTTAGCAAATCTGCATAGGCCGAGAAGTAATACACGATCTGCGGCACGAGGCGGCCAAAGTTGATCGAATTGGCCGAGGACAGCGCGCGCCCCTGGGCGTCCATCTTTTTGGCGAAGGCCGCGTCCGCGAAGATGCGCTTTACGCCCGTCTGCGCGTCGTCGAAGTTGCCGCGCACGGCGATAACGTGCGTGTTCTCCCCGCGCTGGGTCACCATCTGCAGGCGCTGCGTCTCGCTGACGCCCGATTGCGGATAAAACACCGCGCAGCGCGTACCGGGAACGTCTGCAAAACCCTCGAGCGCGGCCTTGCCCGTATCGCCGGATGTCGCCACGAGGATCAGGACCTCGCGCGTCTCACCGTGCTTTTGCATGGACAGCGTCATCAGATGCGGCAGCAGCTGCAGGGCCATGTCCTTGAAGGCGAGCGTCGGGCCGTGATAAAGCTCGAGCGCGTAGGTTCCCGTTCCGGCAGGGCAAAGCGGCGCGACGCGCGCATCGTCAAACCCGCTATAGGCCGCGTTGACCGCGCATGCGAGCTCCTCCCGGGTAAAGTCCTGCAAAAACGCGCTGAGCACTTCCACAGCACGCTGCGCGTAGGTCATGCCGCGCAGGGCGTCGATCTGTGCCAGGTCAAAAGACGGGAAACTTTCGGGGACGTATAGGCCGCCCCGCTCCGCCAGGCCGCGTAGAATCGCCCCGGAGGCGCTGACCGCACCGGTCGCACCGGCCGCACCGGTCACGCCGGCCGCGCCGGTCCGGGTTCCGATGAATTGCATGATAATCCCTCCTGTCGCGCGGTCTCCCACACCGAAAACCCCCTACCCGTGGCGGGAAGGGGGCAGGCAGGCGCCGCTTTACGTGAAAACGGACGCGCCTTAAATCTGATACTTGCGGATGCACTCGGGCACCAGCGCCGGATCCTCGCTCAGGCTGATGACGAAGTTGGCATGGGAGTGCTCCGAGAGCTTTTCAAGCATCTGAAAGAAGCCTTCGAGCTTGAAGATATCGGGCTTCGCCGTATCGACCAGGTGCAGGAAAGCATCGATAAAGACGAGGCTGACGTCGAAATTGCTGGCCAGTATGCCGTTCAAAAACCCGGTGAACAACGTTTCGCCCTTGATGTCGTATTCGCTGGCGTTGATGAAGCGGATCTGATGCTTCAGATCGTACATATAGCGGTTGTCGTCGTCGATAAAGAGAACGCTGCCCTTCTGCTCGCTGATGGACGCGTTCGCCATGTCTATAATGCGTTTGGTCTTGCCCGATCCCCTTTTGCCGAAAATGATCTGGATCATGGTCAATCCCTCCTTTTGTTCTTTTTTTCATTATAACCCAACAAAGCGCATTTTGCTAGTACCAATTTTCTATCCCGGCAGCCCATTTGTCCGCGGTCGGTGATGCATGGCATTATTTTGGCAATTTGCCGCGGAACAATTGATTTTCGCGCGCCGGTATGGTATAAATTGAAGATAGATAATTATATTCATAAGCCCGTGCATTTATGCCTCGACGGGGCGCTTGTATTAAGGAGGCTATCATCTTGTTTTACGAAAGCCGGAAGGTCCTGACCGTACTGCTCGTACTGTGCCTGTTGTCCACCCTATTGCCCGGCGCGCTCGCCGACGGCATCGGGTTTGGACCGGAACGCTCCTCCGCCGTTCAAGGCGTTTACTGGCAATTGGAGCGCATCGCCGTTGACGCGCCGCAGGCCTCCGCGCACAAAGCCTTTGAGGCCTCCTCCGCGTCGGAGGGCGTTGAGCCGACCGCCGAGGGCGAAAAGCTCCCCGGTTACGTCATGGAAGAGCGCGTGGCGGACGGCGCGGGCCTGACGCTCGACATCACCCGCAATGTCACAAAGGCGCATACTGCCCACGCCTACCGCTGGAGCGCCCTGCCCGTTTACGTCAAGGGCGAGGACGTGCAGCTCGCCCTCTCCTCTGAGGTGCTGGCCGGCGAAGATCCCCGCATCGATACCTATCTCGAGGTCAACCTCGCCGGCGAGCGGTTGGGCCGCATCGCAGCCGACAGCAAGAGCGGCTTAACGCCCGCTTCGCGCGACCTTACGTTTACGCTGCCCGCGCGTGCGCGCGACGGGGCGATCGTCCGCCTCTCCTTCACCGCGCGCGACATGAACAATGCTATCCGGGCACAGGTGATCTACTATTTCACCGCGCATACGGGCGACGCAAAACCGACGCCTACGCCGACCCCGACGCCCACGCCGACCCCGACGCCCACGCCGACCCCG
>JAEYAR010000175.1 GCA_023404715.1 Bacillota bacterium | reverse complement strand
GCATCACGTTGTAGTGGCGCGTCGAGGCCAGCGCGCCGTCGAGGTCCCCTTCGCAGGCGCGGTAGAGCGTAAGCGCCGCCCGGGACGCGTCGTCCAGCTCCGGTTCCAGGCCCATCGCGAGTAGCCGCTCGATGATCGCGCCGCCGGCGAGTACGTCCTCCAGCGAAAGGCGGTCGTCCGTGCCCGCGCACTGGATAACCGCGCGCGCTTCGCCCGCCAGCGCCCGCGCGACCGCCCCGGCGTTGAGGAACGCGCCGAGCAGCACGCGCCTGGCGCCCTGCACCGCCGCGATCGCCCAGGTGCCGTTCGACGTCGTCATCACGATGTCCCGCCCCGCCACGCGCTCCTTCGTAAAGCTGAGCGGCGAATTGTCCAGATCGAAGCCCTCGATCAGCACGCCGCGCCGCTCCCCGCCCAGCAGCGCGCCCGGCCATTGCCGCGCCAGCGCCCGCGCCTCCTCAACCTCCCGGACCGCCCGGATGCGCCCGCCGCCGTTCGCAAAGGCCGTAATGGAGGTGCTCGTCATCCGCAGCGCGTCGATCACAACCGCGGCGGCGTCCTCAAGCAGCGCGGGCCGCGTCTCCAGCGGCGTCATGAAAAGCAATATCTGCATGGATCCGTCCTCTCTTCCTTCTCCCTTTGTATGCCTATTATACCACCTTTGCTAGGCGCACACAAACCCCGCCGCGACGCAGCCGGCCGCCCAGGCGAGCAGCGCGGCCGGCGCCGCATAGCGCGAGCGCTTGACGCCCGCCGCCCCCATGTACAGCGCGAGGATGTAAAAGATCGTGTCGTTCGCCCCCACCACGACGGAGGCGACGCGGCCCGCGCGGCTATCCGGCCCGCAAGCCGCAAGCACCCCCTCTAGCATGCCGAGCGAGCCGGAGCCGGAGAACGGCCGCAGCAGCATGAGCGGCACGGCCTCCGCCGGCAGGCGCAGGGCCGAGAGCGCCGGAGTGAGCAGCTCCGACAGCTTGGCCATCGCGCCCGAGGCCTGCAGCAGGGCCGTCACCGGCAGGATGGCGATCAGGAACGGCGCGATAGAGACCGCCGTCTTGAGCCCCTCCTTCGCGCCGCGCACGAACGTGTCGTAGACCGGCACGCGCCGCCAGACGCCGAGTAGCACGATCGCGGCGGCCAGCAGGGGGACGACCTTATCGCCCATGCGGCGCACCTCCCCGGGCCATCAGCTTGCACGCGAGGATGCCCGTCACCGTCGAGGCGGCCGTGGCGAGCAGCGTCGGCAGCACGATCGACGTGGGGTCCGCGCTGCCGGCTGCGGACCGCAGCGCCACGACGCTCGTCGGGAAGAGCTGCACGCTCGATGCGTTGAGCACCATGAACATGCACATCGCGTCCGTCGCCGCCTCGCCGCGCCGCTCGCGCCCCAACGCCTCCATCGCCCGTATGCCCATCGGCGTGGCGGCGTTTCCCAGCCCGAGCATGTTCGCCGCGATGTTCACGCTCATCGCCTGCGCCGCCTCGCCCTGCGGGTCCACGCCCGGGAACAGGCAGGCCATCGGCCGGGCGAGTAGCCGCTGCAGCCCCTGCATCGCCCCGCTCTCGCGCACGATCTCCAGAAGCCCGGTGAAGAGCGCGAAGCCTCCGGCCATGCGGATGCACAGGCTCACCGCGTCCATCGCGGCCTGCGTCATGTCCCCGGATCCCCCCATCCAGAGCACGCTGACGCTTCCACCAATTACCAGAATTGCCCAAATACCGTTCATCATACCAAAGCGCCCCCGTTTTTTACTAAAAAGAAAGACAAAAGTTAGAAAATCCCATAATTCACAGTTGACATTCTGCGCTTATTCCATTACAATATGATTATAATGTGTTCGTTATACCACATTATCCATTTTCAAAAAGCAAAGGGAGGAAGTACTCATGAAATCTACCGGTGTCGTCCGCAAGGTGGATGAACTGGGTCGCATCGTGGTTCCCATCGAGCTGCGTCGTACGATGGATATTGCCGTCAAAGACACGCTCGAGATCTTCGTGGAAGGCGACCAAATTGTCCTGAAAAAATACCACCCTGCCTGTATCTTCTGCGAGAACGTCAAGGATGTCATCTCTTACAAGGGTAAGATGGTCTGCAAAGAGTGCCTGCGTACGCTCAAAAACGAACCCATTTAATCGCTCTTCATAAATCGTCGCTTCGGCGGCGATTTTTTCATCCTTAACGTGAAGCTCGCTTTGAGCATACGGGCGCGCTGGGCGAAATATGCCCATTTTCTCGCCATCTGATCGGCCTTTCGAAGTTTTAGTAAAACTTTTTTAAAGGATTGATTTTTTGCCCTATTATTTGGTATAATCCATGTAGAGGGTTTCGTCGCCCGCTTCTCTCAACGCTCCAAGTCTCATTTTGCGCCCGGCCTCGAGCGCAGACTGCCGAGGGGGGATTCCTTTCTATGGCTACTATCAAGGAGATCGCAGAAATTGCAGGGGTTTCCCTTTACACGGTTTCACGCATTTTAAATAGCGATCCACGCCTCAGCGTCGCGCCGGAAACGCGCGAGCGCGTGCTCAACGCAGCCGATCGCCTCGGGTACGTGCCCAAGCACCCGTTTCGCCCCGAAGGGCACTGCCTGGTTGGCGTGATCAAAAGCTTCAGCAACTTTACGGATATGTCCAACACGCATCACTTCGCCCTTTCCCGGGCGATCGAGGGCGCTTTGCAGGCCGCCGGCATCCCCAAACTCACCATCACCGGCGACGGCCCGGCGCAGCCCATCGACGCGCTGCTCGTCTTTGGCGCGTTTGGCGAGGGGCGCTTGCAGCGCATGCGCCAATGGACGAACCACGCGCTCTTCATCGACAGCAACCCGGATCCGCTCATGTTTGACTCTTTGATCCTCGGCTACGGCTGGCTTGCGGACGCGCTGCTCAGCTACCTGTACGGCCTGGGGCACCGGCGCATCGCGTATGTAGGCGCGGAGGATCAGCAGAGCGACTGCACGCTGCGCGATCCCATGGTCAGGCCCCTCACCTCCGGCATGTTCCAGCGCGGGTGCTATCGCGGCGAGTATTTCCGGCTCGGCTCCTTTACGCCGGAATCCGCATACAACCATACCTGCGCGCTGCTGGAGCTGGCCGAACCCCCAACCGCCATCCTGTACGCCAACGACGCTATGGCCATAGGCGGTTACCGCGCGGTACAAAAAAACGGTCTCACGGTCGGGCGGGATGTCAGCATCATCGGCCGGGGCGACATCTCCACCTCCTCCTTTGTCACCCCCGCGCTCACGACCGCCCACATCCCCCTCTCCTTCGCCGCAGAAACGGTGATCAACATGCTCCAGGACCGTCTGGAAAAGGGCCGACAAACCCCGCTCACCTTTTGTGTGCCCATGACCCTCATCAAGCGGGATAGCTGCGGGCCGGTAGGCGATATATAGCGCTCACGAGAGAAAGGCGCCGTTGCAGACATTTCTTCTGCGACAGCGCCTTTCCCTTATAAAACCCGCCAATCGCGTAAGGCGGACAGGTCGTATGGTCCGAACTACGCGCGTGTGCTTTTCTCAACGGGGAAATAGACGGTGTATACCTCATGGCCGATTTGGTAGAGCGGCCGGAACTCAATGCCAAAAGGCTGATGATAGGTCTTCCAGCCCGTTCGCCAGCGCTGCCAGTGGCGTTCGTCGCTGGCGCAAAGGAGAGAATTCTCGGGATTCTCCTTGTCCCCGTAGAGCACATGCTCCTCCGGTACCAGCCCCGCCAGGCACACGGGGCCGTCCATAAAGGCCACCATGTCCGGGTCGTCGGGCAAAGGGCAGCAGCTCAGGCGCTTGCCCATGGCCACGGTCACCGTATTGCGCCGCCAGGTGCGCTCGATATGCGCAAAGCCGCGTCCGTCTTCGGTAAAGTCTGCGGGCAGGCCGTCTACGCGTATGTCCATTTCCCCGACCATCCAGCCGGGGATGCGAATGGACAGGTCAAACGCTATGGGCTCCTCCGTCTCGATCGTCACCTGATAGACCCACCGGTGGGGCCGGCTCAACACCTGGCGGTTGATCTCGTCATCTCGCATCATCTCTCCGCCGGTCTGGGTCACCTCCGCCTGAATGAGCCTTACCCGTTTTCCCGCGATGTCCAGCTTTGCTTGCGCCGGGATATACTGAGCGACGGCCACGCCCCCCTGGCTTTGATAGAAGATATGCTCATGGTGCATGGCGATGGCCTGCACCAGCGTGCAGTGGCAGCACCAGAAATCCTCGGTCTTCGAGCCCCAATGCTTCACCGCGCCCTGCTTGAGCGGCATGTAATAGGTCACGGTCGTGGGCTCCGCGTGCGTATGGCCGCCGATCATCTGCTCCCGCTCGTCCTTCCAGAAGCCCTGTGCAAAGATGCCGTTGTACAGGTTTCGCTCCCAATAATCCGCATACTTGGCCTCGCCCGTCCAGCGCAGCAGGTACTCCGCCAAGCGCATCATGTTATAGACCACGCAGTGCTCCTGGTTCTTGTCTCCCAGGCGGGCCTTCAGCTGCCCCATAGGGCTAAAGATTTCACCGGACGTCTGGCCGCCGGTGGCGTACATCCCCCGCCGTTCTACCGCCAGGTCCCAGTAGGCCTCGACGACCTTACGATAGTACGCCTTGCCCGTCACCTCGTAAGCCCTCGCGTAGCCCTGCATCTCGGGGACCGTCGCGTTCGCGTGCATGTTGGATAGCACGTCGACGCCCTGTAGCAGCGGCTCGGCCAGCCTGGGGCGTTCGTAACGCTCCATCAGGGCCAGATGCTTGGGATCGCCGGTGACGGCGTAAAGGTCCGCCCAGTATTCCATCATCCCGCCGGTTTCCTCCAAATCCATCATCTCGTCCATCTGCCGGCGGGTGACCTCGTTTGTAAACGCATAGAACCACTCGGCGCACCGCAGGACGATGTCCAGCGCCTGACGGTTCCCTACGCAGCGGTACATGTCCAGCAGGCCCATCATGTTCTTATGGCATACATACTGGGGCGCCCATGGATGTCGCCCCGCCTTGAGCCAGTGCATATATTTCTCCGGAATGGGGAATGCCCACTGTCCCCCGTTGGCCTCCTGGCAGCGGGCGATTTCAGATACGATGAAATTGGCCCGCCCCAGCAGCTCTTCATCCGCGGTATCCCGGTACATGTGGGCCGCGGCGCTGAGCCAATGGCCGCAGAATGTGCCCCGGATCTCGCTGGTGGGGGAATCCCACCCCCAATGAATGCCCTCCGGTTTATCGTTCATGCGGATCAATCCCGCCTCCAGATAATGGGCGCGCAGGATGTTCTCCGGGCTCAAGCTCATCAGGTACCAGCGATCGCGGTCTCTGCGCGTCATGGCCTCGCCTGCAAGCAGATGGGTCGCAGCTTCGGTCGTCAAAAATGTTGCCATCGCTATAACACTCCCTTTACGCTTTTTTCAAGGATCGATGAACGGTTTGAAGGATGCGGTTCATATGATCGCTTTGCCATACGTTTCGGCCCAGCATCAGGCCGCAGATGTGCAGCTGCCCCATCTGCGCTACGCTTCGGAGGAATTCGCTCTCGTCGTCGCGTTTACAGCCGCCCAAGATAAAGGTCGGTAGTTGGATGGCGTCGATGAGCCGGTTCATCCGATCTGCCGGGCCGATAACCTGAATCTTGAGGCTATCGATGCCCGTCTCCATGGCCATGCGGCAGCCCTCGTAGAGCAGACGCTCCTGCGCCTCAGGGTCTTCAAATTCGGGGTTGTTCCAGAACATGATCTCCGCCAGACTGCTTACGTGAAGGCGGCGCGCGTCGTCGGCCACCCGCGACATCTCCTTCAGGTTGCGCATCAATTCATGGCTGTCTGCATAGACGTTGAAAAAGAATTTAAAGCAGTCCGGGCGATAGGCCATGGCGGCCTCCGGCGTGATGACCATTTCCCTTTGGAGCACCCGGCCGCCCTCCATTTTTACACAGTCCAGGGTAATCAGCCGGTTCAGGCCGCTCAAATCGATGCCCAGGTTCTCCGCTTGGCGGTAGATGCCGGGGGTCGCAATGACGCCGTCCACCTCCGGCAGCCCCACAATCTTTTGCAGCAGCTCGACCGGCCGTTCCAGCCCGGGCATGCCCGGAAAGCTCATCCCGTGGTCTATAGCTACGATCAGCTGCTTTTCTTCGGTACACAACGGCCCGCGCGTCCATACGTCCTTATATCTCATGGAAAACCTCTCCCATTCTCGGATCTTATTTCGTCCCCTTGTACACCATGCCCGCGATAAAATACCTTTGGCAAAAATAATAAATCAGCACGCATGGCAGCGCGAGGAGGACGGCCCCAGCCACCTGAGAGGGCATGGAGGTCAGGATATCCTGCGGCGTACGCATGTATAGCAGGGCCAGGGTCGCCGTACGGTTTTCCTCCCGGGTGATGTAGACCAAAGGACGGAAGAAATCGTTCCAGTGGAACATGAACACATAGATGGCGGAGGTCGCCAGCGCAGGCTTGGACAAGGGCAGATAGATGTTCCAAAAGATCCGCAAGCGGCTGCACCCATCGATCTGGGCCGCATCCTTCAGCTCTATGGAGATGCCCAGGAAAAACTGCCGTAGCAAGAAGATCTGATATGCGTCGGCAAAAAACGCGGGAACCCAAAGGGGGTTCATGGTGCCATACCAGCCGATCATTCTGAAGATGACGAACTGCGGGTAGAAGGTCACGTCCTTGGGCAGCATCATCGTGGCAATGACCAGCAAAAACAGCTTGTTCTTGTGTTTCCACTCCTGCGTGGCAAACGCATAGGCCACCATGGAGCAGGAGAGCACATACCCCACGATGTTGACCGCCGTCAGCCATACCGTGTTCCACAGGTAGCCGTCAAAGTGATAATAGGAGAACAGCTTTGCATATCCGGAAAAGTCGAGGGCGCTGGGAAGCCAGCGCATGGGCACCAGAAAAATCTCCCCCGCCGGTTTCAAAGAGGTGCTCAGCAGCCAAAAGAAGGGGATCATGATGAATAAGCATAGGACGCCCAGGAAGGCATAGATCAGAAGCGTCTGCAGGCTCCTCCTGAGGGGCCGTTTAGAGGGCATGTTCGTCACAGCAAATCACCGTCCTTACCGCCGTCATAATACACCTTGCCCGCCGAGCACCTGAGCATGACCAGGGTCATCATGGAGATGATCAAGAACAGGATCCACGCCGCAGCGCTGGCAAAGCCCATTTTCCGATAGACGAAGGCGTTGGCGTAAATGTAATAGGCGTAAAACGTGGTTGCCTGGTTGGGGCCGCCCCCTGTCATGACGTAAGCCTGGGTAAAGGTCTGCATGGCGTTTATTACCCCCGTCAGGGTCGTAAACAGCAGGGTCGGGCTGATGCCGGGGATCGTGATATGCAAGAACTTATCCAGCCCGTTCGCGCCGTCGATGGAGGCCGCCTCATATTGCTCGGTTGGGATTCCCTGCAGCGCCGCCAGATAGAGGACGATATTGGTGCCCAGGCTCCACAGCGACATCAACACCAACGAGGGCAGGGCCGTGGATTCCTTGTAAATCCACTGAGCGCCCGGCAGCCCGAACCAGCCGAGGATGTGGTTCAAAATGCCGTAGTCCGGCTGGAACATCCACAGCCATACCAGCGAGATGACCACACCGGAGATGATGCTGGGGAGGTAAAACATGGTGCGAAAGGCGTTCATGCCGGGGAGATTCTTGTTGAGCAGCATGGAGATCAGAACGGATAAAAGGATGTTTGACGGAACCGCCATCAGGGTGTACAGCAGGGTGATGCGCAGGGATTTGTAAAACAGCGGATCATAAAATAGCTTTTGAAAGTTCGCAAGGCCGATAAACTTCGGGGCCTTGAGCAGGTTCCAGTTTGTCAAGCTGATGTAGGCCGAGGCGGCCATGGGGATGACCATGAAAAAGAGAAACCCGACGATCCAAGGGGAAGCGAACGCAAAGAAGCCGATGCACTCCCCGCGTTCCTGTTTCGTCATCTTTTTTTTGCAGCCATAGTGTCCTCCTTGCATCGAAAAGGGCAAGGCACGAGGGTAAACCGTGCCTTGCCCCCTCATCGTGAAGCGAATCAGTTCTCCAGCATCAGCGCTTCCAACTGGGTCTGGATATCGCTGGCGCACTCCTCAGCGGTGCAGCTCAGCGCCACAAGACGGTCGTAAGCGGGCTTGATGACGTTGTTAAACATCTCCAGGTAGTTGGGCAGGGAGGCGTAGCCGTTGGTGGCGTAGTTCATGGTCTCCACCCGCAGGTATGCATGCTCCGGCGCGTTTTCACCCTTGAGCGCCTTGTCGGAGCCGGAGATTTCATTGTTGATGACGGTGATCAGCCCCAGGCTGCCCAGCAGCTCCTGTGCCCGGTCGGATTGGAAGTACTTCGCAAACGCCTTGGCCAATTCCGGGTTTTTCGTCTGGTCGTTCACGGCATAGCCGGCCACAAAGGCGGCCGTACGCCGGGGATAGCCCGCCCGCAGAGGCACCTGGGCTACGTCCCACTCAAAGGCGTCGATGTTGGCGTAGTTGGCTACGCTCCAGGCGCCGGAGATCTCCATGGCGAACTTGCCGGTGGCAAAGGTGCCGCCCAGCTGGTCGGAGCTCGTGGTGTTGGGGGCGATGCCCTCCTTGATGCAGTCCTGTACAAATTGCAGGGCGGCGATGGTCTCGTCGCTCTTGTAGACGACCTGCGTGGGGTTGTCCATGCTGTCAAAATAGTCTCCGCCGTAGGAGAAGATGATGGGCTGTATCTCGCTGAAGCTGATGGCGTACTGCTTGCCGCTGTCGGTATCGCATGTCAGCTTGCGGCCGGCATTCAGGAAATCCTCCCACGTCCACGCATCCGTCGGGTAAGGGACCCCAGCCTCGTCGAATAGCGTCTTGTTGTAGAACAGCAGGAACGTGTCGTGTCCGTTGACGGTGGCGATGTGGTGATCGTCGTACTTGAACATCTCGTACATGTGGGTGGCGAACTTTTCGTCGTAGAAGAAATCGCGCTCCGCTTCAAACATGTCGTCCAGATTCATCAGCAGGTCGTTCGCCGCCCACGACACGAAGTAGTGCGGATGGCCGTAAATCACGTCGGGGGCGTCGCCGCCGACAAACATGGTGTCGATCTTTTCCGTGTACTTGGAGGGGATGTACTCCAATTCCACCGTACATCCAGGGTTTTCCTCTTCAAAGGCGGCGATGATGGCTTCATTGATCTGCTTTTCGGTCTCCGAGCCCCAGGTAGAGTAACGGATGGTACCGGAAAGCTCGGCAACGCAGGTAGCGCAGCTTCCCAGCGCGAGGAACAGGGCAAGAAAGAGAGTCAGGGTGCGTTTCATGGATACTTCCTCCTTTTATTTTTTACCTGCCTTGCAGGTAACTTGACCGGTCCTCAAAAGGAGCTGACCTCGCAGGGGGCGCGCCACAAGGAGAGCATTTCCTCCGTAACCGCGCACAGGGAGACCGACGCGCCCGATAGCTCCTGGGTGGTCAGGTAGTTGCCTACCTTGCAGCCTACGACGTGCATGCCCTTTGACGAAAGATAGTCCTGCAACGCGCCGTAAAAAATGCTCATTTCCATCATGGTCATACCGCCGGAGCCGTTTACCATGGCGAGCAAGCTGTCGCCGGGCCGATATTCGCCGTCCTCGATGAGCTTGTCCGCGACGATGGCGGCCAGCTCCCTGGCGGTAGGCAGCTTGATGCGGCCGCCGCCGCCCTCGCCGTGTACGCCCATGCCCAGCTCGATCATATCCTCGGGCAGCTCCGAAAACATATCGAGTCCGGAGACGGGGTGCGTGCAATTCGTGACGGCGAAGGCGTATGTCCGCGTTCGGTCCCGCACCTGTTCAAACATCGCGGTCAGGGCCTCTATCCCGTCGCCCCGCTCCGCCATGGCGCCGACGGTCTTTGCATAGAACAACATACCGCCGATCCCCCTGCGCTCGGCGATCTGAGACTTGGGCGCGGAGGCGATATCGTCGTAAAACAGCACGGAATGCACGTCGATCCCCTCCTCCAGGGCGTCATCGATGGCCATTTGTGCGTTCAGCACGTCGCCTGCGTGGTTTTGAATGGCGACCAGTACCGGCCCGTCCTGTCCCAAGCGCCGAATGCCCTCGAAAATATAGGCGGAGGAGGCGCAGGTAAAGATTTCCCCCGGGATGTTCATGTCGAACATCCCCTTGCCGACCCAACACATGACGGCAGGCTCGTGGCCTGCGCCGTTTGCCATCAGGAACCGGACCTTGCCCTTTTCCTTGGGCGCGGCGCGTTCCACCATATGGGTTCCGGGAACCTGGCGGATGATATCGGCATGGGCCGCCGTATACCCCCGAATGGTATCTATCACCAGGCTTTCGGGAGCATTCATGATCTTCTTCATCTTCATAGCGTCTTACACCCTTTCCCTGATCGCGCCTTCCCAGACCTGCATCCATCTCATGAACGAGAAAGCGCCCGCGTCGATATGCCCTCGCGTCTTTTCACCCAGGAAACGCGCCCGCCCTTTTTGGGCTACCATCTCGCGTGTGGCTTCGCATCCCTGTTCAGCCCCGGCCACCGCCGCGGCCAGTGCCTGCGCAAGCGGATCGCTCCGGTGCGCCGCCAGTGCCTCCACCGCCGGAGCAAGGGCGTCGAACATCGTCTTCTCCCCGCGCTCCACATGGCACATGCTCCCGATCTTGTGCATCGCAGCGCTCATGGCCTCCGCCAGCTCCGGGGTATTCAGCTCCGTCTTCCCCGCCAACGACCGGCCCATGGCTTTCCACATGACGCCGTAGACGGGGCCGATCGCCCCGCCCATATTCGCCGCGATCACATTGCCAAAGGCCATGCAAAATGCCTCCAAGGTCATATCAGGTTCAAGCGCGACGCCGGATTCGATGCTCTGATAGCCCCGCGCGATGGTGACCCCGTGGTCGCCATCGCCGATCTGCGTATCCAGTAGGCAAAGCTCCTGAACATACCGTGGCATCGCCTTGGCCGCTTCCTTTGTCGCTTCCATCCATGCGCAGCTGTCCATATAGGCTCGTTCTCCTTTTCGCGTTGGTTCGCTACCTGAGCAGTTCACATGCCAGATCGTAAGAGATCACCAGGGTATTGCAGTAGCGGCGCGTCACCGCCAGCTTTAAAATCTGCGCCTTGTCCGCCCCGGTGGCCAGGCAGACGGCATAGGGCGCCTTGGCGACGGTATCAAGAGAAGCGCCCATATAGCAGGGGGTCTTTGACCACTCCACCACGTCGCCCCGGTGGTCGAGAAAGTAGCCCATCACATCCCCCACCGCACCCTTTTTTTTCAATTCTTCAATATCCGCCTCGCTGAGGATGCCTACCGCCTTCATAGTGGTAGCCTGATCGATGTTGGAGATACCGTAGACGGAGATCTGCATCTTGTCAAATTGCGCGTCCAGATATTGCAAAAGCGGATCTGCCATGAGCGATTCCCGGATCTGCGCAGTGGC
The DNA here is from genome assembly GCA_023404715.1 of Bacillota bacterium. GTDB lineage: Bacteria > Bacillota > Clostridia > Christensenellales > Aristaeellaceae > Beduinella. Next base: position 46,825 of record JAEYAR010000175.1, on the reverse strand, counting down.
CACGAACATGGGGGCGTTCAGAAAAAGGGGAATGGCGTGGAGCCTTTCGCTGGCCAGCTTGACCATGTTGGACGGCATCATCTCGTAGCTGTCTTCGCACAGGAATCCGCCGGACATCTGCAGCACCTTGATGTCCGGTAGCTCGGACCCCTTTAGCGCGTTGATAAACTCCAGGATCGTCCGCCCCCAGGATATCCCCATATTGCTGCCCGCGCCCGCAAGCCCCTGGACGTATTCAGCGGCTGCGCGCCCCACCATCACCCGCGGGTTTTCCTCCGCATCGGGGGCCACGACCAGGGCTTCCTTCAGGCTCGGGTAGCGGTCCTTTACCTTTTTTCCCATTTCCCAGTTGATTTTGTTGGGAGCACGGACATGAAAGGTGACCACGTCCTCCTCTTCGGCGCGCTTCAGCAAGCGTGAAACCATCATGTTGGAAATCCCCATCGCCTTCGCGATGTCGTTTTGACGCATGTGCTCCACATAATGCATCTTCGCCACCAAATACAGTCGAAAATCCTTTTCCATGGGCCTCTCCCCTTGCGTTGTTATAAATAACTCATTGCGTTATTATTATACTCCACCAAAACGCTTTTTGTCAACAGTCGAATATATTTTTTCTTTTTTTAATTCAGTTTTCCATGATCTACAATATGCAACCGCATTTTTTGCAAAAGCAAAACCGGCGCCTCTCACCTCAGAGCACACCGGTTTCACGATCGATTTTCGCGTTTACCTCTTTAAAAGCGGACGCACCCGCAGGCTTTCAAACGCGCAGTGCCCCTGGCGCAGCCCGACGCCGACCGCGCCGCGCAGATAGGGGTTTTCTTTATCCACATAACGCAGAATCTCCGCGCCGTCCGGATCCAGCACGCTCAGCTCGTCTCTATGTACGCGCAGCGTCAGGCGTACCGTCTTTTCCGGCTCCCAGGCGTATGCGGCCCCGCGCAGGGTGCGGTAGACGCCGTCCTCGTTCTTCATCAGGCAAAGCCGGTCCCCGTCGCACAGGCGCACCGCATAGCTGCGGCAGGCGCCTTGTACGCGCGCCATAAACTGGTGCGCGCCGCCCACGATGGGTCTGAGCGCCGCCGTCACCTCGTAATCCGTCCACGCCACGTCGCCCGTATAGGCCTCCGCGTCGTCCGCGCCGGAGCCGTGCAGCTCGCCCCCTTCCAGGTACCAGATGCCCTTCAGGCGCGTCATCTGGCTGATCTCCCGATGCATCGGGTTCCAGACCTCCTCGCGCTCTCGCGCAAAATCGAGCAGGTAGTCCGGCCCGCCGTCAAAATCCACGTCGTCCACATAGGCGACCAGATCCCCGCCGTGCACGCGCTCAAAGAGCACGCCCGCCCGCTCGATTAAGCCCCCGTCGATCGCAGGGATCTGTACGCGCAGCGCTTGCCAGCAGCCCTTTTGCAGCGTCAAGCGCGGGCCACAGATGCGCTCCCCCGTGTTGCCATCCAGGGCGTACGCGCAGGCCGTGAACGCCCCTTCAGCCGCACCCGACAGCCGAACGCGCGCGCTGACTTTCTGTCCCGGGTAAAGGATGGGCGAAAAGGCCGGGTCGTAGCGGCTGTCGGTAAAATTAGCCGGGCGGTAATACGTCCTGTGATAGACCTCGACCGTCTCATGCTCCCCGTCCAGCGAGCCCGCCCACACCTTGAGGCAGCGGTTGCCCGAGGGCTCGAGGCTGTTTTCCAGCCGGTAAAGGTCCGTGCCCGCTACGCGGAAGCTGTGCGTGGAGCCGGGCAACTCGAAGTGAAAGCGCGCGGCCCTTCCCTCTAGGATGTCCGCCCAGCGCGCGGGATAGGGCTCGCCCGCCAGCCTGTAGGCGATGCGCGCCATGTAAAACACGCTGCCGGGCACGTCCATGATATTCAGGCATCCGACGACGCTCGAGCAGGCCAGAAAGTCGTGGATGGGCCGAAGCCACTTGTCGTAATCGATCCCCGAGAGCCCGCACAGCACGCCCATGATCGCCCCGACGTTGCCGGTGGTGCAGTCGGTATCCCATCCGCACAGGTTGCAGATGGTAATGGTCCGGGTAAAATCGCCCGCGCCGTAGAGCATGGAGAGCACCATCACCGCCGAGTTGGGGAGGATGTGGCAGGCGCCGGGGTACCTGTCATAGCCGTAGTTTTGATGCACGAAGTCGAAGCACGCGCGCCAATCCCCGGGCTGCGCCTCGTAAAAGGCGATGACGTCCCGCGCCATGCGCGCGTAGGCGCAGTCCGCCGGGATGACGCCAAGGCCCGCCTCGATCACGCGCCGTATGTCTCGCTCTGCGAACGAAGCGGCGATGCAGGCCGCGACGAACATGCCGCCGTAGACGCCCTCGCCGTCGTGCGATACGCTCGCCGCCTTGCGGGCAAAGCGCGCGGCGCGCTCGGGATCGCAGGGGTTGACGAAGCCCCACGCGTCGATAAAGATCTGGCCGCCGATCTGCTCGGCCACGGCGCGCCCGTTTTGGCGGATCGAGCCGGACTGCGGCGCCGGGATGCCCGCGCGTAAATTCAGATAGGCCGTGTGCTCGGTGGATCGGCCATAGCCGCCCCACCAGTAAAAGCCGTGCTCGTAGGGCGTGTAATTCAGCCAGGTCTTGCCGATCTGCTCCGCGGTCAGCTCCTCCGAGCAGGCGTAGTCCTCCAGTGCTCTCAGAAAGAACATCGGGCCGTTCGTGTCGTCGTCCGCGGCGAAGTCGTCGTACCCCGCGATGTATCCATCCACTTCGTCGCCCAGCACGCGGCGGATCTTTTCGTACGTCCAGCCCTCGATGGGCGCGCCCAGACGAACGCCCGCGATCTTCCCCAGCCAGCCGGCGTAGCAGCGTTCGATATAGTCCGTTGGAATCATAGGGTTGTCCTCCTCTTATTCATCTCTTAGCGGATGCAAGCGTTCATGCGCGGCGGACGGGAGGATCTGCGGACGACCAGCTCGTGCGATACCGCCCAGGTCCGCGGCGGGCCCGTGTACCGGCCCTCGATGCGCTCAAGCAACAGGCGCATGCCCTTGCCGGCAAAGGCTGCGGGGTCGTTCGTCGCCGTCGTCAGGGACGGGCTGGAGGTCCGCGCGTAGAGGATATCGTCCATGCCCGTGACCGAGATCTCCTCCGGCACGGCGATACCCGCCTCCTGCAGCGCAGACAAAACCCCCAGCGCCGTCTGGTCGTTTGCGCAGCAGATGGCCGTGGGCATCGGGCGCATCATGGCGAAGTACCTTCCCGCCTGGTATCCGTCCTCCCAGGTAAAGCCCGTCTCGAGGACGTCCCGCGCGTGCACGGCGATGCCCGCCTCCTGCAGCGCGAGCCGGTACCCGCCGATGCGGCTCTGCTCGGCCTGCGTCCCCCGCGCGCCGCCCGCGAAGGCGATGCGCGTATGCCCCAGGGCGGTCAGGTGTCGCACGGTCTGATAGGTGCCGGTGCAGCCCTGCACGCACACCGCGTCCAGCGGGCAGCGTCCATACGCATTGAGGCAGACCGCCGGGAGGCCGCCCGCCTGTAGGGCCGCAAGCTCGGCCGGGTTCACGTCGCCCGAGCCGAAAAGAATGCCGTCGGCGCGGAGCCTGGCCGCTTTTGCCACCGCGACCGTCCCGCATTCTCCGTTCTGCGGTTCATAGATCAACACGTCGTCGCCGCGGTTGGCTGCGATGCGCCGCGCTTCCCGCGCCATGCACGTATAAAAGGGGTTGACGATGTCGGGCACAATCAGAAGGAAAGTCCGCTTTCCTGTCTTTTCGTCAGGGTTTTTAAGAGGCGCGCCCGATGGGTGCAGGCGCATATCCGCCTGCGCTTTGCCCTCCGCCATGATTCTTCAGCCTTCCTCCGCGCACATCCCGCGCGTTTTTCCTCATACGAAATAAGGGTACCGAAATGTCCTGCCCTTGTCAATTCCTTTTTGCTGTCCGTCCGCTTTTCGCACAGGCAAAGGCCCCGCAGCGGATACTGCGGGGCGCGATGCGTCGTTGGCTTGCGGGCTTTACCGTCTGCCACGGCGCGCGGCAAAGGCAGGCTGCACGTTCTGCATGTTGTTTTGTGCCACCTGCGGGCGCATGCCGGGCAGGTAGAACGTGACGAACTTAATCGAAAAGATGTCGCACACGACGTAGGTACGCGATGCCTCCTCAAAGAGCACGACGAATCCCGTGCCTACAGCGTAGAGCACGCCGCTCTTTGTTTGCATGCTCTGCGTGCCGATCAGAAATTCACACACCACGAAGTTACCGATATTGTCCGCCAGGATTTGCTGGATGGATCCCTGCAGACCGGGAGTGTCGAAATTTTCCTGCGCCGGTACGGTGAAATCCATATCGCTGGACATGTCCGTGCGCGGCGTGTTTCCCGTGTTCGTTCCGTTTTGTTGCATAGCTGCCCCTCCTTATTTCTGCGGATTGCTTAGGTCTGCGCATAGGCGTCGGTCGGGCTGTAAAAGCAGTGGTCGCCGATGCGCAGCGTGAACGCGCCTACATTTGACGGGAAATTGGGCCGGCAGACAGTAGAGAACGGATTGAAAAACCACAGCGCAAACCCCAGGCCCGCCAACCGATTGCCGGCGATCGCCCAGTTGGCGATGTCGTAATGGATCTGCTCCGGGCGCATGTTGTAGATATTCTGCAGGTTCGTCTGGCCCCCCAGCACGGTACGCGCGCAGTTGAATTGCCCCGTCTGATACACCGCATCGCGGATCGTGTTGACCAGGCGCCCGTATTCCCCGTACTTGATGTTCACCCGGTTCATAATGACGCCGGCGACGCCCTTCATGCCGTTCTCGCCCTCCCCGCCCGCCTCGCACTGTATGGTGCGCGCAAACAGCTCCAGATCCGTCATGCTCTCCCCGCCTTTCCCTCTCTTCACGGGGATTGTACGCGCCGCGTAGGTCTCTTATGTTTGCCAAAACGAAAAAAGGACGGGCTAAACCCGTCCTGGTGAACCTATGCTTTACCTTATGATTATTCGGTCACCCGCTTGCCGTCGATAAACACGGCCTTCACATCCGTGCCGATCTCAAAGGGCGAGCCGTCCGTCACCACGATGTCCGCGTCCTTGCCCGCCTCCAGCGAGCCCAGCCGGTCCGCTACGCCGATGTGGCGCGCCGGGTTGATCGTGATCGCCTTCAGCGCCTCAAACGGGTCCATGCCTGAGTGCACCGCAAAGCCCGCGCACAGCGGCAGGTACTTTTGCGGGATGACGGGCGAGTCCGTAATGATCGACACCTGGCAGCCCGCGCGCGCTAAGATGCCCGGCGTCTCCCAGGTCTTGTTGCGCAGTTCAAACTTCGTCGCGTGCCCGAGCGTGGGGCCGACCGCCAGGGGCACGTGCTCCGCCGCCAGCTCCTGCGCGACGAGGTGCCCCTCGGTGCAGTGCTCCAGCGTGATCTTGACGTTGAACTCCCGCGCGATGCGCAGCGCGGTGAACAGGTCGTCCGCCTGGTGCGCGTGCGCCTTGAGCGGCATTTCGCCGCGGATGACCGGCAGCAGCGCGTTGAGCTTCATGTCAAAGGGCGGCAGCTTGCTCTCGTCCGACCCGGCCGCGCGGAGCTTGCGGTCGTATTCCCGGGCCTTGAACAGCATCTCCCGCAGCTTTGCCGCCGTGGACATGCGGCAGGAATTGCCCTTTTCCCGGTAACAGCGCTTGGGGTTTTCGCCGAACGCGCACTTCATCGCCACCTCGGGCGCGACGAGCATGTTCTCCACGCGCTTGCCGACGGGCTTGATCGCCGCGAACGTGCCGCCCAGCACGTTGGCGCTGCCGGGGCCTATGCACATGCAGGTTACGCCCGCCTCCCGCGCCTCCTTGAGCGCGAAGTCCATGGGTTGAATGGCGTCGATCGCGCGCAGCTGCGGCGAGAGGATATCGCCCATCTCGTTGTAGTCCTGGCCCTCATAGCCGATGCCGTAGCCGTCCAGGCCGCTGTGCCCGTGGGCCTCGACGAAGCCGGGATATACGTCCAGCCCGGCGGCGTCGAAGACCTCCGCCTCCGCGCAGTCGATGCCTGGCTCGATCTTTTCGATCTTGCCGTATTTGATTAGGATGTCCGCGACGTAGGGCGCCTGCGTTACCGCGTCGTGAACGCGGCCGTTTTTGATGAGCAGCATCGTGCCTCACCCCTTTTCTTTCGATGCCTTCATTGTAGCATAAGGGGATGATCCATACAATTTGAAAAAAAACCAAAAAAGGCTTGACAATTTGTTTCCATGCCTGTATCCTAAAGGACGTTGACTTTATTGTAGCGAAGAAAGGAGGCGGATGAAATGTTCGGTTTTGCAAAGGGTCGCGTTCTCGCAATCGTTCATCGTAGCGTGCTGCCTGCACGTGTTTCGTCCGCCTGTCCAGCGCTGTAACGCCGTTTACGCGCATATTCGGGCTGTTCGAGGCGCCTCTGCACGTGCAGAGGCGTCTCTTTTTGTCTGTCATAACCTGCCCGGCGATGTGACCGGCGGGAGAGGGAGGAAAACATGGAAACCACAAAGCACCCCAAGGCCGCGTTCATCCTGCGCTTTTTAAAGGGACAAAAGCGCCTGTTCGCGCTCGCGCTCGCCTGCTCCATGCTGTGCATCGTCTTCAACGCCTTGACCCCGCAGATCATCAAACTCGCGGTGGACTGCGTGCTCGGCGACGCGCCGCTGCCCGCCGGGCTGGAGGCGCTATCGCCCTTGCTCGCGGGCGGAACGGGCAAAGCCCTGATCGCGGCGGCCATCTTGCTCGGCGTCGTGGCGGCGCTCAGCGGCCTTTCCAACTACGTGAGCCGCATGTCGCTGGCCAAGGGCTCTGAAAACTTCATCAAGGGCATGCGTGATGCGCTGTTCGCCCACATCCAACGCCTGCCTTTCGCCTGGCATGTGCGCCATCAGACGGGCGAGATCATCCAGCGCTGTACGTCCGACGTCGAGGTCGTGCGTTCCTTCGTCGTCAACCAGCTCATCGAGGTCTTCCGCACGACCTTCCTGGTCCTCTTTTCGCTGGGGCTGATGCTCTCCATGAACGTCAAGCTCTCGCTGATCGCCATCGTGTTTCTGCCCGTCATCATGGCCTACTCCATGGTCTTCTACACCCGCATCGCCAAGCGCTTCCGCACGGCGGACGAGGCCGAGGGCGAGCTGACGAGCGTAGTGCAGGAGAATCTCACGGGCGTGCGCGTGGTGCGCGCGTTTGGGCGCGAGCGCTTCGAGGTCGAGCGCTTTGACAAAAAGAACGAAAATTTCGCCTCTCTGTGGATCAAGCTAGGCCGCCTGCTCTCCTACTATTGGTGCATCGGCGACTTCATCACGGGCCTGCAGATCATCACGATCGTGTGCGTGGGCACGCTGCTCGCGGTGAACGGCGAGATCACGCTGGGCACGTTCCTGGCCTTCATCTCCTATAATCAGACGCTCGTCTGGCCGGTGCGCGGCCTGGGCCGCATCCTGTCCGAGATGAGCAAGGCGGGCGTCTCCATCGAGCGCGTGCAATACATCCTCGCGGCCAAGCAGGAGGAAGAGCCTCCCGCCGCCATCACCCCGCCCCTTGACGGCGACATTCGCTTCGATCACGTCAGCTTCCGCTACGATGGCGGGCAGGACGTGCTGCGGGACGTGTCCTTCACGGTTCCCGCCGGCACGACGCTGGGCATCCTGGGCGGCACGGGCTCGGGCAAGTCCTCGCTCATGCACCTCGTCGACCGGCTGTACGACCTGCCCGAGGGCGGCGGGCGCATCACCATCGGTGGCGTGGATATCAAGGATATCCGGCGCGATTACCTGCGCAGGAACGTCGGCCTGGTGCTGCAAGAGCCGTTCCTCTTCTCCCGCACGGTCGCGGAGAACATCAAGTCCGCCGCGCCGGGCGCCGGCATGGACCAGCTGCGGGATGCGGCGCGCATCGCCTGCGTAGACGAGGCGATCGAAAGCTTCACCGACGGCTACGATACGGTCGTGGGCGAGCGCGGCGTCACGCTCTCCGGCGGTCAGAAGCAGCGCGTCGCCATCGCACGCATGCTGATGCAGCACGCCCCCATTATGATCTTCGACGATTCCCTCTCCGCCGTGGATGCGGAAACCGACCAACGGATCCGCCAAAAGCTGCGCGAGCGCCTCTCCAGCGCCACGGTCGTGCTCATATCGCACCGCATCACCACGCTCATGCAGGCGGATCGCATCGTCGTGCTCGACGACGGGCGCGTCTCTCAGATCGGCACGCACGACGAGCTCATCCATCAAGATGGCATCTACCGGCGCATCTACGACATTCAGATGCGCGCCGACGACCGCACCCTTCTGAAAGGAGGCGATGCATAATGGCCTTTGAGGAAACCGAATACACCGGCAAATCGTTCGAGCCGAAGATCTGGAAGCGCATCTTCCCGTTCCTAAAGCCCTTCCGCGGTCTGCTTGTCATGATCCTCGTGCTCAACCTCTTCTGCGCGCTGATCGACATCATCAATCCCCTTCTGCAGCGCTACGCGATCGATACCTTCATCGAGGCGGGCACGACGCGGGGCCTCGCAATCTACGCCGTCGTCTGCGTGCTGGTCGTCCTCTCGCAGACCGCCGCCGTCCTGGGCTTCACGCGCGGCTCGATGATGGTGGAAATGCGCCTGGGGCGCGATATGAAGCGTGCGTGCTTCACGCACCTGCAAAACCTGTCCCTCTCTTATTACAACGTCACGCCGGTCGGCTACATCCTCTCGCGCGTGATGAACGACACCAACCGCATCGCCGGCCTCGTGGCCTGGAACTTCTTCGATATCATCTGGGCGCTGAGCTACGTGTTGGGCGTCATGGTGGCCATGGCGCTGCTCAACGTGAAGCTCGCGCTGGTCGTCATGCTGATCGTGCCCGCCATCGCGGTGCTGACCGGCGTCTTCCAAAGCCGCATCCTCAAGTGGAACCGCAAGGTGCGCAAGGTGCATTCGCGCATCACGAGCGCCTATAACGAGGGCATCATGGGCGCCAAGACGAGCAAGACCCTCGTCATCGAGGATCAGAACATCGAGGAGTTCAAGCAGGTGACGCAGGAGATGCGCGTCAGCGCCGTGCACGCCGCGCGCCTTTCGGCGGTCTACATCCCGCTGGTGCTCTTCCTTTCCACGATGGCGACCGCCATCGTCCTGGTGCGCGGCGGGCGCATGTCCATGGAGAGCGGCATGATGCTGGGCACGCTTTCGGCCTTCCTCTCCTATGCGGTGGGCATCTTCGAGCCCATTCAGCAGCTCGCGCGCACGCTCTCCGACTTCATCAGCGTGCAGGCGAATATCGAGCGCGTGACCGGCCTGCTCGACCAGCGGGCGCTCGTCACGGATACGCCGCAGGTCATCGCCAAGTACGGCGACTGCTTCCAGCCCAAGCGCGAGAATTGGGAGCCCATCCGGGGAGACATCGAGTTCGAGGACGTATCCTTCCGCTATCCCGACGGCAAGGAGGACGTGCTCAGCCACTTCAACCTCAAGATCCCGGCCGGCACCACGGTCGCCATCGTCGGCGAGACGGGCGCGGGCAAGTCCACGCTCGTCAACCTCGCCTGCCGCTTCTTCGAGCCGACCGGCGGACGCATCTTGATCGACGGCGTCGATTACCGCGAGCGCTCGCAGCTGTGGCTGCACTCCTCCATCGGCTACGTGCTGCAAAACCCGCATCTGTTTACGGGCACCGTTCTGGAGAACATCCGCTACGGTAGGCTCGACGCCACGGACGAGGAGGTCATCGCCGCGGCGAAGGCCGTCTCCGCCGATACGGTCGTCGGAAAGCTCGACAAGGGATACCAATCGGACGTCGGCGAGGGCGGCGACCGCCTCTCCACCGGCGAAAAGCAGCTCGTCTCCTTCGCGCGCGCCGTGCTGTGCGATCCGCGCATCTTCGTCTTGGACGAGGCGACGAGCTCCATCGACACGCAGACCGAGCAGCTCATTCAAAACGCCATCGAGCATCTGCTAGGCGGGCGCACCTCGTTCCTCATCGCGCACAGGCTCTCCACCATCCGCCATGCGGACATCATCCTCGTCGTGCAGGATGGGCGCATCGTGGAGCAGGGCAAGCATGAGGAGCTGCTGAAAAAGCGCGGCTACTACCACGACCTGTACGTCAAGCAGTTTGAGCAGGAGGCACAGAGCCGGATCATCGGCTAAGCGGCGTTTGGCCGCGGTTGTAAAGGGCGTCGTTTTGACAACGACGCCCTTCTTTTCTTATTTGGCCCCTCACCCTGCGGCTACAGGCATGCTTTGACCTCTTGGAGCAGCAGCGCCTTCACATATGGCTTGCTTTCTTCGTCGAGCACAAACATAAAAGCGTTATTGCGGCATCTTTGCAGGTGCTCGCCTTTCAAAAAGAAGTCGTAGCCCATGGAGCACTTTGGGTTGCAGGCGGCCGGGTCCGCCAGACGCTTGCAGATAGGCGCATCCTGGATAGAGCGCGCCATGCCGTCAGGCAGCGTATCCAAGACCTCCATGTACTGTATGATATGGCCCGCATAAATCCGGGCGATCAGCCCTTTTTTGCGGAACACGTAATTGGCGACGGTCTTTTTGTTCAGCGTGTAGGAGACCACGTATCCGCTCTTGGCGGCCTTCACATCCATCTTACAGCCGAGCGCCGTCAGCTCGTCATGCAAATCGCTTACGAACGCTTGGTCCGCCCCATCGACGGTAGCCAAAAAATCCTGAAACGTATATTTTTCACTCATAATATTCCTCTAACCTCCTCCACAAAATGGCTTCATTTAACATCCAATGCAATTCACCCCAGCAGAAGCCCGTAGGCTGTCCGCCGTCAGCGTCTTTGCGCTGCGGAGCATCTCCGTCGGCGTGCCGGTAAATACCACCTCACCGCCGTTCTTCCCACCGTCGGGGCCGATATCGATGATCCAGTCCGCCTGTTTCATCACATCCAAATTGTGTTCGACGATCACCAGCGTGTTCCCGCGCGCCACAATCATGTCGAAAAGTTTTAAAAGGTTTTGAATATCCGACATATGTAGCCCGGTGGTCGGCTCGTCCATCACGACGATGCCGCCCCGCTTCCCCAGGTTCTTCGCCAGCTTGATCCGCTGGCGCTCCCCGCCGGAAAGGGTACTGAGCGGCTGGCCCAGCGTCAGGTAGGAGAGGCCTACGCGCTGCATCCCCTTCAGTCGTCTGCGAATCTTGGGCTCCTCAAATACCTCCAGCGCCTGCGATGCGGTCAGGCCCAGCAGCTCCACGATGTTCCGCCCCTTGTAGGCGCAGGCAAGTGCCTCCTCGTTATACCGCACGCCGCCGCAGGCCTCGCACTCGGTCACGATGGGGTCCATGAAGGCGAGCTCGGTCACGATCACGCCCTTGCCACCGCATATCGGGCATGCCCCGGTGGAATTGAAGCTGAACAGGCCGTCCGGCTTCCCGCTCTCCCGCGCCAGCAGACCCCGGATTTCATCGAAAAACCCCAGGTACGAGGCCGGGGTGGATCGGTTCGTCGCCGTGATGGGGCCTTGGTCGATCCTCACGACCTCGCTTTCGTATTGCTTGGCAAAGACCCGGGCGATCAGGGTGCTCTTGCCGGAGCCCGCTACGCCGGTCACCACGGTTATGATCCCCAGGGGGATATCCACATCCACATGCTTTAGGTTGTGCAGGCAGGCATCTCGAACCGGCAGGCTGCCCGTACGCTGGCGCGGCTTCTCTTTTACCGGCAGGGATTGCGCCAATGCGCGCCCCGTCAACGTGCCAGACCGGAGCAGCTCCGGGTAGCTGCCCGCAAACACGATCTCCCCGCCGTCCTGTCCGGCGCCCGGCCCCACGTCGATCACATGGTCGGCGATCGAGATCACGTCCTTGTCGTGCTCTACCACCAGCACCGTATTGCCCTTATCGCAAAGCTGCCTGAGCAGCCTGTTCATGCGGTAGACGTCGCGGGGGTGCATCCCGGCGCTCGGCTCGTCGAAAATGTAGGTCAGCCCGGTCAAGCTGCTGCCCATGTATCGTACCAGCTTCAGCCGCTGGGCTTCCCCGCCCGAGAGGGACGGCGTCTCCCGGTTCAGGTGCAGATACGGCAAACCGATCTCGATCATCCTGTCCAGTCCCTCGATGAGCGTCTGCACCAACACGTCCACCGTCCGGTCCGTGATCTGCGACAGCGCCTCCCGTAGCTGCGTCAGCTCCATCCCGCACAGGTCCGCGATGGAGTGGCCGTTTATTTTGCAGCGCAGGGCCGCATCGTTCAGCCGTTTTCCGCGGCAGGCGGCGCACTCCATCTCCGCGACCAGGCTTTGTGACTTCTCCTTCGTGTGCTTGCTCTTGTCGCTGATGTCCCGGTTTAAGAGCGTCTTCGTGTACTTGTGGTACAGCCCGGTCACCTTCGGGTTCTCCGGCTCGCCCTTGCCGTCCCGGGCGCCGTATAGCAGGAGGTTATACTCCTCGCGAGTATACGCCCGCACCGGCTTGTCCAGGTCGAACAGGCCGGATTGCGCGTACTGCTTCCAGTACCAGGAGCCGGGCCGGTACAGGGAATCCCGCACGCAGCCCTCGTTCCAGGATTTATCCAAATCCAGAATCGCCTCCACGTCCACCCGCGTAATCCGTCCCAGGCCGGAGCAGGCCTTACACATCCCATTGGGATCGTTGAAGGAAAAGTAGGAGGCCGTGCCCATGTAGGGCCTTCCGATCCGGGAAAACAGCAGCCGGAGGCTGGCGTACAGCCCGCTGATGGTACCCACCGTAGAGCGGGCGTTCCCGCCCAAGGGGGACTGATCCACTACGACGCAGGCCGTCAGGTTGTCGATGCGCTCCGCCGCCGGTTTGGGGTGCTTGGGCAGCCTCGAGCGCACGAAGGCCGGGTAGGTGGCGTTCATCTGCCGCTGAGCCTCGGCGGCGATGGTGTCAAAGACGATGCTCGATTTACCGGAGCCGGATACCCCGGTAAACACGGTGATCTTTTCTTTAGGGATGCGAAGCGAGACATGCTTCAAATTGTTTTGCGTAAGCCCTTGTACGATAATATCTGCCAACTGGTTACCCCTCATTTTGTTTCTTGATCCTATCATACCATACTTTCGAGCGGACCGCCTCTCTTTTTCGGTGCGGTTTTGATGAGTCTCCCCAAAGCCAAGCCGCCGCCGGCTGAAACCGGTGGGTTCGAGTGTCATACACGTGCGCTTTCGTCACGCCATGCCCAAAAAACACCGCTGCCGGACAGGGATAAGCTGTCCGGCTGGATATTTTCATTTTTATAATTCGTTGATCGTCGCGGTGATTGCCATGCTGCGAATCCGCTTTGCTGGGGTATGAACAGCGGCAACACAGGAAGCCGAAACCAATAGCAGAATCATTGCTATCGGAGCGATAGGGATTTGCCACACTCCCCCGAAGTGACTGATAATTATCTTCACATATATTAAATAGTGGAGCAACAGTCCAAGTAACATTCCGGCAATCATGCCGCTGGCAGCGTAAGTAACGGCTTCGGCGGCTATCATTTTTGTAACCTGCCGGCTATCCATACCGACGGCGCGCATGGTTCCATACTGTTTTATCCTCGCCGATACGCCCATGGAAATGCTGTTCATGATGTTCAGCACGCTGATAAGAGAGATGATTGCCAGAAAGCCGTATGCCGCAAGCCGGAATACCCAATAGGAACCGTAGATTTCGCTGTTTTGTTCCCGGTTATCTTCAAATAGATAGTCGCCGGCCAGATTACGAATCTTGCTTACTTCCGTCTCGGATACATCTTTTCCCAAAACAACGCTCACCATGATATAGTTCTGTTCTCCTGTCATGCGCGTATAGGTTTCTTCCGAGCAGACCATGGTTGCAGCGCCACTGACGCTTCCGACTCCCTCGGAGACGATACATGCGATTTCAAGTTCATCCTCTCCGATTTTTATTTGATCTCCAACATTCAGCCGGGTAGCTTGATTATAAACTGCCAGCGCATAACCGGAATCCCCATAGACCTTTGACAAATCGCCGCTCATAACTGACCCTTTGAGACGGTCAAGCATGGGTTTATCATAGGAAAACAAGTCAATCGTTCCTGCATTTCCGTTAATTTCGACGGGATATGCCGCGCTAAGCATCGTACCAAAGGCAGATTCTACACCGGGTATTTCCGAAATTTCTTCTGCCAGGCTTCTGCTGACGGGATTTGTTTCATCCTCGCTCATGATTGTAATATCCGGCGTAAATTTGCCGACGGACGGGAGCAGCTTATGAACGAGATCAAGGCAGGCGGTAAATACAAGAAATAGCACAATCATAAGGGCGAACGAACCTGTCATAAGGAGCAAATTTTTCTTCGCGCCGGTTGCATGATGAATACCCAGAGATGTTTCTACTTTAAAAAGTCCTGTTTTTGCCGCACGACCGGCGCGTTTCGATATTTCGGCATTACCGGATACGGCCGCCGCCGGCGAGACGCTTGCCGCCTGCTTCGCAGGGGAATGCGCTGCAATAAATACGGTAATGATACCGACGACGGCGCCACTGAGGATCCCGCTTATGCTTACCGCAAAAAGCGGCATATCCACCCATTCGCCTTTCACCAGAAATCTCAATATCGCACATAATATCCAACAGACCACAGTTCCCAACGCGCAGCCTATCGGGATTGCCGTTTTACACCAGCTCAATGCTTCAAGCTGTACAAAGCGTATAATCTGCTGCTTGCTTGCACCAATACACCGCATCATACCAAAAAACTGTGTGCGCTGTGCTACGTTGCTGTTTATACAGCTTGAAATCATAAAAACGCCCGAAATCAGGATAATTACATAACAGACTGCCGCCAGCGGATAAAGCTGATTTACACTATCATTGCTGCTGGCTCCCAGCATCCCCAGAACGCCCGTATTTTCTTTTACATTTTCGGCGGTTAGATTGAATTGCTGTTTCAAATCTGCGATCGTTTTTTTCAGACCGCTTTCTTTTTGAAAACGAATGTACAATTGAGATGCAGGCTTCAAACCGTTTCGGCTACAGATTTCATTCAATGCAGCTCGATTCATATACACGCAGATTCCATCAATTATATTGTTAAATTTGGCATCATCCACATAAAAGCCGGAGACGGTATATTCAAGGGCTCCCGCAGGCGTATCTAAGGTGATGTTATCCCCAACCTCAAGTCCAAAAAGTTCTTTTGCACCAGCGCTGAGGGCTACCTCTCTTTCATTTTGCGGATATGAACCCTCTACCGGATAATTCATGATGCTTGCAGGATATGTTTCCTCAACGCCATACAAAACAGCATTTTTACCGCCTATAGAATAGCCCTGGGCCGCATCCGCGTTCATTTCGCTATACAATGACGAGAGCGCAATATCGCAGGCCGTTATCATCTTTTGCGCCTCATCTTCAGCTACGTTTTGAATGGCAATGTGCCAATCCCCGTGTTTTTGACGCATCGCCGTGACTTCTGCTTCCGTCCACATCTCTACCATAGAGAAGATAGAGGTCACAAGAAACACCGCAAGAATAATACAAATGCGGGTCATACGGCTCTGACGTTTGTGAACTCGCGCAGAGATAGGAACAAGACTCAGATAGCTTTTCAATCCCTGCACCTCCCAAAATCGGTCATTACACCATCCGATACCTGCAATACCCGGTCGGCCGCTTGCGCGATGCCGCGGTTATGCGTAATCATAATGATGGTCTGCTCATATTTTTTTGATGCCTCTTTTAACAGGGCGATAACCTCTCTGCTGTTTTGGCTGTCCAGATTGCCGGTCGGTTCATCCGCAAGAATCAGGGATGGTCGGGTAATCAGCGCTCGCCCTATGGCTACCCTTTGCTGCTGACCGCCGGAGAGCTGGCTCGGCAGGTGGTTCCGGCGCTCTTGCAGATTCAGCACCGTAAGCAGATCTTCCAGATACTTTTTGTTCGGCTTCTGATAATCCAGCAGCATCGGAAAAATGATATTCTGCTCTACGCTTAGCTCCGGCACAAGATTGAACGCCTGAAAGATAAAGCCGATATTTCTGCGCCGGAAGACGGTCAGCTTTCGGTCATTCATGGAAAAAACATCTTTCCCATCGACGATTACCTTTCCCGACGTGGGCGTGTCCAGTGCGCCGATCATATTCAGGAGCGTGCTTTTGCCGGAACCGGACTCGCCGACAATCGCCACATACTCGCCTTTGGGGACGGAAAAGCTGACGTTTTTTAATGCCTGTACAGCGGTGTCCCCGCTGCCATAAGTCTTACAAAGTTCGTTGACCTCTAATAAGTTCATCTTGGCACCTCTTTCTCGACGGTTTTGCTATACAGACAGACGCTTTTGTTATCACTGCCTATGCATGAAAGAGTAGCACCCGAATATTACTGTAACCCTACTCTAAGCCTACAATTTTGTAGGAATGAAAAAGTTCATTGTGATCGTCGTCCCTTTCTCCAACTCGCTATCAACCTCAATCGTGCCGCTATGCGCTTCAATAATTGCTTTTGAAAGAGATAGGCCCAACCCAATCCCCTGTTTGTCTTTGGAAAACTGGCTGCGGTAAAATCGTTTGAAAATATGGTGCAAATCTTCTGGGTGGATGCCACAGCCATTGTCTTTAACGGAAATCTGGACGGCGGACGAGAGTGCATGCCATTCGATAGAGACGGTATCGCCTTTTTCTGTATGGTCGAGGGCATTTTTTACGATATTGTCTATAGCCTCGATTAGCCAGTCACGGTCACAGAAAAGCGATATGCCATCAGCGCCAGACAGGACAATTCTTTTTTGTTCCTGTCTGGCCCTGTATAAGAAATGCAGTTCAACGTCCCGCATCATATCCGCTACGTTCTCCATAGCTTTTTCAATCAAGATAGAACCGGCGTCCAGTTTGGCGATCTTCAACAGGTTTTGTACCAGCGTTTCAATGCGGTCAAGCTCCTGCTCCGATAATGCGGCAAACTCTTTCACTGTGGACAATTCCTCCGCTTCCTCTTGCAGCAGACCATTGTAAATATTCAGGGCAGCCAATGGCGTTTTAAGCTGGTGGGAAATATCAGATATGGTGTTTTTCAAAAATTCCTTTTCCCGCAATTCATTCGACGCATGCGCATTTAAGACCGCAGCTAATGAGTTTATAGAGTGGAACAGCCGATATAGCTCCCCCTCGTTGTCACAGTCAATCCGGGCGTTCACATCCCCGTCAAGATAAGCGTTGATCTGTGATACTGCGTATTCCATGATTCTATTTTGTCTGTAAAAATAGAAGAGGCATACCGCCCATACCGCCGCCGCTGCCAGTAGAAAAATAAACAGTAGCCACAGGGATAAGTCGCGGTAGAGCAGCCAGACGGAACCCTCGGCCACCAAAAGAAAAACGGCCCAAACAAGCGATATGGTAAGGAAAAAATGTTTAATATCTCTGTTTGTAAATAGTTTCATATGCCGCCTCAATTCATGACATTCCACTTATAGCCCATACGCCGGACGGTCAGGAGCATTTGCGGCTCGCTTGGATTGTCCTCCACTTTCATTCGCAGCCGCCGCATATATACGGTGAGGGTGCTGCCGTCAATATAATTGCCCTCGCAATCCCATAGCTTATCCAAAATCCGTTCCTTGGTGAGCACCACATTCGGGTTCTTCATAAACAGGCAGAGCAGCTTGTATTCTGCGGCAGTCAAATCAAGAGGTTGTCCGTTTTTGAACGCCTGTCCCTGCAACAAAAGCACCTTCACCCCATTTGATTGCAGCTCTGTGCCCACTGAATGAAAGCCCTTTGCCCGCCGAAGCAGGGCGTTGATTCTTGACACAAGCACGCCCAACTTGAACGGTTTTGTAATATAATCATCACCGCCAATGTCCAGCCCCATTATGATGTTCATTTCCTCATCGGAAGCGGTTAAAAAGATGATCGGCACATTGGAAACCTGCCGCACTTTTTGGCAAAATGTAAAGCCGGTTCCGTCTGGCAACGATACATCCAAAACCAGCAAATCATATTTACCCTTCGCCCACAACGTGTCCGCTTCTTTGAGCGTCCTTGCAATCGCCAATACAAAGCCTTGTTTTTGAAATGCAAAAGTAAGCCCATGAATCAAGCTCAAATCATCTTCAAGAAGCAATAGATTGCTCATATTTTTGATCCTTTCCCTATTTCGGTCTGCCGTCAATCGGCTTTTGCGCATCCTTGGGGATAAGCCAGATCGTCGCCATCTTCACAGCCCCGGGGATACGGCCGCCGGCGCAATAATATTTTACCCGCCGCGGGGGTACGCCCCATTTCTCGCCAGCTTCTTTCAAATGCATTTATTCTTTGCCGCGCCTTTAACAAACACATTATAATTCCTGTGCTCGAACAATACAAGCTCCAAGCGATGCGCCGCCCTTTAGATCGCAAAACAGGGCGTCGCCGTTTGGCAACGCCCTTCCCCTGATATTCATGTCTTGCACTGGGGCCGCGACGACGCCCTGCGCAGGAACTACATCGCCTGCGCCGACGCGCCGCCCCTGCCGGATAGGCCCAGCTTATGAAACAGCCGCTTGTTCAGCCACAGCAGCGGCCCGATGAGCGCCGCGTCCACGATCGTCCCCTCCCGGATGGTCCAGCGGCAGCCGCACAGCAGGGTGATCGCGCAGATGAGCGCCAGGCTCACCCCCTCCGCCGCCTGGCGAACCCCTTCGTATTTGACCCCCAGCTTCCGACTGAGCTCCATGGAAAAGCCGTCGATCGGGCAGCAGACAAAGTCCGCCCGAAATAACGTCAGCACCCCCAGCGCCTTCAATTCCAAGGCGGCGAAAAGCACCAACACCCGCCAGCCGTAGCCGGACAGCTCCCAAGAGGCGAACAGCTCGTAATAGATCAGGTTGACCAGCAGGCCGAAGCCAAAGATGATGATGAACTGGAGGAGCAGCTTGGGCCGAGTCCGCCTGCCCAGGATCACCGCCTGCCCGATGACCAGCAGCGTGTTGAACAGGATGGATGCGGTTCCCATCCTCATCCCAGAAACCAAACCCGCCGTGCGCGCCAGGGCGTCATAGGCGCTGATGCCGATATCCGCCTTCATGGAAAGGCTCACATATAGGGCGATCATGAAAAGGCCCGCCAGGGTCATCAAAAGCTTTTTCGCCGCCGTCTTCATCGTGCTTCCTCCAAGCTTTGCAAGCTTTCTGGATTATACCACGCCTAGGGAGAGAGCGCAACGGCCAAGGCGTCAAAAAGCGCCGCCGCACAATGGTTTGATACCAATGTACGGCGGCGCAGCTACGATGTTCCCTTTGAGGTTGTTCTTACAGGCCAAAGTGCGCGTTGAGCAGCTCGACGGTCTTCTGGGCCGCTTCGCCGGTGACCGCCGCGCAGCGGGCAAGGCGCTTGGGATCGCTCATTTCCTTGATGCCGTTTTCCGACATGAACTTGGTGACGGAATCGGCGCAGTTCACGGACTTGGCAACCGTCTTGGTGGGCGCGTTGCCGTCCGGATCGTAAGCCGGGAACTCATGATCGCGATACCATCCGAACAGCTCGGCGGTTACGGCCTTGGCGTCGGCCGGCTCGCAAACCAGCGCGATCGCGCCCGCGCAGCCACCCAGGGAGCCGCACAGGGATGCCGCGCCGTAGCCCGCAGCGCCGTTGGCATACATGCGCACCGGGATCTGGTTGAACGGATAGCCCGCGTCGTCCGCCAGCTGGCCGATGATCGCGTCGAACGCGCCCGCGGCGCAGCCGCCCAGCTCGTAGAACGACTTATAGCCGCGCTCCAGCGCCGCCTGCGGGTCGAGCTTCTGGTACTTGAACGGATGCTCCGGCGCGGATACCGTATCCTCAGCGACCGCACGGTCGTATGCGCCCAGCAGGGGGCTCGCAACGCTCAGCGCCGCGGCGCCCGCGAAAACCTTGCCGGCCGTCGCCATAAACTCACGGCGGCTTTGTACCTTTTCATTGTTCTGCATAAATATCTTCCTCCTCCGATTTCGGGCGGCTACCGCGCCGCCTTGTTTCAGTGTGTTAACATTATAACACCTTTGTCCTTCCAGGGCAATACCGGATTTCGGCATATGTCATAAAAGCGGACAGAAAGGATCCGATTATGCGCTCGCCCTATCCAGCACCCGCTCAACGTCCGTCGAAGAGCGCGAACTGCCGCTTGCCCCGGCGCTTGGCCGTGTACATCGCCTGATCCGCCGCCGCATATAGCTGCGCATAGGTATCCCCATGTCGCGGGCAGGCGGCGATCCCGATGCTCACCGAAAAAGCGGCATCCGGGTGTTCCTCCAGCCGGATCTGCCCGATCCGCTGCTGCAGCGCCCGCGCCTTCTGCCGGGCGACGCCCGCTTCATCGACGCCCGCGATAAAGATGACGAACTCATCCCCGCCTACCCGGGCGACGATATCCCCTGCGCGGAATGTTTCCTTAAGCGCGACGCCGACCTTGACGAGCAGCTCGTCCCCGGCCGCGTGGCCGTATGCGTCGTTGATTTGCTTGAAGCTGTCTACGTCCATCATGAAGAGTAGTCCGCGCTCCCCCCGGGCGATTTTATTCTCGATGATCTGTTCGCCCGCCCGGTTGTACGCATCGGTCAATACGTCCCTTCGCGCCTGGTCGAGCAGCTGCGCCTCGCGACCGCGCTGATCCGTGATGTCCACCAGCTTGCCCACCACGAGCTTATCCTCCCCGCCGGACAGATACTTGTACTGACAGCCGAACCAGCGGTATGCCCCGCCCTTATCCTGCAACCGCAGCTGTGTTTCGTGCAGCTGCTCGTCGTCCGCCGCGGCACTGCCGAAGGCGCGGCGCAGCTCCTCGCGATCGTCGGGGTGCAGCAGCGGCATGGCGACCGCCTCGTCCGTAACCCCTTTGATGCGCAGGGTGGGCAGTGAAAGCAGCGTGCGCGCGTTCGGGGTGAACTCCACTGTATCCGTTCCGGCATGATATTCGAAAAGTACGGTATCGGAAAACCGCGAAAGCACCGCGTAGCGGCGCATTTCAACGCTCAACTGCTGTTTACGGCGCAGCAACACCCCTGTGACGGCAATGCTCAGCGCCGTCGTGAGCAGGATCAGCGTGATGCCCGTGCTTACGACTGTGCCCAAGATCAGGTTCGTATGCAGCAAAACGTCCTGCGCCAGCACAAAGTTGACGATATGCCAGCCGTTATAGCCTACAGGCTCCGAGGCCAAGAAGAAGCCCGCGCCCTTTGCGTGAAACCGGCCCACCGCCGTGTCCGAATAGCGAAAACGCCGCTCCATCTCATCGATCAGCCGCTCATCGATGCCGTGCGATCGCATTCCCTCGAATAGATTGGCGCTTACGGGCTGCTCCACGCCTTCGAACAGCACATCGCCGCCAGCATTGACCACGACGGAGCGTATGTTTTGCAAGAGCGCGCCGTCATAGGATACATTCGTCAGCGCCGTGGCGTTTAACCGGCTGCGCAGCGCGCCGATGACCTGTCCTTTACTGATCACGGGCTCTGCGACCGAAAAGACGAATAATCCCCCGAGCCGCTCGGAATAACGGATGTCCGATACGACGCCGCGCCCGTCCATCAGCTGCGACAGCACGCGCAGGTCGGGCGCTTCCGTAGCGTCCGAGATGAGCCCAACCGCCATGCTCTCAGCCGTCAAGTAATCGATCGTGTACGTATCGCTCCGCATGCTTACCTCCAGCAGAAAGACGTCTAACCACTCGCCCTCGGGCGGCAAGTCGGACGTTTCGATCAAAGCCGCGATGCTAGCCAGGCGGTTTTGTAAATCCGTTACCAGGCTGCGCGCCTGACTGCCCTGTGATTGGGTGTAGGACGACAGGCTCTCCAATACGAGCTGGTCGAATTTCTCGTTAAGCAACTTGCTTTGCCAGAAAAAAACGCCGCCGACCGCGGCGAGAAATAGCACGAGGCAGATGATGAAGAGCGCCAGCGTGCGTTTTTTATCCCTTCGCCGCATACGCCTTCCCTCCTTTGTGCCTTCAATATTGCCACCGAACGCAAACAAACCCGGCGCAGGCGAACACTCTAGCTTTCCGGATTTGCAGCTATACTATATATGAATGCACGCACCCCATTATACCATTTTCTCACAAAGCTTGCAAGCATTCGTTGTCATATATTGGGCTGCCATCCGGCTTCACAGCCTCGAAAGAACCTCTTCGTGCAGCGCGCGGCGCACTTTGGCGAAATCCCCCGTCTCGGGGCATTGCACCGCCACCACCAACCCGCGCTTGGGCAGCACCGTCGTGATCTGGCCAAAGGCGCCGTCGGCGCGGTAAGATTGCGGGTAGGGAGAGCGCCAGAACTGATAGCCGTATCCGCAGCGCCATAGGTTTTCGACCCGCGTCTCCTCGCGCCCGTCCTCCGCCACCGGAGGCGTATCGATCTGGGCCTGCGTCGCCTGACGGATCCACTCCGGCTCTACGAGCTGCGCGCCCTGCCATTTCCCCTCCGCCAGGCAAAGCTGGCCCAGGCGCATCATGTCCGTCAACCGCATGAATAGCCCGCTTCCGCCGTTCGGATGGCCCTTGGGGCAGCACTCCCAGACGGGAAGCCCCTGCCCCAGCGGCGCAAACAGCCGCTCGTACAGGTATTCAAGGAGGTTCTGGCCCGTCTTTCGCTCGATCATGCGCCCGGCGAGCACGCTGTCGGCGGTCGAATAATCAAACGCCGTCCCCGGCGCCTTGCGCATGGGGCGAGAGAGCATGTAACGGACGTAGTCCGGCGTGCCCTCGCCCTGCCTGCGCTCGCGGATCATCAAATACGCCTTGCCAAAGCCGCTGGACATGGTGAGCAGGTGGCGCAGCGTAATCTCGTGTAGGCTCCCGGGCGCATCCTCCGGCGCCGACTCCGGGAAGCATTCCGTCAGGCGCGCGTCTAAATCCAGCGCGCCGTCTGCAATCGCCATGCCCGCGGCCATGGCCATGTAGCTCTTCGTGTGCGAATAGATGCAGCGCGCGAGGTCCGGCGCAAATCGGCGCTCGTAAAAGACCCGCTTTTCGTCCGCCGCGGCGATGCCCTCCACCTGTAGGGCTTCCATCTCCACGCGCCGGACAAATGCATTTAACAAGGCTTCCATCACAATATCCTCCTTTTATTTTAAAGCGCCCAACCTTTTCAGCTGAAAGCGCGTCTAACGTTTTGAAAAGCGAAAAAGAGAGGCAGATGTGCCGCATGGACAAGGATGAATTCACCCGTAGGCTGCTTGCGAGCGAGCAAATGCTCTATCGCGTGTCCAGAACGATTCTGCGCCGCGATGCAGACTGCGCGGACGCCGTGCAGGAGGCGGTCGCCCGCGCCTGGCAGCACCGGGAAACGCTGCGAGAGGACGCCTATTTCCAGACGTGGCTCACGCGCATCCTCATCAACGTGTGCCACAGCCTACAGCGCCAGATGGGCCGCATCGTGCTGGAGGAGGATCCCCAGGCGCGCTACGCGCAAGCGCCGCCCCCCAATCCCGACGTGCGCGAGGCGCTGGCGGCGCTGCCACCCAAGCTGCGCCTGCCCGTAGTGCTGCACTACATCGAGGGGTTTTCGCTAGAAGAGATCGCCCGCATGACGCACGCGCCCGTGGGCACGGTGAAATACAGGCTGCACGCGGCGCGCAAACGCCTGCGCCTCGAACTGGAAGCGTAAACAGCGACGAAAGGAGACCAAAACGATGAAACCCAAAGATTTAAAGGACGCATTCCCGCCCGCCCCGAAGGCATTTCACGAAGCGCTCGAGCGCGCGGCCTCCCGCCTGGAGGAAAAACCCTTTGTCAGGCGCGCGCCCGCCCTGCGCCGTTCGCTGGCCGTCGGCGTCGCGCTCGCGCTGGTGGGCACTGTCGCCGCCGCGGCGGCGATCGGCCTTGGCGACTTTGCGCGCAAAGGTTGGCATTTGCTCGAGGGCCCGGCGATCAGCGAGCAGGACGTAACGGACCACGTGCTCAAGGTCGAGCAGCAAAGCTGCACGCTCAAGGCCGTGCGCGCACAGGTGACCGAGGCCATGTGGCTGGGCGGCCAGCTGCACTTTGCCATCCGCGTCGAAGCCGCCGACCCGGCTAAGGACGCGCTGCTCTACGGGCAGGAGCTGGGCACGGACGGTGAGCACAGCGATTGGGTCTTCCCCGGCGGCTCGGAGGCGGACGCCAAGCCCATCGACGAATGGCTGCCCGAGGGCAAGCGCGCGCTGCTGTGCCACGACGGCTACCGCATCTCCGCCGTCGACCCCGCCGGCGAACAGACGCCGCTGTATACCTGGGAAAGCGACTGGCTCTCTCAGGGGGATAGCTTCGTCATGCGCATCAGCACGGGCTTTACGGATTCCGAATCGTACGATTGGCAGGCCCTTGTACACGAAGACGGGCTGCTGCACCTGGAGTTCGACCTCTACACCGATTACTGGCAGGGCGAAAGCGAACAGGGCATGATCTCCTTCAGCCTGCGTCCGCCGACGGAGGCGGAAATGCTCCCCGGCGCCCCGCAGGCATAGGCCGCCTCATCGCTCGCGCCAGGCGTCCAGCGCCGCGCGCGCCGCGCGCACGGCCTCCCGGTCCGTGCGGTAGACGTCCTCCCCCAATCCCGGCAAGCCCATGGGCACGCCGGGATTTTGATTTATCATTCCGCTCGTGATGCGCCGCTTGCCCGACATATGAAAGCTCGTGATCGACGTGCGCGCGAGCAGCTGCTCGATCACGCGCGCGTCCACGCCCGCGCCGGCCATCACCTCGATGTCTTGCGCCCACTGCGATAGCGTGCATAGCATGTCGATGCCCGACGCCGCGTCCGCCGCGCAGCCGGAGGTGAGGATCGTCCCGATGCCAAGCTCTTGTGCCGCGCATAGGGCGGGCAGCGGGTCCGCGCAGACGTCAAAGGCCCGGCTGAGCGTCGCCGGCAAGCCCTCTGCCGCGCGCATGAGCGCCGTCATGCGTGGGATGTCCAGCATGCCCTGCGCCGTGAGGCAACCGATGACGATTCCGTCCGCCCCCAGCTCGCGAAACGCGCGCGCCTCCGCCAAGAGAATCTGAAACTCCGCCTCCGTATAGAGAAAATCGCCTGCGCGCGGGCGCAGCAGCACGCGCACCGGCAGACTTACGGCGCTTCGCACCGCCCGGTAGAGCGCGGGGGTAGGCGTGAGCCCGCCCACCGGTAGGCATTGGCAAAGCTCCAGGCGCGTGGCCCCGCCCGCCTCAGCTTCGATCGCGGATTCGACGCTGTCGACGCAGCATTCGAGCGTATACGTCTTCATCAATTCAAACGCCTCCGATTTCGGGTTACTGCACGCAGTATACCATAAATCGGAGGCGCTGTGGGCTTTCCCTTAAAAATGGGCGGCCCAATTCGCCTCTTTAAAGCCCACCAGGACGAAGCCGTCGCCTACGAGCAAAGGGCGCTTGACGAGCATGCCGTCCGTCGCAAGCAGCTCCAGCTGCTCCGCCTCGTCCATCAGCGGCAGGCGGTTTTTGAGATCGAGCTCCTTATACTTGAGCCCGCTGGTGTTGAAAAAGCGCTTCAGCGGCAGCCCGCTCAGCCGGCGCCAGGCCGCAAGCTCGGCGGCGGATGGGTTCTCTATCTTGATGTCGCGCCGCGTGTAGACGGCGCCGCGCGCGTCGAGCCACCGCTGCGCTTTCTGGCAGGTGGTGCATTTGGGGTAACAGATGAAGAGCATGGCGTTCCCTCCTCGTTATCTTTTCCTCATTATACATCGACGCCTGAGGGGTTGTCCAGTAAGCGCCGCGAAGGGTCGATGGGTGTTAAAAAAGTTTTGAAATGGGTATTGCATTTTTCGCCCCTTCATGATATCATAAACATAAACGAAATGGCCATTTCGATATTTGAGCAAACCAAGACTTAATCTACCCAAATTGAAACGGAGGAATTTTCATGAACACAAAAAAGCTCGAAGGCATCTTCATTCCGATGGTCACGCCGTTCAAGCCTTCCGATGAATCCATCGACTTCTCGGGCCTGAAGGAGGTTACGGATTTCCTTATCGGCAACGGCGTGGACGGCGTCATTCCCTCCGGCAGCACGGGCGAATTTGTAGCCATGTCGAACGAAGAGCAAAAACAGGTCAATGCGGCGGTATGTGAATACGCCGCGGGCCGTGTCAAGGTATTCTGCTCCACCGGCGCGTACCGCACGCGCGATGCCGTCGACCTGTCTGTGAGCGCAGAAGCCGCCGGCGCGGATGGCGTTATGGTCGTCACGCCCTGGTACATGGCCGCCAACGAAGAAGAGCTTTACGCGCACTACAAAGCTATTCGCAAGGCGATCAAAATCCCGATCATGATCTACCATAACCCATATTACTCCACATGCCTCATGTCCGACGAGTTCATGGCGAGGCTGTACAACGACGGTCTGATCGATGCGGTCAAAGAACGGCAAGCGGACGTGTACCGTCAGCAGAATCTGCGCGCGCTGACCGACGATGGCTTCGGCATCTTTTATGGCTACGACATCTGCCCGGTCGAAAGCGTCTCCATGTGGGCGGACGGTTGGGTCTGCGGCACAGGCAACCTGTTCCCCAGGGAGAACAAGACCGTATACGACCTCGCCAAAGCGCGCAAGATCGACGAGGCGCAAAAATATCACTTTGAAAAAATCCGACCCTATCTGCCGCTGTTTACGGAAAAGACCGCCAAGGGCTTGCCCTGTCCGTGGCTCTCCGTCCTTAAAGAGGGCTTAAAGCTGCGCGGTATTAACGCAGGCGTCGCCAGAAAGCCCGTCATGGGTCTGCCGGATGATGTAATAGCGAAGCTTAAGGATGTGCTCAAGGCCTACGGGTATATCGGATAATCCGATCTGACAGGCCGCATGATGCTACGCTAAGAAGCGTTTGAATGGAACGGAGGAATTCTTATGTCCGATCAAAAATCGCCAGAGCAGCTTACCTCCACGATGCTGGCCGCAGACAAATCCCTCTTTCCGGTTTGGGATCCGGAGATCCCCTTCCCGGCAGCGCACGACATGCTGGATCCCACCGTCGTGACGCACGTCACCGTGGAAAGAGCTCGCAAGGACGGCTATCATTACCTGCACGAAGCGTCGATCGCCTATCACCGCAACACGTTTTATATGGCGTTCGCTAACCACCGCACGATGGAATGCGGAGATAACGACGAGCTGATCCGGGGGTGCACCTCAGCCGACGGCGTCCATTGGTCCGAGCCCGATATTTGGGTGCAGGCGCCGAGGATCGGCGGCGATTCCCACAACCATCCGTTGCTCGTAGAACACGACGGAACGCTGTACGGCTTCTTCGTCTGCTGGCGCGAGGCGCACTACCCAACCACCGAGCTATTCACGCTCAACGACGAGACCGGCGAGTGGGTTCACCATCCCGACTCCGCCATTCGGGGCTTCGTCCCCTTCTGCACGCCGCAAAGGATGTCCGACGGCAACTGGGTGCTGGGCGGCGAGCATCATTGGTACGAAGCCTCCGTCTGCATCAGCGAAGGGGACGACTTCACCCGTTGGAACTTGGTGGACGTACCGCGCAGCAATGATATCGAGCTGATGTACCCCGAATGCGCTGTCGTCGCGCAAGACGAACGCCTGTTGATCGTCTGCCGCCCGCTCGGGGGGCACTGCGACAACGCCAAAGGCGCAGTATCCGCCCCCGTAGCTGAGAGTTTTGACTGCGGGCACACTTGGACGCCGCTTCGTGTCAGCAATTTCCCGCTAGCGCCCAGCCAGCCATTCTCCGGCCGCTTGAGCACCGGACAGAACTATTTGATCACCAACAGCCTTGAGGAGGGGCGTACGCTCCTGTCCATCGCGGTCACCGGACCGGAAGGCGGCCTGTTCCGCAAAATATACACGGTCCGGCGTGCCCTGTGGCCGGCGATCCGCTATTTCACGTATATGGGGAATAGCTGCGCGGGGCAGCCGACGCAATTTGCCTATCCGGGCGCGATCGAGCTGAACGGCAACCTGTACGTCGCATACTCTCAAGGCAAAGAAGACTGTGCGCTAACGATCATACCGGTCGAAGTGCTGTCTGTCTGAGTCGGCGCGATCGTCCTACGAATCCGTACTGAATGAGGAGGGCTCTATCGTGAAGAAGCTTTTTGCTTGGGTACTTGCGTTGTGTATCGTCTGCACCACGGCGTCCCTCGCCTGCGCGGACGAACTGAAACTGAAATACTTGGATGAAAGCTTGTATCCGGTGGCGGAAGGCGCTGAGCTGAGCGTCTGGTGTGGTCAAAACGGTAACGTCGCCGACTATGAGGTCAATCCCGAAAATTTAGCGCTGGAGCAGCTGACCGGCGTACACATCAACTGGATCACCGCGCCCGGCACGCCCGCCGATTGGAACGTCATGTACAACCTGCATATCGCATCGGGCAACTATGCAGATATCTACATGAACGGTCTCTCCACCGCGGACATCATCGAGTACGCCAACGACGTGTTCATCCCGCTCAACGACTACATCGAGAATACGCACTGGATCAAGGAATACCTGGAGGCCATGCCCGAAATCCGCGAGGCGATCACCGCGCCGGACGGCAACATCTACTCCCTCTGGCATTATCTTCCCCAGACCGGCGACCGGAACCAGGACGCTAACCCGTACAAGCTGTGGGTGTACAAGCCCTGGCTCGATGCGAGCGGAATGGACATGCCTCAGACCGTGGATGAATTCCGCGATCTGTTGCGCTACTTCCGCGATCATGACATGAACGGAAACGGCGACCTCACCGACGAATTGCCCATGTTCGGTTCCTTTGCCTTCGACCACGACGGCTCCGATCCGACCTATGCCATCATGCAGGCGTTCCAGCTCACGCCCTCCAACTTTCTGTGGGCGGACGAAGACTACAACGTGAGCTGTGTAGCCGTCACCGACGGCTTCCGCGAGGGCTTGCGTTATCTGAACAGCATGTACGAGGAAGGGCTGATCTCCGAGGACATTTACGCGCTCACGCTCAACGAGTATCGCGATGTGGTCAACGTCACCCGGCAGGAGGATCAGGTCGTCGGCGTCGCGGCCGCGCCTTATTGGATGCGCTTTGTCACCGTCTCCATCTTCGGCGAGCGCGCCTACGACGAGTTTACCTATCTGCCCGTTCTAAAGAAAGACGAGGACACCCCTGCGCAGACCTATACCCGCAAGAGCGCCATCGGTCTGAGCGGCGTCGTCACCACCGCCTGTGAAGATCCACAACTTGCCATCGACTGGATTGACGCCTGCATCGACCCAGAAATCAGCTGTGCTGACTTTTATGGGAACGAGGGCGAGTACTGGACCCGCGTCAGCGAGGATGGCGCACTGCCCATCGTCCAGATGGCCATCCCCGGCAAGGACCTAAAGGACAACGGCGCGCAGAATGCGCACTGCTTCGGCAATTCGGTGTTCCCTTGCGTCCCGAACGCCTATATCCAGACCGCCTATGAGGCAGGCTCCAATGCTGAAAAGATGGATGCGATCCAACGCGCCGCAAACGCCGACTACATGGCCGCGGGGGTGAGCGATTTGATGCCCGCAGCCGCCTGGTGTACCGATTCGGATCTCTTGACCGAAAAAGCAGAGCTGCAGACCGACATAGAAAACGCCATCTCCACCGCATACGCCGAATTCATCCTCGGTCGTAAGGACGTCGATGACGACGCAACCTGGCAGGCCTATAAGGATGAGCTTGAAAGTCTGGGGCTATCGCGTTATCTCGAGGTCGTCGCCCTCGTCAATTTTGGCGCATAACCTCATCCCGAAGGCCGTCCTTCCTCGCGGGGAGGAAGGCGGCCTTTCCCTATGATTTTAGAGAAAGGGGCTAGACGATGGAAAATCCCACGCAGGCAATACGGACAAGCAGGGGAACCATGCAGCGGTTCCGTACGGATTTATATCGCAATTGGCAGCTCTATTTGATGGTCTTTCTGCCTCTGGTCATCCTAATCCTCTTTAAGTACGTGCCTATGTACGGTCTCCAGATCGCATTTCGCGATTTCAAGATTACAAAGCCCATTTCGAGCGCCAAGTGGGTCGGTCTGAAGTACTTTGAAAAGTTCTTCGACAGCCCCAAATCTTGGAATTACATCTACAACACGCTCGCCATCAGTCTCTATGAGCTCTGCACGTTTCCCCTCTCCCTGGTCTTGGCGTTACTGCTGAACTATATCCCCTCCCGTCGCTTTCGCAAATCGATCCAGATGATCTCTTATGCGCCCCATTTTATCTCTACAGTGGTCATGTGCGGGATCATTCTACAGTTTTTGCAGGCGCGAGGCGGACTCATCAACGTACTGCTAAGCGCTGTCGGCGTAGAGCCGCGGAATTGGATCACCTATCCTGAAGCCTTTCGCCATATCTACGTCTGGAGCGGCGTATGGCAAGATCTAGGCTATGGCTCTATCATCTACATCGCCTCACTCGCCAGCGTGCCTGCGGATTTGCACGAGGCCGCGATCGTAGATGGCGCGAACATCGTCAGGCGCATCTGGCATGTGGACATCCCCTGCATCCTGCCGACCTTCTGCATCCTGCTCATCATGCGTTGCGGTAGCATCATGAATGTCGGATTTCAAAAGGTGCTGCTGCTTCAAAACAACCTGAACCTAACCGCCTCCGAGATTATCAGCACCTATACGTACAATGTCGGCCTCAACGCTTCCGGCGCGGTGCCCCAGTACTCCTATGGCGCAGCCATCGGGTTGTTCACATCCGTCGTCAATCTTTTGCTGCTGGTGATCGTCAATCGCGTGACTAAGAAGCTGAGCGGAAGCGGCCTATGGTAACGATGAAAAAGGAGTGTGGAAGCATGAGTGCCAAGCGTCTACGGAATCTACGGCATACGCGTTCGGATAGGGTCTTTCTTGGTATGGACTGGCTCGTACTGAGCTTCTTTCTTGTCGTACTGGTCTATCCGCTAGCCTTTATCATCATGTCCTCTATCAGCGGGGGCACCGCGTATATGAATTTGTGGCTCATTCCGTCCAAATTCTCATTAGAAGGTTATAAGGCCGTGTTCGAGCACAACGATATCTGGGTCGGCTATCGCAACTCCATTTTTTACACCGCGCTGTTTACATTTCTCGCGTTGCTGGTCACGATCTGCTGCGCCTATCCGCTTTCGAGAAGAGATTTTGCCGCCGGCAAATATATCATGCTGCTGTGCGTGTTCACCATGTATTTCGG
Organism: Bacillota bacterium; assembly: GCA_023404715.1. Classification (GTDB taxonomy): domain Bacteria; phylum Bacillota; class Clostridia; order Christensenellales; family Aristaeellaceae; genus Beduinella. The sequence continues at coordinate 15,843 of JAEYAR010000175.1, read as the reverse complement.
CGGTGGCCTGATCCCGACCTATCTATGGATTCGTCAGTTGAAGATGATCGACTCCATCTGGGCGCTATTGCTGCCCGGATCCTTGTCTGTTTACAACATGATTGTGATGCGCACCTACTTCTCCTCCCAGATTCCCGACGAGCTGCGTGAGGCCTCCATGCTGGATGGTTGCTCAGATATCCGCTTCCTGCTTCAAATCGTCATCCCGCTGTCCGGCTCCATCCTTGCGGTCATCGCGCTTTATTACGCCGTCGGCATGTGGAACGATTATTTTAACGCTATGGTTTACATTACGACCCGGAAGAAGCTACCCCTGCCCAATTTTCTACGTGAAATCCTCATGGTAAACGTCCAGCATTCGCTCACCAATACCAACCTGAACGACCTTGCGAACATCGAAAAGATGGAGCAGCGCGCCGAGCTGATGAAGTATTCCCTCATCGTCGTCTCCAGCTTGCCCGTGATGGTCATCTATCCCTTTGTGCAAAAGCACTTTGTCAAGGGCGTGATGATCGGAGCTATAAAGGGGTAGGTGCGGTTCCCATTCCCAAAAAGGAGTCAAAGCAAAGTAAAGATTGCCTTTTAGAAGCAGATCTTGTATAATAGCAAAACGGAATAGCAATTTCACATCGTCCCAATGAAAACGTAAAGGAGTGGTTTTTTTGGAAGCGAAAGCAGGGGAGAAGGTCAAGTCGCTTGAAAAAGCCATTACAATTCTCGATATGATAAGGGAATCCGACCGGCCTCTGGGCGTCAATGAGATATCGCGGCAATGCGGCGTAAACCTGACGACCGCGTTTCGCATGCTCAAAACGTTAAAGTGCAGCGGCTGGGTATATCAGGATGCAAACGATAAGTATATCATCGGCCCCAAGGTCTCCTTTGTCACGGAGAAAAACAATTTTTTCATGGCCCTCAAAGAAGTCGCCTATTATTCGATGGCGCGGTTGAGCGCCCAGACCTCGCAGGCCATGAACCTGATTGTGCGGGAAAATGAAAGGTGCTTTATCCTCCAACAATCGCGCACAGAGAAAATTGTCGACTACGTCCCGCCTATCGGCACCGTATTGCCGATCTATGCCAGCGCCGGGGGCAAAATACTGCTCAGCGAGTTGCCGGGGCTTCTCCGTGCGAAAATCCTCAACCATATTGATTTTAAACCCCTTACAAAGTATACGATCACCGACCGGGACGTCTTTTTGCATGAGCTGGACCGATGCAAAGAACGCGGATACGCTTTGGATGAACGCGAATCCCAGGAAGAAGGTTTCTGTATCGCAGTGCCTGTGCGTAGCGACAAGGGAGAGATCATCGCCGCGCTCTCCTTCTCCGGCATCATCGGCAGAATCAAAGACGGTGAAATCAGTTATTACCTCGATCTGCTCAAAAAAGCCTCGCTCGAGATCTCCGAAAACCTGTTTCAGCTACAATCCAGCGTGTAAGCGTTGGTCACGCCATATGGCGGCCGTGCAGGGGCGCGGCCGTCCTCTTTTAAGCCCGTATAGGTTGCGTCGGTTTTTTTGCCTTACCCAGTTGACAAAACCCGAATTATCTCTTATAATATTGTACGTTGCAGCGGCGTTTGCTGCTAGATTTTCGCTTGCGGTCGTGGCGGAATTGGCATACGCGCACGTTTGAGGGGCGTGTCCAGCAATGGGTACGGGTTCAAGTCCCGTCGACCGCACCACCACGATCAGAGTCGTTAAATTTAACGGCTCTGATTTCTTTATTGGGAGAAAAAGCCATGTATCAATTCAGGGATCCAATCCATGGTTTTATCGATGTCTCCGATGAAGAATTAAACATAATAAACTCAGCGCCCTTTCAGCGCCTGAGAAATATACATCAGTTGGCCACTACGTATCTGGTTTATCATGGAGCAGAGCATACGCGGTTTGGTCATTCACTTGGCGTGATGCATCTGACATCGCGTGTTTTTGATTCCATTACACGAAAAGTGCCGAATCTGTTCTCAAATGACGATTTCGAGAATGCATGTAAAACGGCATGGTATCGTCAGTTATTACGGCTTATTGGATTAACGCATGATTTGGGACATGCTCCTTTTTCCCATGCGTCAGAAGAATTATTTTCAGGCGGCAAAGAGCATGAGGATTTCACCAAGTCGATTCTTTTAGAAACCGAGATAGCGGATTGTATCAACTTAATTGGCGCCAAGTTTAAAGCGCAATACGGTAAATTCTACGATATTACGCCCGAGCTTGTATGGATGATCTACGAAGGAAAGGATGTAACAAACGATCAGTTCATCCTTCCAGATTTTCTTTTTTTGAAGGGCTTCATGGATGGCGAGCTTGACTGCGATAAAATGGATTACCTGCTGCGCGATTCTTTATATTGCGGCGTTACCTATGGCACATACGATCTCGATAGATTTGTGTCGACATTGACGGCCTATAAACAGGACCGTACGCTTCGGCTCGCTATTGAACGAGGCGGTGTTCAGGCGCTCGAGGAATTTGTTCTCGCCAGATATTTCATGTTTATTCAAGTCTATTTCCATAAGACACGGCGATATTTAGATAAAGCCCTTGTCAAGAGTTTGAAAGCGCTGCTCCCGAACGGAAAATACCCGGATAGCATTCAGGGCTATTTAAAGTGGGATGATTCACGCGTTCTTAATCTGATAGCGGATTCAGAAAACGCCGATGTAATCGCGTTCAAGCAACGTAAAATTATGACGTGTGTGCTGGAGTCGAAGCCTCATGCCCCAAGGGAGGAGCAGAAGAGTACAAGGATTATTTTTAACGTTCTGCATCGGGAATATGGCGATTCCGTGATATACGATAGCGTCGATAAGGCAGCGCACAAGCTCACCCCCGCTTTGCTGGGCGCCTACTGATGATAGTGGAAAAGGGATCATGATTCTTGATGAAAAAACAGGCGAAGTCAAAAACATCATGAATGAATCCATCATATTGGATTCCCTTGTAAAACCCATTTGTATTAACCGGATTTATGCTGAGAAGGATATGGCAGGCAAAGTTTTAAGCAGCATCAAAAACATTATGTTATCGGAGGGCCCGTAATGGTTAATAACAGTGCTATTGTAAATATAATCAACAGAATTACGCAAAAAAGCGGAGCTCCATGCAAAAAAACACTGCAAAAGATCGTTTTTCTGGTTGAAGCCAAGCAGGTGGATATCGGATGTGATTATGGAATTCATTTTTATGGTCCCTATAGCGCAGACCTTGATTTTGCTGTTAGAGCGTTAAGCGATGACGGCGTATTAAAAGTAGATTATACGCCTATGGAACATTCAATTTCTGTAGTGGATGATTCCGTAGGGAGCATCTATAACAATAAGATAGTGAATGAAGTGGTAGATGAGTTTTCAAAAGAACGTCCCAGCGAGCTGGAACTGCTTGCGACTGCTCTGTATGTCTACCTGCAGGTTAAGGATGCAAGTAGAATTAAGGCGGGCGTTTTAAAAATAAAGGGATCAAAGTATTCTGAATCAAGAATTGATTCTGCCATTGACCGGCTGAGAAGGACGAGTTATCTTCCAGCTTAACAACCCTCTTTGATTCGTAAAAACCTGACGGATTCTCGCAACCAGTCACTAGCCCCTGGCTTTGTATTAGTAAGGAAGGAGGCGCTCTTATGCTTAAAGAACAGACAATCAATGAAATCAAGGGGAAATTGACGCCGGTTTTTAACGCCTATGGCGTGCGGAGCGCCATCTTGTTCGGCTCGATAGCCAAGGGGACTGCCACCGACAAAAGCGACATCGATCTGTTGGTGGACAGCCGATTGAAGGGCTTGCGTTTTGTCGGGCTGATGGAGGATGTGTGCCGCGCCGCTCAGATGCCCGTGGATCTGTTGGACGTGTCGCATATTGAGAAGGGATCGCCCATAGACCGTGAAATCAAATCTACGGGGGTCACGATTTATGAGAAATGAGATCATCCTTCAAAAACTGCTCGGCTATGCGGAGAAAATCATCGCCTATGCGAAGGGTATTCCTATGACAGCTTCATCCAGGATACAAAACTCGTAGAGGCTTGTGTGTTTAACTTGAGCCAGATGGGGGAACTCTGCAGATCCGCTGACGAAGATTTTGTAGAGGCACACCCACAAATTCCTTGGAAAGAGATGCACGGTCTCCGCAACCGTATCGTTCACGACCATGAAGGCGTGAACATGACGCTGGTATGGGAGATTATCTCGGATGATTTGCCCGGCCTGTGCTCCACCCTCCACACCGTCCTTTGATTTCAGGGAACGGCAGCTCAGATGAATTGTCGTTCCTTTTTTTATTTCAAATTTAGTCATCCTCAGCCAACAGAAAATCCGCTAACTGCACGCTCTCTACATCGTTAATATTTCCATCTGCCGGTTGTCAACCGTTATCGCTTGCCTCATAATAGACGAAGAACCGCCGGTCGTAGGCGGTTCTCATGGTATATATCGTTTTTCGCCCGCTGTCAGCCGACCCACTCAGCCAAGAGCGTCTTTTTAGCGCGGTGCACGCGGCTTTTAATCGTGGATTCGGGAACGCTCAGCAGCTCGGCGATCTCGGTGTACCGATATCCCATCAGGTTTAATTCTAGCGCTGCGCGCGCCGGATCCGGCAGCATGGAAATCGCCTCTCTCAGCTCACCGTAGTCCTGGAAATGATCGATCTGCTTGCAAAACAAGGCCTCGTTTGCTGACAGAATGTACTTTTGCTTATGACGCAGGATCGTATAGCATTCGTTGACGAGGATGCGCGTAACCCAGCTGCAAAAGCTTTGTACGCAATTCAGGCGATCGCGGTGCAGCAGCGCCTTATAGCAGCATTCCTGTACCGCATCCGCCTGATCCTGCGGGTTGCGCAGGTGCCGCGATGCCAGCATTCGCAGGAGCGGTAAAACGCCGAGGAGTTTTTCTTCAAACGGTTCGATTCCTTGTGTGTTCATTTTCACCCATACGTCCTCAGTGGACCTCTTGCACGCTGTCTTCCTGCATCAATTGTTGCACCATTCCTGTAAGGTGTTTTTCAAATGACGCTGGGGCATGCATCCTCTTCCACTTCTCGCTCACTTTTTCGAACGCATCCTCATGCGTTTCTTCTATCATACTCGTATCGGCCGCCTTGACGCACCGCATGACGCCGGAATCCATCTCATACACAGCATCGCAAAGCACCTCGATGTCCAGCGGATTGTGGCTAGCGATCACGATCGTTTTCCCGTTCCGCTTGAGCTTTTGAAGAAGTGTACGCATCTCCTCTACGCCCTTGTTGTCCAGCCCATTAAACGGCTCGTCGAGCAACAACACCGGCGGGTCTTCCATGATCGCCTGCGCAATCCCCAACCGCTGGCGCATGCCGAGCGAGTACTTACCCACCGCGCGTCGCAAACCCGGATCCAGGCCGACCGTGCGCATGGCCTCTCGTATCTGTTCAACGTCGATTTGACGTCGGATGCTGGCGAGCAGCTTTAAATTTTCAAGCCCGCTCATATGCGGCAAAAACCCGGGATTTTCAATGATGATGCCCATAGGAACGGGAAGACGCTTCTCCGGACGAATTTCTACTCCACCAATGGTTCTGCCTTCTTTTCGGGAATCAGTTTACCCCTGATGTTGTACTAGACGGGTATTCTGTAGATCTCCTGATGCACGATATCGCACTTGCGCTTATAGCGGAGCATACCCAGACCACGGAGATCCTGAATGCGTTCCTTACGAAGGCAGCGCAGACAAAGAGGCAGACGAGCCCTCGGGTCTGTCGCTGCCCGAATTCATTTACTCCACCTATAACTTGCTGCCGGAAGGCGGCTGGCGCATGGACGAGATCGACCGAATGGACATGACGGCTTTCTCGCGTCTGGAATGTGCGGAAGAGGAAAGCAAAAAAGAACCTCGTCGAGCCTATATCGACGAGGTTTGGAGCAATCTGAAACCATTAAATTGACCATATAGGGACGATCAGGTTTTGGCTGTCAATAGCGTATCCTTCATGCAGAAAATGGCGCCCTGTCCGCGTCTGACAGAGCCTTTGTCCAGCAATCGGATAGCACGAATGCGCTGCGTGCCGGGGTTACCGGTTTTCTTGATGTCCACTACCTACACTTTCATCCCAAACAATGCCGTAACCTACGCGCTAAACCACTCTGACAATTCCGGTATGAGTGGCCCTTGTAGCATGCGTAAAACGATGTTTACCACCAGTGATGGCAATAGTGACTGTGCCGATTTCGTGCATCAGTGTCTTTGCGCTGGCGGAGTCCCCATGTTTGACGGTTGGTTCTATCCGCTCTCAGGCATTCCATCGAGTTGGCCCGACAGCAAGTGGGTTTGGACTTACAGCGGTCTGCAAAAACATATTGGTAAAGGTTGGGTTCAGCAAGTTGCCTATAATGCTATACAGCCTGGCGACTTCATCTACAACTACGATGCAAGTGCCTCTCCCACCCCGTATACGCACGTTACCATTGCAGTAAGTGTAAACACCACAGTAGGCGGAAATTTTGGTTGCAGGGTTTGCGGCTATACTTCCAACCAACACGATGCATTCAAAATACATACATCCTCAAATTGTAGGTGCTATCGCGTTAGGACAACTCTCTCTGGCAATGGTACTGAAAAGAAAGTATCTTTGCCAATGACAGGTAGTGGCGGATATGTCATATCGTGACCACTAATCGACCCTATTAAGTCTATGAAATCTAAGCCCTAGAAGTAGCGTTTCTCATGGAAGAGGTTATCCAGTTCAGAACTGGATAGCCTCTTTTTTAACGTACCACAAAATCCAGCTTGCCAGCCAACAGTAACAAAATGAAAAAAAAATGAATCAAAGTGAATCAATATAACACTTTACATACAAAGTAACGTATGGTATGATTTAAGTGTCCAAAAAGGATTCAAAAAGCGGCCACCGAAGGTGAGCTGCTTTTTTCTATCTTCTTTGGGCAAAAGCGTCGTGCTTGTCACGGCGCTTTTGCGTATCCCAACTTCAAGAAAGGAGCGAAGCACATGAACGAGGTTTTCATTACTGGGATTGCTGTGAGCACTCCAGTGCGACTCGATCGCAGCATGGATGTTCCGCATATCAGGTTTCAGCTCTTGGTGCCACACAAGGATCGTCAAGGACGAATGTGGTATGAGCTGTTGACGGTCAACGCATCGAAGCGCCTAGCACTATGGGCTCTATCAAACATTGCGCCGATGAGAAGCATCACAGTCATTGGTTATCTAACGCGCCGTTATGCTGCAAGCAGTGTACTTGTCGAAATTACAGCCAGTCGTTTTTTTATCGATTGCGATGTTCAGTATGCTGATTGCGAGCAAAAAAATCCGTTTTGGCCACCCTCCTTTAAATGAAAGGAGGTGAAGTACAACATGGACTCTAGCTTACAAACGATCCTCGAGGCGGCGCTGCAACAGGGCATCTGGGCAGCGCTATACATTTATCTTTTCTTCCGTATGCTCAAAGAAAACGCCGCGCGGGAGGAAAGATATCAAGCAATGATTGACACCCTCAGCATGAACATAGCTGAGGGAATTGAGGACATCCAGAATCGGCTGAGCGAGTCAAACAAATAGGGCTAATGATCCGGTAAGTAGGCAGTGGGATTACATTGCCTACTCAATTTTTCAAAGTCACCCGGCGTCCAATGCAAAACATTTACTCCCCTTGTTCGGCAACAAGCTTGGGGGCAATCAAAAATATTTTTAAATCTTGTCACATTCCGGTCTTCTTAACGCACTGCATGGTAACAAAACTGTACCGAGGAGGAATGATGAGGTGATTGAGGCGAAGTGGCTGTTTGAGAACCATTTGAATCATCTGGCGGTAGTTCAGTATTTGAAAGCTCACATAGCAGCACAGAACGAACAAATTGCCCGAGATAGAGATGATACCATAGAGGCGCTATCCCTCGCCAGACCAGTTTTGGACGGCATGCCGCATGGCTGTACAAGTTACAGTCCCACCGAACGCATTGCATTGACATATGAAAGCCTCATGCCTGTATCTCTCAAGGAAGATATCTCAAAGTTGACGGAGTACCAACACTATTTGTCACTATTTGATGCCGCAATGACTTGCTTGACCGACAACGAGCGATGGATTGTTGAGAAGCACTACATTCAAAAGGTTTCTTTAGCCGAAATGCAAGAGATATCTGACAGTCCGATCCATAATCGGACACGCACGACACTATGGCGCTATAAAGAACGTGCAGTACAAAAGGCGGATGCTTTTTTGAGCATCTGTCAGAGGAAAGGTGATGAGGGGACGTGTCATTCGAGGAAGTCTACAGTCGGATTTCACAAATCTCAAGCGAAGAGCACCGTAAACTTGTCAACTACATCCGAACCTGCCAACCCACCTATGACTTAGCGGAGGAATGCCTGCAAAACGCGTATCTTGAAGCATTGATACAAGCTGAATCCATCAAACAGCCGGAAAAGTTGAAAGCCTGGCTTATTACGGTCGCACTACGTACGGCCAAAGACCAAATCAGGGACCATTGTCGAATTGTACAAGCCTGTTATTTATTGGGTGCTAAGTTTTTGGAAGGTGAAACCGACGTGACCGTGATGCGCATTTTTGTAGCGGATGTCGCTAGTAAAGCTCTTAAACGCTTCCCGCTCTACTATACCGAGGTAATGCGGCTCAGGGATGTGGAAGATATGAGCTATGACAACATTGGTATTGCGCTGGGTATCACCTCTGAAGCAGCAAGAACCGCCCATCACAGAGTTCAAAAAGCTCTGAAACGAGAGCTAAAGGAAGAATTGCACACACTCAGGTGAGGTTTGTTTGCTAAATAAAAATAGCAAGCAATGAAAGAAGCAGTTCGTAGTGTCAATTCTTCCATCCCAAAAATCGTCCTCAGCGAAACGCTGGACTGGCTCATGCAAAACATAACACAGCAAATGGAAAAGGCGCTTTGTCGTGAAGTTACTTCATGATATCGAAAAACGCAAGTTGCAACGTGCTCTTGACCGGTTCAAGAATCCAGCATAGCAGATTGTCCTGATGATGGCAACCACGGATTTGATCCTGTCAGAAATCGCAGATGAGTTGCACATGAATTATCATATCGTTCGTTCGCGCTACCGGCGTACACTGGCATACTTAAAAAAGCAATTGGAGGAAGAGAATGATAAAGAGGATTGATCCACAAAAGTTGGAAAGAAAGGTTCGTGATTTGCAAACGGAGCCTATCTGTGAAAACGAAAACCGCATAGAAGAGATTAAACGGCGAGCTTACGAGGAATACATGCGCCGACAGTCATCCCAAACCTTAAAGCCTAAAAAAGCCTTGCGCCGTAACGTAAACCATCTACAAAGGCTTTAATGCGCAGATCAGCGGCACTATCCCTTCAATCCTTTCTATCCTTTTGCGATTCCATTATGGAGTTTAATTGACCTTTATACTTTCCGTGATGGAACGCACCGGAAAAGGAATCTCGATCAAAAGCATAGAAGCTGATATTTTTGTAATCGTTCTATTTGTTGTTTAACCACTTCTGTATGGTCATCATACCGCCAATGTCGTCCGCCGTTTTGTTCGTTTCGGTCAGGGCGTAAATTTTGACAGAGGACGAGCTTGCTTTATCGATGATCGATTCCACATAGCTAATCACAATATCGGATGATCTTAGCGGATTAAACCAGCGTGTGGAGGCGTGAACAGGATTTTCTGAAACTTGTTCAGGAGGCGGAAGCATCTCGCCTGCGGTCGCAATCGAGCCGGTAATCCCGATAAGCAAAGACAAAATAACAAGGGACGTCAAAAGCTTTTTCATAATGCACTCTCCTTTTTTGATTCAACCATCAAAAAGATAGAGGGACAATTTGAGATTTTGATGCAGACGAATCTCGACCTTTTATGACGAATTAATTATTTGTAATTTTCTTGCATGCATCTCTGCTTTTTTAGTGCAAAAAGCACACATTCGTAGTTTTGTCTTGCCCTAAGAGCTCTTTATTCCCTCGTTTCTTATCGAGCGTAGCCTTTTCACAACAGCATATCCGCCGGTGTTAACGCGGTGAAAAAATGCGTAAATGGAACTTTTATAACACCCAGATAATAGAAAGGATAGGTCAAGGTGGATGAAATCATTTTTCTCCTTAATGCAGCAAATGACTTGCGATGTCTTGCAGATAAACTTCAAGCGATGGCCGAATCTTTAAACAGTGGTACATCAGAAAATGCAGATCCAAATATCAACACGGTATCTTTTAGCGTTCTTCGGGAGAATTTGGCACAAAAATGTAGTGAAGGGAAGACATATGCGGTAAGGGAATTGCTTCAAAAGTATAATGCCTGTAAACTCTCTGACATTGATCTGCGAAAGCATCCTTCGTTCTTTTCCGATATCCAAAAATTATGATAATATATGGTGATTGCGTAGGAGGGATGATATGCACCATCAGGTTTCAAAGATGATGAAGGATTATCCGCGTTTGATCCGTGAACGGGAGGCACTTAAGCAGCAACTGATGCACTTTCGTGGCATATCGTGTGATGAAGTAATTGAGAGTATGATGACGTCCAACTCAGGAAACGAACCTGTACAGACAAGTAGGCAGACGGATAAAACGGAACGTATCGCCATGTCCTATCAAGAGAAGACCGAGCGGATGAACCGTGAGTGGTATGATTATTTAGAAAGGAAGTATCACTTGCTTGATGAGGAAATTACGTTCTTTGAGGCAGCGCTCGATTCTCTTCCCGAACAGCTGCCAGCCTTAATGCGGGATATGATCATTCATGGGCACACGTGGGATAGCCTATGTGAGGAGCATCACGTCAGCCGCAGCATGTTGGCAAAGCATCGAAACAAAGCAATCGAAAAGCTTTCATCCATTTATCAACGGCATGATGAGGACCTGCTCTCCTTCATGCTGAGCTGATGCGTATTGGATTGTAGACCTCTGTGTTTCCATACCAAGAGTAGACTAAAGGTGTACTGACCTTTATGGGGTTTGGTGCTATACTTATACTTGTCAGAAATGATGAGAGCGAGGTCGTACAGGCCCCGTTCTCTTTCTTTATCTGATGAAGCGCAATGCGTCAGGAGGGTTCGTTGCCATGCCTGCCAATAAGAAGACAAGGTGATAATACATGGATGGGAGTCTGCTTGTGATTCTCGAAGTAGCGCCGCAACAGTGGGGGCGATCCTTTTATCGACAACATCTCGGAGGGGATAGAGTCCATCCAAAACCGCTTGGAGACCACGGTCTCTACAGGGAACGGAAATCGGCAAGTAGGTATGAAAATAAATCGGAGCCAATAACTCCGGTTTTTTCATGCGCAGATAGGCTAATAGAAGACCGCTCACCTCATGGGCGAGAGCTGGGGGTTCGAAACCATCCTCTGCGCTTAATCTTCGTAATGCTGGTAACAGAAAGGACGTGGTGCCATTGATTGTGTAGATATACGGGTAAACGGGATGCTCTTGAAAATTTAAATTATAAGAAAAATGGAGGAAGACAATATGGCGGATATAACTATCGTTGGCAGCGGTTTGAACAGCAAGATGACACTGGCTAAAATTCATGCTGGGCTGGGTTCTTTTAAGAAAGATACTGCTACGACGCACTCTCAAGTTAAGCTGTTACAGCAGGCGCTGACGCAGTATGGCTTCGATACGCAAGGGGCGGATGGTAAGTATGGCAATAACACGGCCGCTGCCGTAACGAAGCTGCAAAAGAAGTATAGCCTGACTGCTGATGGCCTTTTTGGCAAGAAGAGCCTCGCAGCACTTGAGGATAACTATATTCACGGTCACCTTGATCCTTCGCATTGTACGGATGTAGTCGACGGTGGTAGCAGCGCTACGGATAAGATAGATGCAACTAAGCCGGCAGGTGAGTATAAGACGATGTATACGGAAAGGGTTAACACCTATGCTGATGCAGTGACTAAAATCAGAACCTTTTCTAACAACAATGCGTCTCTCTTGACGGTGACGCAATATTTAAAGAATTTAGATGAACTTGCCAAAGTCCCATCAAACACGTATGAGGTCATGGACTGCTCTGGGTTCACTCAGCGTGCAAGAAAGGCTGGCACTCATGGTTCCACTACGAATTTCACCAAGGAATGCGCTTATTACGGCTATATTCCTCAACTGGGAGGCTATAGCAAGCTCATTCCCGGTATGGAGCTTTATCAGGCCTGCAGAAAAACGGCGACTGGTAACTTGTTTTGGACGAGCCACATTGGGGTGTACTTTGGCTTGTATGATTTCGGAAAGGGACCCGAACCTGCAGTCTACCAGTCCGCTAGTCTCTTTGGCGCACTGCGCTGTAAATATAAAAAGAATATAGATTCGGAAGGTAATCAAAGCGGTGGGAACTTAACTTCCATGAACTCTAAGTGGAACTACTGGGGATGGTCTAAGTACGTCAGGCAGGGTTGATCGCGTACTGCCGGAGAGCATAACGTCCATCTTCCACATCTCGAACGAGCAGTGTAAACTGCTGCCCTGTTTGTGAGTCGACCCATTCGACACGCTTATCCAGATCGTCAATTTGGGTAAGCGTGCCGTCTTTACCCAATAGCGCGATGGCGCTCTTGCCACAGAGCATGAAGTCTTTGTCCTTCGTCTCGTTATCCGTCAGCACAGCCAGTATCCCGTCGATATCCGCTTGTATCAGAGTAACCCCTAAACTTCCATCGATACGATACGGTATTGTCTCATCTTCAAAAACATCTGTGCGTTTATCATAGGTGTACAAGGTATATTCGTGTGTGTGCATTATGCCGGAGGTCTTCTGGACGAAAAAATATAGATGTTCCTGATCCTCCAAGACTTGATTGCACGCCGCGAATGGGACGGGCATTTGCTTGATAAGATTGCAGTCCGCATCGAAGAACCGGAGGGTATGCTCCACTTTTTCGTTGGCAGATAGGACGGCTAGCTTTCCATCGGTGACAAAGAAGGAAAAGTGCTCCCCATACAATAAGGAATGCGTTTTCGTTTGACCCGATGGAATGTGTAGGATCTCCATCCGGATCGGATTCTCCTCCGAAAAGGGATAAATGCTGACGCGATAGGGCGGTTCATTGAATACATACGATTTCTCGGAGTCGGACGGTTCAATTGTGTCATAGCCGAGCATCACGCCATCAAAGGAGCGCTTGATTTGATAGCATGGGTTTAAGTTCAGACTCAAACAATATAGATAAATGAATCCGTCCGGCTCGAGAATCACCTGATAAAAGAAGCTATCTTCGTCGTCACTGTGTTCACGGAAGTCATCGTGCCATATGCTGTTGCCTTCAAAATCTGTAATCTCCAGTATGGTATTGATCATATTGTCTATGCCAAACTGCCCCCAGAACTCGGTCGTTTCCTTAAGCTCCGCTGGGTATACAAAAAAGATCCGTTGGTCTGTTAGGCGCATGACAGCAACCTGCGGATAGGATACTTCATGGGAAAGATTCAGCGCATATTCTGATTGCAGGGTAACTCGCTCTCCTTGCGCAAGCGCTGGGCATGCGATCAGCAAGGAGCATATGAGCAGCAGTGTGAGGATAGATTTGCATGTTAGGCGGCACATAGACAGTCTCCCTCCTTATTGTCTGATTTGATGTCTTCAACAGGCCTTCTTTTGAATCCACTTTTTGTCAGGCAGGTACGACACGAAAAGAGGGGAGGGGCATTGTCCCTTTCCCCTCTTTTGTTATCTCCTAGTTCACCCCGTACTGCTGAAAGACATATTGTCCATTTTTTACGTCTCGAACCAGCAGCAAAAACTGCTGCGCGTCGCTTTGAGATTCGGTCCACTCGACGCGCTTTCCCAGATCGACAAGCCGGGTCATCATGCCGTCTTTATCTAGTAGCGCGAGCGTACTCGTGCCGCAGAGCATGAGGTCCTCATTGCGCGTTTGGTTGTCCGTCAAAACGGCGATCATCCCATCTGCGCATGCTTGTACGGGTGTTACCTCCAAGCTGCCATCGATGTGATACGATAACTTCGTATCTTGAAAAGCTCCTATGTGTTTATCGTAGGAATACAAGATATACTCGTGCATGTCCATTGTGCCGGAGGTCTCCTGCACAAAAAAGTATAGATGGTCTTGATCCTCGATGACCTGCTTGTACGAGGCGAACGACGCCGGGATTTGATTTATAAGGTTGCAATCCGCATCGAAAAAGCGCAGGGAATGTTCGCCTTTTTCGCTGGTAGAGAAGATTCCCAGCTTCTCTTCGGTTTCTAAGAAGGCAAAAAACGCTCCGTAGTATAAAGCGTGCGCTTTCATCTGGTTAGAAGGGACGTGCATGACCCTCATCCGAATAGGGTTGTTTTTTGCAAAGGGATAAATGCTGACGCGGTAGGGTGGAACATTATAGACATAACATTTCTCGTAATCGTTTAAAAATATTTTATCCGAAGACCAAATCCATTCGCCGTTAAAGGAACGCTTATATTGGAAGACTTCATCTAAGCTTAAGCCGAAACTGAACTCGTAAATAAATCCATCTGGTTCAATAATCACCTGAGAAAAGTAACCGTCTTCGTCACTTTCAAACTCACGGAATGATTCACACTTTATACTATTACCTTCCATATCCATGACCTCTAATTTTTCAAGCACCATATTGTCGACGCCAAACTGCTTCCAAAACGCCGTCGTTTCAGCGTCCAGCGTGGCATAATCAAAGAAAATTCGCTCATCGGTTAGGCGTTGAATTTGAAAGTTGGGGTGGGCAGGCGTATACGAAAAGTTGAGTGTATGCTGCGATAGCAGAGTGACTCGCTCTCCTTGCGCAAGCGCAGGGCATGCAAGCGCAATTAACAGGACTGGAAAGATCAACAAAGCTGGAATCATTCTGTGAAACTGACGAGGCATAAGCAGTTCACCTTCCCTTTGCGTAATAGATTTGTATTCAACAGGTCTCATTTTAAATCCTCCTTTAAGAAGTATGTTCAACGCGTTACTGTAAAACGACAAAAGCGTTTAAACACCCTAGCCGCTCCTTTTATTATATAAAATCAGAATATATCCACACTAAGAGAAAAGTAATTGTTAAGTTCTCCTCGCGAATTTACATAGATACAGTAGAATCTGATCTGCATCTATGTCCTATTCCAAGTCCCGATGTAGTGAAAGGGGGTGGTTCTATTGATTGTTTGAGATATACCGGAAGCATTTGAACAAACATGAAGACGACAGCTCTTATGAGCAGAAAAGGGGAGTTATTTTATGGCTACTTATAATCGTGACGGCGCAATCTCGTATGCGAAGAAGTGGTGGGACGGCCACAATCCGGCGTATGCTAACTTCGACAATATGGGTTCTGACAACAGTGACTGCGCCAACTTTGTGTCCCAGTGTATGCACGAGGGGGGCGGTATGCCGATGAAGTTTACCGGCGGCAAATTTACCACGTGGTACTTTCGTGCAATGGGTGATCGCAGCAGTTCTTGGTCCGGTGCTCAGAGCCTACGCCTGTTCGTCAAGAACAATAAGACTGAGGTTCCGCGCATGCCGTATTCGTTTCTGAGTAACAGCCAGGTGGGTACGCTGACCAAGGGCGACCTTGTTTTCCACCTGGAAGGTAGCGGTGACAAGAGTCTCCGGGAGGCTGATCATGTTGCTATGGTTGACCATGTTGAGGGCAACACAATTTATGTGTATCAGCACAGCTCTCCCAAGGGCAACCAGGCGTGGGCATATGCTCTGAAAGATACCATTCTGTGTCACTTTTCCGGTTCTATAATCACTGATGGCAGCGGCGGTGGCGATTCTGGAGACACCTCCGGCTGGTCTGCTCGCTATGGTACTGCGTTGCTCAAAAAGTCCAACTCCTACAATGCCTCTGTAAAAAACCTACAGACAGACTTGATTGAGCTTGGCTACAATG
>JAEYAR010000137.1 GCA_023404715.1 Bacillota bacterium | reverse complement strand
TGTGGGGGCGGGGGGGGTTTACCCGCCGCCCGGCGGCCCAACCCCAAGCGCACAGATTCCCCGGCATGGGCGATTCAAGCCTGCCGGGGAATCTCTTTTCCTGTTTTTTGCTACGCTTACAGGTTCTTAAAGCCTGTACGGCCATAAAAATAGATCGCGATTCGGCATGAAAAGCAGGCCGGTTTCGTAAAAATGCATAAACGCGTCATTCTCAGAGCGCTTCTGTTGAAAAAAAGGGTTTGAAAG
The DNA here is from genome assembly GCA_023404715.1 of Bacillota bacterium. GTDB lineage: Bacteria > Bacillota > Clostridia > Christensenellales > Aristaeellaceae > Beduinella. The sequence goes on along the minus strand of JAEYAR010000137.1, from coordinate 19,699 downwards.
GATTGAAAAAAATTCCTGATGAATCTATTGACAGGTCAAAAATGCAGATTTATAATAATAAGTATATCGTCGATGTTGAAAAAAGCAAACTTTTTAAGACGTGGTGCCGGAAGACAAAAAACAGGCGCTTTCGCGTCGTTTCCAGTACGCGAAAGCGCCCACATGTCGCTGTCATAAAAAGTTTACGTTTTGAGACGTTGCGCTGTAATGATCAAGAGGGTCGGAAGGGAAGATGTCAATGAATTCAAAATTTTTACTGTACATCGTAAAGCGATTCTGCATGGCGGTATTTACAATCTTTCTGGTCATCGCGATTACGTTCTTCGTCATGCACGCCATTCCGGCCAGCCCGTTCAGCTCTGAAAAGGCGAAATCCGACGAGACGATCGCTGCGCTCGAGGCCAAATACGGCTTCGACAAGCCGGTGCCTGTGCAGTTTGTGAACTATTTGAAGAACGTTCTGCACGGGGACTTCGGGCTTTCCACCAAGTGGATCGGCAGTACGGTCAGCGACCTCATCATGGGCGGCGTCCAATACTCCGCCAAGCTCGGCCTGAGCGCGGCGGCCATAGCGATCATCATGGGCGTGATCCTGGGTGCGTTGGCCGCGCTGCGACGAGGGCGGTTGCTCGATAAGGTCATCCAAATCGTCACGACGGCGCTGGTCAGCATGCCCTCGTTCGTCATCGCTACGCTGCTGCTGATCGTCTTTGCCCTGGGCCTTAAATGGGCGCCGACGATGGCCACGCAGCCGGGCGGCATGGTGCTGCCGGCGATTTCGCTCGCGCTTTACCCGATGGCCTACATCACGCGCCTTGAGCGCTCCGCCATGCTGGACGTGCTGGGGCAGGATTACATCCGCACGGCGCGGGCAAAGGGCCTGAAGAACAAGAAGGTGATCTTCAAGCACGCGCTCAAAAACGCGCTTGGCCCGGTCATCACCTACGCAGGGCCGATGATGGCCTACATCCTGACGGGCTCGATGGTCGTCGAAAACATCTTTTCCGTGCCGGGCCTGGGCAGGCTTTTCGTCAACAGCATGCTGCGTACCGACTACATGATGATCATGGGCGTCACCATCTTCCTGGCCGTCATGATCATCCTGATGAATTTCATCGCCGATGTGCTCTATAAGGTGATGGATCCCCGAATCAATCTATCCTGACGAGGTGACGACGATGGAAAACAAACGTGAGATAAAGAAGAATTTTCTTTCCTTTCAAATCGACCCCAAGAAATTTGAGGCCGCGACGGACGACGAGAAGGCGCAGCAGATTACGCAGCGCGAGTCCGTCTCCTTCCTAAAGGACGCGATGCGCAGGCTTCGGCGCAACAAGATGGCGATGGTCTGCCTGTGGCTCCTGGTCATCATCACGCTAATCGCGGTGATCGTGCCCTACTTCTACCCCTACACCTACACGCAGCAGGACGTCACGGCCAAGCACCTGGGTCCGTTTGAATACTCCAAGAAGGAGCAGGCGCGCATCGCCCAGGGCGAAAAGGTCTTCCCGCACATCATGGGGACGGACAACCTGGGGCGCGATTACTGCATACGCGTCGTCTACGGCACGCGCATCTCGCTGATGGTCGGCTTCGTGTCCGCGCTCATCGTCATTTTAATCGGCATCGTTTACGGCTCCATATCGGGTTATTTCGGCGGCAAGGTCGACCTGATCATGATGCGCATCGTCGACATCATCTACTCCCTGCCGGACGTGCTGATCGTCATCTTGCTCTCGGTCGCGATCAAGGATTTTATCAGCACCTCTAAAAATAGCATGATTATCCGGCTCGGGCCGGGCATGATCTCCATCTTCATCGTCTTCGGCCTGCTGTATTGGGTGGGCATGGCGCGTCAGGTGCGCGGTCAGGTGCTCTCCATCAAAGAGCAGGAATACGTGTTGGCCGCCAAGGCCACCGGCGCCAGCGCCGCCCACATCATCCGCAAGCACATGCTGCCCAACTGCGTATCGGTCATCATCATCACGGCGGCCATGCAGATCCCCAGCGCCATCTTTACGGAGTCATTCCTCTCGTTCGTGGGCATGGGCGTCTCCATGCCGATGCCTTCGCTGGGCAGCCTGGCCTCGGACGCCCGCAGCGGCTTGGTCTCCTATCCGTACCTGCTGTTGTTCCCCTCGATGTCCATCTTCCTGATCGTGCTTTCGTTTAACCTGCTGGGCAACGGACTGCGCGACGCCTTCGACCCCAAGCTGCGCGCGTAAAGGAGGGTGCTTTATGGCCATGTTAGAAGTGCGCGACCTGCATACCTCGTTCTTTACGCCCGCAGGCGAAGTAAAAGCCGTCAACGGCGTATCCTTCAATCTGGACAGCGGAAAGGTGCTGGGCATCGTGGGCGAGTCCGGCTCGGGCAAGAGCGTGACCGCCTATTCCATCCTCCAGATCCTCACCCATCCCGGGCGCATCGTGAGCGGCAGCATCCGTTTCAGGGACAAGGAGCTGGTCGGCGCGGACGAAAACACGATGCGCAAGATCCGCGGCAATAAAATTTCGATCATCTTTCAAGACCCGATGACGTCGCTCAACCCGGTTTACACCATCGGCAATCAGCTGCAGGAGACGATCCGCCTGCATACGAGCCGAAACGCCGAGCAGGCGCGCGCGCGCGCCGTGGAGATGCTGACGTTGGTCGGCATCAACGAGCCTGAAAAGCGCCTGAAGCAATACCCCTACGAGCTCTCGGGCGGCATGCGCCAGCGCGTGATGATCGCCATGGCGCTGTGCTGCGAGCCGGACATCCTGATCGCCGACGAGCCGACGACCGCGCTGGATGTCACGATTCAGGCGCAAATTCTCGAGCTGATGCAGGACCTGCAAAAGAAGCTGGGCATGGCGATCATCATGATTACCCATGACCTGGGTGTCATCGCCGGCATGTGCGACGAGGTTATCATCATGTACGCGGGCAGTGTCTGCGAGCGCGGCACGGCGGACAACATCTTTTACCGTCCCAAGCACGAGTATACAAAGGGCCTGTTGCGCTCGATCCCCAAGATCGACAGAGACGATAAGGAGCGCCTGGTGCCGATCGCCGGCACACCGATCGACCTTTTGAGAATGCCGAGCGGCTGCCCGTTCGCCCCGCGCTGCGAAAAGGCCATGAAGGTATGCCTGGAAGGGCGCGCGAAGGAGGTCTTTGTCGGCCGGGATCACCTATCCGCCTGCTGGCTGAACGTTCGCGAGGGCATGGCGCGAGGGGCCGTCGAATGCGACGACGCGGGCGACATCCTGCGCATCAATCTGGATGGGGGTGACTGGAAATGAGCGAAGCAAGCAGACCTCTGGTGGAGATTCGCAATCTCAAGCAGCATTTTCCGATCACCACGGGTTTTTTAAAGACCACGATGCTCAAGGCGGTAGACGACGTCAGCTTCTCCATCGCCCGGGGCGAGACGCTGGGGCTGGTGGGCGAATCCGGTTGCGGCAAGACCACCGTAGGCCGTACGCTTTTGCAGCTGTATAAGCCGACGAGCGGCGAGGTCTGGTTCGACGGAAAAAAGGTGGACAAGACGACCCTCGCGGAGTTTCACCGCCGGGCGCAAATGGTCTTTCAGGACCCGTACTCCTCGCTGAACCCGCGCATGACGGTGGGTGACATCGTCGCCGAACCGATCGACGTACACAGGCTATGCAAGACGCGAAAGGAGCGCTCGGAGCGCGTCTTTGAGCTGCTGAACACGGTAGGCATTTCCGGGGAGCAGGCCACGCGCTATGCGCATGAATTCTCCGGCGGCCAACGCCAACGCATCGGCATCGCGCGCGCCCTGGCCTCGAATCCGGAATTCATCGTCTGCGACGAGCCGGTCAGCGCGCTGGACGTATCGATTCAGGCGCAGGTCATCAACATGCTGGAGGACTTGCAGTCGCAGATGGGCCTGAGCTATCTGTTCATCGCGCACGATCTATCGGTCGTCAAGCACATATCCAACCGCATCGCGGTGATGTACCTGGGCAAGATCGTGGAGCTGGCCCCGTCCGCAGAGCTATACTACCATGCGGTTCATCCGTACACCATCTCGCTGCTCTCGGCAGTGCCGGTGCCCGATCCTGAAAAGGCGCGCGCGTCGCAGCGCATCGTCCTGGATGGGGACGTGCCCAGCCCCATGAAGCTGCCCTCGGGCTGCGCTTTCCGCACCCGCTGCCGCTTTGCGACAGACAAGTGCGCCGAGGAATGTCCCGCGCTGCGCGAGGTATCGGGCGGCCACTTCGTCGCCTGCCACAATGTCTAACGGTTGTTTCGCCTGTGTCTAAAGGCGTTGCAATAAAACCATGATTCTGAAGGAGGAACAGTCTATGAAGAAGCTACTGGCCCTGGTCCTGTCGCTGGTGATGGTGCTCGCCTGCGGCGCGCTTGCGTCCGCCGACGGAGAGATCGTCAACGTTATGTACGGCGGCGGCACGCCCGAAACCCTGGATCCCGCGCTGAACTCCGCTTCAACCGGTTCTAACACGATCCGTCTGGCGTTCTGCGGCCTGATGGGCACGCAGGTTGTCGACGGCGTCGCGAGCAAGGCGCCCGAGATGGCGGAGAAGTACGAAATCTCCGACGACGGCCTGGTGTACACCTTCACCCTGCGCGAGGGCCTGAAGTGGTCCGACGGCTCCGACTTCTTTGCGAGCGATTTCGTGAAGAGCTGGAACCGCGCTGCGGACCCGGCGCTGGGCGCTGACTATGCTTATCTGTTCGACTACATTGCCAAGAATGCGGACGGCACGCTGAACGTAGTCGCCGACGACGAGGCGCGCACGCTGGTCGTCACGTTGGCCAACCCCTGTGCGTACTTCCTCGAGCTGTGCGGCTTCACCACGTATTATCCGGTGAAGGTCGAGCTCGCCGACAACGAAGGCGCTTGGGCGACCGATCCGGCCAAGTACATCGGCACCGGCCCCTTCCGCATGACGAGCTTTGCGGTGGACGACGTCGCGAAGTTTGAGAAGAACGAGTACTACTGGAACGCTGAGAACGTCAAGCTGGGCGGCGTGAACGCCTATCTGGCGGAGGACAGCGTGGCCATCCTGGCCGCCTACGAGTCGGACGCCGTCTCCTTCATCGAGAGCATGGACCCGGCCGAATTCGACCGTCTCGAGGCCACCTACCCCGGCGAGCTCGTGAAGGCCGACCAGCTGGGCACCTATTACGTGCTGTTCAACGTCCACAAGGACCTCTCTCCGGAAGGCAAGACGCTGACCGTGCAGGAGCAGTCCAAGGCGCGCTACGCGCTGGGCCTGATGATCAACCGTCAGGACGAAGTGGATTACGTGACCATGGGCGGCGAGGAGCCGGCGACCGGCTTCTTCCCCAGCAGCCTGATGGACGGCCTGAACGAGAACGTCCGCGCGGCTGAGGGCTACGGCGCCTGGTACACCGGCACCGCGACCCCGTCCGCCGAGAACGCGGCCTACACGGCCGATATGGTAGAGGCCATCAAGATCCTGATGGATCTGGGCTACTCCTACACTGGCACCATCGAGGGCGGCGACGTGAAGTTCACCGACGTGCCCGGCTTTGAATTCTCCTTCAACCAGAACGCTACGAACTCCGCGATCGTGCAGTACATCCAGGAGACCTGGAATAGCGTCGGCATCACCGCGACGATCAACACCGAAGCGTGGGCGACATTGCAGATCAAGCTGGGCAAGGGCGACGCAGAAGCCTCCCGCATGGGTTGGGTTGCCGACTTCAACGACTGCGTGAACTTCCTGGAGATCTTCATCAGCAACTCCGGCAACAACTACCCGCGCCTTGGCCAGGATGTGGGCGAGTACACCCGCTACACAGAGAACACCAAGGACGCCGGCCTGGGCGCTTACTGGGGACCGGAAGGCAACCAGACCTGGGCGGAGTGCTATGACGCGCTGGTCAACGAGATCAAGGCCGCGACCGATCCGGCCGAGCGCGCCGCCAAGTGCGCCGAGGCGGAGAAGATCCTGATGGCCACCGGCGCCGTCGCGCCGATGCACTTCTACAAGAACCCCTACATGGCCAAGCCGAACGTCAAGAACCTCGCGGTTCTGCCGACGGGCGACGTCATCTGGAACTACGTGACCATCGAGTAATCCCTTAAGCAACAAGGCCGCCGCGCATTCGCGCGGCGGCTTTATTGTGCCAAGAGACGTGATAAGACGTAGATTATGCCCCCGTAACCGGCACGATCATGCGGGCATAGTGGATGGCGCGCGCCTCGCCGTCCACAAAGCTGAGCAGCTGGGCGGTGAACAGGTCGTCGCTTGCGGCCAGATCGTGCGCACCGAGATACCTGCCCAGCAGAGAGAGCAGCGCGTGCACGTCAAAGACGCCGTTTTCCAGGCGAAACAGGCAGGCGACAGCCCGCTGCGCATCGATCCTTCGGAACTGCCGGCGGTCGATTTGTAGCACGTCCGCATCCTGTTCAAAAAGCAGGATGCCTTTGCTGACGTTGCAGGGGCCGCCTGAGAGCGCCTCCTTTTGAACAAATGTGGTAAACGACGTGAGCGGCAAATGCCGAAATAGCTCCTTGAGCGCGGGCTCCTTGGGCACGCGCGCCCACATGGCCTCGATCGAAGGGTACTCCAGCGCATAGACCGCGCCCGCACGCAAGGGTTGGGGCTCGCCGAGCAATTCGGGGGCATCGCGCAGCGCCCGCATCGTATCGGCCATATGCGCGATAATGTGCTCGCGATAGGCAATTTCTCTGCGGGTTTCCTCGATCTTATCGGCGTAGAGCGCCTGGAGCGATTCCTCGTCCGCGCAGGAGTAGACGCGGTGAATCTCATCGAGCGAAAACCCCTGGTTCTTGAGACGCTTGATGTTCGCGATCCGCTGTATATCCGCCCGCTCAAAAACGCGGTAGCCGTGCTCGCCCTCGCGCGTGGGATGGAGCAAGCCCTTCTTCTCATAAAAACGAAGGGCCTCGTCGCTCAGGTCAAAAGCCTTGGACAGCGTGCCGATGGATATCTTCATATAACCCCCACCATTCGAAGCTTGACAAACGCGTCACGAAAAAACGCGTGCAGAGCTTGACTGTCAAGCAGCTTGACAGTTTATACTATCAATGTACCGTAATTTGCGCTGAAAATCAAGGACTTTGTGTGCAAATATAAAAAGCATCCGCTGGGATTGTGACGCGTTCGTCGAGGCGGCGCGCGACAGACGGCATGGCTCAGGCGGGCGACGGATATAAAACCTAGCGCGCATCGTCCGCGCGCTTGGCATAGGAAACCCTTTACGATTGAGGAGGAGGAAAACACATGAAAAAGCTGCTTTCGATGCTGCTCGTGGCGGCGCTCGCGCTTGCGATCGCCCTTCCCGCGGGCGCGGACTGGGTGCGCCCGGTTCAGAACATTGAGACCTGGGATGAAGAGGTGGACTTCGTCATCGTCGGTTTCGGCCTTGCGGGCGCCGCGGCGGCCGTTGAGGCGCACGACATCGACCCGGAGGCCAAGGTCGTAGTGCTTGAAAAGATGCCGGAGTCGCTGGCGGGCGGCAACTCCATCGCTTCCGGCCAGACGTTTATCGTTCCCTCCGAGGCGGACGTGGAAAACTTCAAGATGTACATCCGCGCCTGCAACGAGCCCAACCCGATCCCCGAGGAGTACCTCGACTGGTTCTGCGAGGGCTTTGCCACGCAGCTGCCATGGATTCAGGGCGTGGCGGACGGCGTCGGTTACGAGGCCGGTTATGTCGGCGGCGGCGAGCTCAAGTGGGGCGCGCTGGTCGTCGAGTTCGACACGTTCCCCGGCGCGGGCTTTGAGGGCACCAGCGCGCACCTGCGCGCCAAGAATTCCGGCGCCTTTGAAAACGGCGGCGTGTGGCGCTGCTTTGCGAAGGCGGCGGAGGCCCGCAACATCGACATCCGCTATGAGACCCCGGCCATCGCGCTGGTGCAGGACCCGTTCACCAAGGAAGTGAGCGGCGTCGTGGCGAAGACGGCGGACGGCAAGGAAGTGACCATCAAGGGCGAAAAGGGCGTGCTGCTCGCCTGCGGCGGCTTTGAGAACGATCTTGAAATGCAGCGCAACTTCCACGGCATGGATCAGGTCGGCACGGGCGGAACGCCCGGCAACACCGGCGACGGCATCAAGATGCTGATGGAGGCCGGCGCGCAGATCTGGCACATGAACAACCAGACCCAGTCCGGCGGCTTCTGGCTGGGCATCAAGGTGCCGGATCACGAGGCCACGTTCATGCGCAACTTCACCATGGCGGGCAATTCCTGGATCGAGATCGATTCCGACACCGAGCGCTTCTACAACGAGGCCTACGGTTACCATCGCCAGCACATGAAGTACGTCGAGTACGGCCGCTATGTCGACCTGCCCCACGAGCGTGCGCTGCCGGTGCATCTCATCTTCGACGAGACGACGCGCGCGGCGGGCTCCATCGCCAGCCAGTGGCTGAGCTGGCCGACCACGACCGAGGGCTACATGTGGTCGTCGGACAACATGGCTGAGCTGGAAAAGGGCTGGATCATAAAGGCCGACACCCTCGAGGAGCTGGCCGAGAAGATCGGCCGCGACCCGGCGAAGCTGAAGGAGACCATCGGCCGCTACAACGAGATGTGCGAAAAGGGCGTGGATGAAGACTTCGGCCGCGACCCTGAGAAGATGGCGAAGATCGAAAACGGCCCGTTCTATGCCGTCTCCATCATCCCGACGCTGGTCGCCACCACCGGCGGCGCGAAGCGCGACACCGCCTCCCGCGTGCTCGACTGGAACGACGAGCCGATCCCGGGCCTGTACGAAGCGGGCGAGCTGGGCAGCTACGTCTCCAACCTGTATCAGAACGGCGTATTCCTCTCCGAGGCGATGCTCTCCGGCCGCGCCGCGGCGCAGACCGCGTTCGGCGGCGCCTCCGAGGTGAAGGCGATCGCAGCGGCGGGCGCATCCGGCCCTGCCTGGGCGGAGGCCGCGGACGGCGAGTACGTACAGGTCGTGGACGGCCTGCACGACAAGATCGAGGTCAAGATGACCGTGGCCGGCGGCAAGCTGACCGCGATCACCATCGGCGAAGGCCGCGACCAGATGTTCATCACCGAGGAGCAGCTGGAGCAGTACGTCTCCGCCATCATCGAGAGCCAGAGCGCGGACGTGGACATCGTGTCCGGCGCGACCATCGACTGCCAGGCGATCGGCACTGCGATCGCGCAGGCGTTCGCTAAGTAAAATATCATATTGTCTCCCCGTCCCATGTGGGCGGGGAGAATAATTTATCGAAGTCAACAGAGCCTTGAGCCGTATACGGTTCGAGGCTCTAATGTCTGTAAAAAATGTAAATGGATATGCAAACATTTCCCCCTCCCGCGCATCTAATGGGTGAACGTAGCGCGGAGCGTACGATCTCGCTGCGGAGCAAAAGATGGAGGAAGATGGCATGAGGGCGAGGATGGATGAAGCAGCCTTCGCACAGGCCGTATGGGATATGCGGGAGGGCATGCTGCGTTTCGCGACGAGCATCCTGCATGCGCGCGCGGACGCGGAGGACGCGGTGAGCGAGGCGACCCTGCGCGCATGGGAGCGGCTGCCGACGCTGCGGGATGAGGCGCTTTTTCGCAGGTGGCTGATGAGCATCGTGGCGAATTGCTGCTATACGCACCTGCGCAAGATGAAGCGGTTGGTGCTGAGGGAGACGGAGCCGGAACGCGCGGAGCCCTCGGGCGAGGAGGCATACGCGCTTTGGGCCTGTGTGTCGGATCTGCCGGCCGGTCTGCGCGAGCCTGTCGTCCTTTACTATTACGAGGGCTTTCGCGTGGATGAAATCGCCCAGATTCTGCGCGTGCCCAAAGGGACCGTCGCCGCGCGGATGCACCGCGCCCGGGCCAGGCTGCGTGGGATGCTACTGGAAAAGGGGGAATTTGAATGACAAAGCTGGATGACCGCCTGCGCGAGCTGGCGGGCAGGGAAGAATTCGATACGTCAGGCGGATACGAAGAGAAGCTGCGGCGGACGCTGAGCGCCCTGCCCAAGCGCCGCAGCGCCGTCAGGCGTATGGCGCTGGCGGCCGTTGTGGCGGCGCTCCTGCTGAGCGGCGTCGCCGCCGTCGCCGCGGGCATGAGCGGCCTGGTCGATTTCTGGAGTGAGATGGGCATGCGGACGGAAGGCGCGGCTTATGTGGAACGCCCGATGGCGCAGAGCGGGGACGCCATCCAAAACGCCGTCTTTACCGTGCGCGAGGCGGTATTTGACGGCGGCGCCTTTCAGGCTGTCGTGGAGGTACGCTCTACAAAGGAGAATTATGTTTTGATGAACGAGGACTACGACATATCCGAGTGGAACGACAATACGCCCGCAGCGAATCAGGAGGTCTTGATCGCCGTATGCGACGTAGACAACGTAGAGGGCGTAGGGGTCGGCAACGGTATATTGAGCAGCAAGCGAGAGGACGGGGCGTTGCTGCTGTATATATACGATACGCTGAGTGCGCCGGTCGACGCCCAGCGCGCGCATGTCGAGATGACCTGCATCGTTTATCCCGAGACGGATATTTCGGCGATGGAGCGCACGACGGTCGCGTTCGACATCGACCGCGTACGGGCGGAGCAGTGGCGCTGCGACGATACGCTTTCCATGGAGGCTTTCGAGATCTTGGTTACGGAGGTGACCTACTCGCCGCTAAGCGTCGACCTGACGCTCACCTATCTACCGGACGATCGGCTCAGGCGAGCGGGCTTCTCCAGCTTCCTGCTCAATGCAGACGGATCGCACCTGTATCCGCTGGGCGGCAGGCAGCAGGGACAGACCGAGCTGGACGGCATGGAAGCGCTAACGGGAACCTGGCGCTTTGAACGCCCCGACACGCTGCCGCGATCGCTGCGCATGGGCGTAGAAGGGCTCGATCGAATCGCAGTATTCGACATGGAGACGGGCTCCGCCTACATCGAGGAGGGATCGGAATGAAAAGATGGATTTTTGCGCTGGCGCTTTTGATCTGCTGTTCTTGCGGCGCGTCGGCAGAGATGATTTGGGAAGCGCAGACGCCGCAGCGCCTTCGCACGACCGTCGGTGAAGGCGGTTGGACGGTCGATGTGGACGCGGAGATCTACGGGATGGACGTGGAGACGGTGCAGGCCTATCGCGTAAAGAAACGGAACTGGGGACGCAGCCCGGAGCTGTTGCCGGGGCTGGAGGCGCTGCTGTCCGACCCGCTGCGATGCGAAAAGCGCACGGGATGGACGGCGGAGGACGTGACGCTCACACACCCTTCCGGCACGCGCCTGCACCTGTCGCCGTGGGGGAATACGTTTGCGAGCCCGAGCGGCGAGCGCTTGTTTGAAGCGGTGTGGGCTGTCCCTTTCTCCCATATCACCTTTAGGGAACAGCTTGAGATCGGCGAACTGCCTCACCTCTCGCTCGGCGAGGCGGTCGCTATGGCAGAGGCGGCCGCCGACACGCTCGGCATGACGCTGGGCGCCACGCCTTTGGACGGCAAAGCGGTGACGCTAGCGGACATGATGCAGGCGGTTCAGGCGCGCAAGGAATGGGGCCTTTCGCCGAATGAGACGATCATCGAGGATTGGACGCAGGCGGACGCGCATTACAGATTGATGCTGCCGCAGTATTTTCACGGGTTGATGCTGTATCCGACGCAGAGCTCCATCCCGGGACGGGAGAATACGCCCGTGTCGGCGGTAGGCCTCATCGTAAGGCGTGAGGGCCTGGAGTACCTGTCGGCGGATTTCGTGCCCGGCGAAGAGAGCGAGCAAGATGAACCCTTTACGCCGATCCCCGTCGAGCAGGCGCTGGAGGCGGGTGTAGCGGAATTGGCGTCCTCCGCCGTGGCGGCGGACATGGGCAACCCGCGCGTGCGGCAGGCGTGGCTGTGCTATGTGCCCGTCGCGGACAAGGGGAGCACCACACAGTATACCGCAGTGCCCGCCTGGGCGTTTGTGATCCATTACGACGACCTGACTGGGTGTCAAGAACCGGCGCTGTGCAACATGCCTATCGCGGTAGACGCAAGGACCGGGGAGTGCCTGACCAGATAACCGGCGGGGAGAGGGACCGGCGCTTCAGGCGCTTCACATTGGGCCATCGCGTCCGTAAAGTCCAATGCCCAAAGGCACATAAGCGGTGAGGGAACCGCTTATGTGCCTTTGCGTTTCTTTATTCTTTCTGAGAATTCGCACGCGTTTCAGCGTTTCGTCGCTCTTCCTTAATTACTTCAAGCCCTAACCTAATGAGCTCGGAAGTTGCCTCTGACCGAGTAGGGTAGCGTTTTTCATAACGAAAGTCTTCTATTTCGAGAAACATAGCGTCATCTACCGATATCATATACCGCTGTTTTTTAGTTGCCAAACAATCACCTCTTTGGTGTATATCATAACACTGTGATACACTGATGCAAAGCAAGTTTTGTATTTTTGTGGAATTTTTTGACTGCTATGCTTGACAGGCGCATCATTGATGCTGAAATTGAGAGAGTCGATCCGAGCGTGCTTTTTATTGCGCATAAGACGTCTTTTGTGTTTACAGAGGCGTCGCCTTTCGGCTATAGTATATCTATACGTCCGAAACGAAGATCAAAGAGCGGGGGACGCAGCATGGCAAGATATCCTGCACGGGTTTTCGACAGCACCAGCGAAGAAAATCAATGTTACGTACACCTGGGCCATATCGACAACGCCTCGCCGCTGATGCTGGTGCAGTTTGGCTGGCACCGAACCGCGGGCGGTTATGGATACGGGCCGACCATTCGCGACCATTACCTGCTGCATTTCGTGCGCCGCGGGACCGGGATCGTGCAGGCGCACGATACGGAATACTGCGTCGGCGCCGGCAGCGTCTTTGCGATCTATCCGCATCAGATCACATACTACGAATCCTCCGCGGAGGATCCCTGGGAATACTTCTGGCTGGGCTTTGAAGGCGCATGGGCGCCGGAGGCGATGTCTCGCATGGGATTTGAAAACGACCGCTCTATTGCGGTCAGCATCGCGGAGCCGAAGCGCGTGTTTGCGCTGCTGGAGGATGTCATGGAGCGCCTGCGCTCGGACCTGCACTTGGAAGCGCAGATGCTGGGCGTTGTTGGGAGCATGCATATGCTGCTACAAGCGCTAAGCGAAGGGCCAGGGGATGCGCCCTCTGTGCCGCGGCGCGAAAACATCGGACAGCTTGGGCATGAGTATACGCGGGTGCTTCTATCCATCATCGAAACATCCTATTCCGAGCGCATCAACGTGCAGGAGCTCGCGAACCGAATGAACGTCAACCGGTCTTACCTGACGGAGCTCTTCCGGCAGGATACGGGCATGTCCATCAAGCAGTACTTGATGGAATACAGGCTACAGCGCGTGCTGCTGCGCCTGCAATCGCCAGAACGCACGATCAAGAGCATCGCCATGGAGTGCGGCTTTGAAGACCCGCTATACCTGTCGCGCGTGTTCCGCAAACGCTTCGGCCTATCCCCCGTGGATTGGCGCCGCAAAAATCGCGTGGGGGGGGGGTAAGGCCGAGGACAAAAAGAAGACCTAACATTTGTCCATGCTTTTGTTACACCGGGCTATGTTCTTTTTGTCATTCCTCCATTAAAGTATATGGTATAAATGATGCGCAACTTCTAATGCGCAACAAAAGGAGGAACCTGATTCATGAAAAAGTGGATAGCCCTCGTCTGCGCGCTGACGCTGATTTGCTCATGCGCCTGCGGCGCGCTGGCTGAGACGAACGTCTTCGGTTGGGAGATTCCTGAGGAGCCGCTGAAGATCGACGTCTTTATCGGCCAGAACAACTGGGTCGAAATCGAGGAGCAAAAAGACGGCGCGGCCCGTATGAAGCAGTACCTCAAGGACAATTTTAACATCGACTATACTTATCAGACGACGGACGGCGAAGAGAACGAAGCCCTGAATCTGGCGCTGGCCTCGGGCACCTACGCGCCGGTCATCAAGGGCGCGTCGACGGAAATTCTCGACAAGTTTGTCGCCCAGGGCCGGGCGATCGATCTGGCGCCCTACATCGACAGCATGCCCAACTTTAAGAAAAAAGCAGGCGACATGCTCGGCATGTACTACGACGCGGAAGGGCATCTGTATTACCTGCCCTCCTCCTTTGGTAACCTGATGGATTTGCCGGACTACAGCGCGCACATTCGCTATGACGAATGGCTGGAGATCGGCAGCCCCGAGATCAAGTCGCCGCAGGATTATTTCGATGCGATCATGAAGATCCACGAGCTGCACCCGACCACGCCCAACGGGGAGACGCGCTACACGCTCTCGATGTACAACCAGGGGTTGCCGGAGTACATCAGCGGCTATTGGGGATTGCAGCGCGGTTGGAAGGTCGCGCAGGACGGCACGCTGACCTATTGGCCCTTCACCGACGAGGGCAAGGCGATGGCCCGCTTTTTCAACACCTGGTGGCGTACGGGCACCATGGATCCCGATTCGTTTGTCAACAAGTGGGACGACCTGCGCACGAAGATCAGCCAGGAGCGCGTGATCGCCATGATCGGCGGCTGGTGGATCGGCTATAACGCGGGCCACGAGATCTGGAGCCTGACGGACGAAAACTGGACGGAGAACAAGCGCTTTATCCAGGTCGGCTTCAAAGATGAAAACGCCGAGAACGCGTATATCACGACCAAGAATAACCTGGGCTCCGAATGGACGATCCTCACCGACAAGTGCGAAGACGTAGAGGGCGTTCTGCGCTATATCGACTTCATCATGACGGACGCAGGCGCTGCGCTTGTCAACTGGGGCATCCCGGGCGAAGTGCCCTCGATGAAGGATGCCGCCAAGACCGTATCGACTTGGCATATCGAAGGCCCCGCTTCATGGCATTTTGACGAAGAGGCAAAGCAGGAATTGCTGGCGGAGACCTGGGATTATAACGATGAAGGCGTTTTGGGCGCGAACACCGGCGCATTCGCGCTGAGCGCGTGCTACGACCGCTGGGACGACGGCGAGCACTGCGTATGGCCCAACCAGATGTGGTACGCCGAGAACAAGTGGAAGCAGATCATGTTCGAGAATATGTCCGGCACGATCTTTGACTGCACGGCGTTGCTGGCCGTCTCCTCCATGCCGCAGGATGTCGCTATGGCCAAGACGGCGGTGGAAGATGCGTATAAGCAGTATTATCCCCTCGCCGTGATGGCGGAGGACGACGATACGTTTGAAGCAGCCTGGGAAGCGCTGCAAGATGCGATGACCGCTGCGGACGTCGAGACGTATACGCAATTCTATCAAAGCAATTACACCGCGAATCTGGAGAAGATGAGCAAGTAAGCCGATCGTTAAAAGGCGCCCGGGACCGATACGGCCCGGGCGCCCTGCGTCCGGCCGATCCCCCTGGCGTAAGGAGGTCTTTTCATGCAAACCGCTTCCCCGTCCCCGCTGCGCAAGCAGCATCCGTTTTTGCGCAGCCTGCATACGCACCGGGAGCTATGGCTGCTGTGCGTGCCCATCCTCATCTGGGTCGGCGTCTTTTGTTATTACCCCATGTACGGCCTGCTGATGGCGTTCGTTGACTACCAGCCCGGACGGCAGATCTGGCAATGCGACTTCGTGGGCTTGAAGTACTTCCGGGATTTTTTAACCAAGCCCATCTTCTTTCAAATCTTACGCAACACGCTTGCGATGTCCCTGCTTTCGCTGACCGTGGGCTTCGTATGCCCGATCCTCTTTTCGTTCCTGCTCAACGAGGTAGGCACGCTTCGGGTCAAGAAGGTCGTGCAGACGGCCAGCTATCTGCCGCATTTTATCTCCTGGGTGGTCGCGGGTTCGATGGTCACCAACCTGCTCTCCAGCGACGGCTCGGTCAATAGCCTACTCATACAGCTAGGCCTGCTGGAGAAACCCATATCGTTTTTAAACAAAGGCCAGTGGTATTGGGGGCTGTATACGGTCATCAACATCTGGAAGTCCCTCGGTTGGTCGGCCATCATCTACCTGAGCGCCATGTCCAGCGTGGATGAGGAGCTGTATCAGGCGGGCGCGATCGACGGACTGGGGCGCCTGGGCATGGCGCGCCACATCACCCTGCCCGCCATACTGCCGACCATCGTGCTGCTTTGGATCATGGGCGTGGGCAATATCCTCTCCGCGGGCTTTGACCAGCACCTGATTATCGGTAACCCGCTGACGCAAAAGTATTGGGACGTCATCGACACCTATGCCTACCGTTACGGCGTACAGCAGGGCTTTTATTCCGTAGGCACCGCGGTATCGCTCATGAAGTCCCTCGTCGGTTTTGCGCTGGTGCTGATCACCAACGGCATCTCGCGCAGGGTCAGCGATGTGGCGCTGTTTTGACGGAAGGAGAAGGATGTATGCGTAAAGCCTTTTACATTAAAAAAACCCGCTCCGGGCGGATATTCGACGTCTTTAACGGCATCTTTATCGCGTTTCTGATGTTCGTGATGATCTATCCCTTTATCAACGTGCTCGTCTACGCTTTCAACGACGGTACGGACGCCGTGCTCGGCAACCTGTATTTATGGCCGCGCAAGTGGTCGCTGGCGAACTTTGAGTACGTGTTTAAAAACAGCGCGCTCATCCGCGGCGCAGGCGTCTCCGTGCTGCGCGTGGTCGTGGGCACGGTCACCGGCGTGCTGTGCAACGCGCTGCTGGGCTACATCGTCACCTGTAAGCAGTTTTACGGCCGCAAGTTTATGCGCGTCGTCTTTATCGTCACGATGTACTTTGGCGGCGGCCTGATCCCCACCTACCTGCTCATGCTGCAGCTGGGCTTTATGAACTCGTTTTCTGTATACTGGGTGCCGGCGCTGTTCAGCTGCTATTACATGCTGCTCGCATCCAGCTATATTCAGAACCTGCCGGACGCGCTATTCGAGTCGGCGCGCATCGACGGAGCGAGCGAGCTGACGATCTTTCGCACGCTGGTCGTGCCGCTGGCGATGCCCATGCTCGCCTGCATTGCGGTCTACATCGGCGTAAACCACTGGAATAGCTGGTTCGACGTCTCCCTTTACTCCAAGGACGGCAAGTGGGACAACCTGCAGATCATCCTGTACAGGCTGCTGAACCAGGCGACCGCCAAGGCGGAGATGGCCAATCAGCAGCAGTTGTACGCCTCCATGCGCAGCATTCAGCCGGAAACCGTGCGCGCGGCGACGACCGTCGTCGTGACGGTGCCCATCGTGTTCATCTATCCATTCTTCCAGCGCTACTTCGTCGGCGGCATTACGCTGGGCGCCGTCAAGGGGTAAGCGCGCCCCAAAATCGAACAAAGGAGTATTGTCATGAACGATCAACCCTCTGTAGAACCGGCGACGACCGTCGTGCCCTCGCAGGCGATGGTGCCGCCGCCGCTCTTTAAGATGCTGGAGCACGTCGCCGACCCGGTTCAGCCTCTGCCCCCGCCCGTACACGCCCGCATTTACGCGCGCGAAGCGCCGGGCGAATTTGCGCTTATGTACAACGGCGCGGATATCCTCGTCTTTCGTTTCCCTGAGGGCGTGCAGCCGGGCCTGCGCTTTCATTCAGACGGGGATTTTCAATCCGAACCTTTCATCCAGCAGTTCTTGGTCTGGACGAGCGCGCCTGCCGACGTGCGGGTAGAGATATGCGCCCCTGTGGCGTGGTGGAACGTACGGCCCAGGAGGGCGGACAGGGGGGAAGCCATCCTGGGCCAGGTCGGCGCGCCGCTGCTCCACGGGGTAAACGGCGCGTACCTCCCGGATTGGGATCTGCTCGTCAGCTGGGAGGGGCTTTCGTTTCGCTGGTTGGGCGACCGCGTCGTCCAGCGCACAGGCGGCTACACTGGCCAGATGGAGGTGGGCATGGGCGCGCGCCCGTGGGTCGTTTTGCTTCGCCCGCACTATTTTAGCGAACACCTCGGATACCGCAGGCACCGCCCCTGGCAGCGCAGGCCCAAGGCGGACGCCATCTGCGGCTGGAGCAGCTGGGAGGCCTATCACAGCGATGTGACGCTCAGGGATGTGCGAGAGGCCGCGCAGGCGCTGCGGGTCCTGCAGCCCTATGGGATGACGCATATGCAGGTGGACGACGGCTATCAGCAGACGCGCGTACCGCTGGAGCCGGGGGCGGACGTGGGGGAGAGCTGGCTAAACCCTAACGATAAATTTCCCGGCGGGCATGCGGCGCTGGTCGGGGCGATCGAAGAAGCGGGCTTTACGCCCGGCATCTGGATCAACGCGACGCTGACCGACGAGGAAAACGCCGCCTCCATCGGCTGTTGCCTGAAGGACGAGCATGGCGGCCTCCTGCGCGGGGACTGGATTCAGTACGTGATGGATTGTACGCCCGCAATGCTTGAGCGCCACGTAGAGAAATGCTATCGACAGCTGCGCGAGGCAGGCTACCGCTACTTCAAGTCGGATTCCATCCGCCACCTGCTCTACGACGGGCTGCAGGAGGCCGTGCGGCGCGGGCTGATGTCCGCAGGCGACGCGCGCGCCCGGCATGAGGCCTACATGCGCGCGGCGCGGCGCGGCATCGGCGAGGATGCGTACTATCTGTCGTGCTGGGGTGTTCTTTCCTCCTCCATCGGGGTATGCGACGCGATGCGCGTTGCGACCGACGCGAATCCGAGCTGGGCTGCCTTCAGCATGCAGTTGCGGGAAACCGCGCGCTGGTTTTTCGCGCAGCGCGTGCTGTTTACCGTGGACCCCGACCACGTTTGCGTACGGGGGAAGCTGCCATGGGTGCGCATGATGCTATCGTTGGTCTCGCTCAGCGGATGTCTCATGATGGTCTCCGACCCGCCCCAGACGTACGACGAGGAGCGCATGGAGCTCATGCGCCGCACGATGCCCCCGTTGACGACGCACACAGGAGAAGTTGGCCCGGTCGACTATCGGACGCCCGCCTGCGCCTACGGATTGCGCGGCCTGACCGACGAGCAAAACAGCTATGCCATCGCCCATGAAGAGCCGGGCGCGGCATACCCCTTTGCCTCGCTCTGGTCCACGCACATGCGCTCGGGCGCGCGCGCGTGGTGCGTGGTGCAGCGCTGTGCGGCTACGCCGCTGCCGGAGGCGTCGGCGCCTCTCGACGCGCTGGGGCTCGATCCGGCGCGCCGTTACTACGCGTACGCATTCTGGTCGGGCGCGTGCTTCGCCGTCCATACGGGCGAGCTGCCGCTGCAGGCCCTCGCGTTGGGCGACAGCGAGGTGATCGCTCTGACCGATGTGACGGATGGGAGGCCCGTGCTTCTGGGCTCTGACCGGCATGTCAGCTGCGACGCTGTAAGCGTCGAGGAGAGCGGCCTGGACGCGCAGGGATTTTATCTCGATCTCAAGGGCTGGCTTGGCCTTCGCGTGCGCTACGCCGTCTATGCGCCGGGCTTACGGGGGGCGATAAATGGGGTCCAGGGCGCGAGCGTGCAGTTGACGCGCGAGGGCGATATCCTGTATGCCGATGTGCGCTTTGAAACGGCGCGCGCGCGGGTTTTTATCGGGTAAGCATCAATTTTAGACCCAAAAGCCAAAGCGGAACCGGTTCGTCCGTACCGGTTCCGCTTTGGCTGTATCTTACTGCGGCTGTTTGCCGATGTAAGCGAGGATGCCGCCGTCCACGTAGAGCACGTGGCCGTTGACGAAGTTGGAGGCGTCGGAGGCAAGGAACACCGCCGGGCCCATCAGATCCTCCGTCGTACCCCAGCGCGCGGCCGGCGTCTTGGAGACGATGAACTGATCGAACGGATGGCGCGAGCCGTCCGCCTGGCGCTCGCGCAGCGGCGCGGTCTGCGGGGTTTCGATGTAGCCCGGGCCGAT
>JAEYAR010000116.1 GCA_023404715.1 Bacillota bacterium | reverse complement strand
ACGCGTCCCTTCGCCGTATCGAGCATCGCCGGGCGGGATGCCTCGTAAAGGTTTTTGCCCGCGCCCGCGTGCGCGACGCCCGCCGCGTCCAGATGCCGCTTCGTCTCCAGCAGCCCCTGCGGGCCGTAATCGAGCGTGTGGTTGTTCGCCCAGCCGATCAGGTTGAAGCCGTAGGAGAGCAGATCGGGCAGCACGGTAGGGTCGCTGGTAAGCCAGGTTCCTCCGGAGAAAGCGGAAGGAAAGCAGCCGCCGCGCGTAAGCGTGGTCTCCAGATTGGTCATACGCACGTCTGCGCTTTGGATAAAGCGGGCGACCGCCTGAAAGCCGGGATAATGGGCCGGCATGCGCCGCACGATCAGCGCGTCGCCGGAGGCGGCAAACGTCATCGGAAGGGACATCATTGGGCACCTCACAATTCTGATTTTGCGCTAACAAGCGGGTGTGGTATAATGAACGAAAAGGGGAGCCGGAGGCTTTCCATCGCGGGGGATTGAGCATGCAAAGAATATTGGAGATATGCGATGTGTCTAAACACTACGGCGAAGGGGAGAGCGCTGTGCACGCGCTGCGCCACGTCTCCTTCTCATTGGAGCAGGGGGCGTTCGCCGGTATTATGGGTTCGTCCGGCTGCGGAAAGTCTACGCTGCTCAACCTGATCGCCACCCTCGATACGGCGACGGAAGGAAGCGTTTGCATGGACGGCCAGAACCTGGCGGCGCTTACGGAGGACGGGCTTGCGCATATCCGTCAGGAGCATCTCGGCTTTATCTATCAGGATTATAACCTGCTGGACACATTAACGCTACGGGAGAACATCGCGCTCGCGCTGACGATTCAAAAGCGAAAAAGCAAGGAGATTGACGAGGCGATTGAGCCCATCGCCCTACGTCTGGGCATCGCGGGCGTTCTCAATAAGTTTCCCTGCGAAGTGTCCGGCGGGCAGCGGCAGCGGTGCGCCTGCGCGCGCGCGGTGGCAGCGGGCCCACGCCTGATATTGGCCGACGAGCCGACAGGCGCGCTGGATTCCACATCCGCGCGGGAGTTGATGGAAACCTTCGGGCAGATGAACCGTGAAATGGGCGTAACCATCCTCATGGTGACGCACGATGCGTTTTCCGCCTGCTATTGCGAGCGCATCCTGTTTATGCGAGATGGGGAAATCGTAAACGAGCTTGCTAAGGAGGGCGAAGCCCCCCGCGCTTTTCTACCCAGGATTTTGGGCGAGCTGGCGCGGGTGAGTGGGGGCGGTGAATATGTATATTAAGCTCATCTTGCGCAACGCCGCGCGGTCGCTCACAGATTACCTGCTTTACCTCACGACGCTGGCGGTGCTGTCGTCGCTGATGATGTTTTCGAACCTGCTCGCGCAGGCCAGCAGTCAAAATGGCCTGCAAGCCAGTTCCGTCCCATTGCTCATCGCATCGGTGATGGCCTCGCTGCTGAGCTATATGAACGGGTACATGCTGCGCCGCAGGGCGAAGGAATTTGCCACATACATGCTGCTAGGAATGAAAAAGGGGCGGATTTCCGCCGTTTTTTTCGGCGAATCTTTTATACTCGGGATAGTCGGCCTCGCATGCGGCGTGGCGGCGGGCATATGCGCTTTTTTACCGGCGCTTTCCATTCTGCGTGCGTGGTTCCCTATTCAGGGAAGCATACGGGACGCCTGCGTAGGGGCGATGCGCGACTGCGCGCTGTACTTCCTTGCCATTCAGGCGCTTTCTTTGCTGAGCTGTGTACGAAAGATCAAGAAGCTGCATGTCGGGGCGCTCATGTCGGAAGGCCGTAAGAACCAATCGCTCAGGACCAGGGCCCGCCCGTTTTTCTGGCCGGCGCTTTGCCTGTGTTGTGGGGCGGTCGATGCCATATTGATTTTGTTTATCACGAGCGGAAACGACATTTTGATGATGATCGGCCTAAATACGGTCGTTTTTTCCCTTGTGCTCGGCATTTGGGCCTTTTATCAGTCTGTCTATCACGCGCTTTCCCGGGTGCGGCAGGCGCATCGTAGCGCATTGTACCGGGGAGACCGTCTGTATATCGCGGCGCAGCAGCTTTCCAAGGTCGCGTCGAACATTACGCTCAATACGGTGCTGTGCATCTGCCTCGTCCTATCAGCGCTAACATTTTCGGTTGGCACGGTCTTGCCACGCGTCCCCGGTGCAATGCTTGACCGGGAGATGGGCGCGTGGATGTCCTTTGCGGAGATATGCCTGAGCGTCGTCTTCATCGTGATCTATTTCTCCATTTTGGCTGTGCGGCAAATCATCGAAGCCAGAGAAAACGCCCCCGCTTATCGGGTCATGGGCTGCCTGGGCAAGACGAGGCGTCAGCGCAGGAAGACGGTTGCGCTCGAAATCCACCTGAAGTACGCGTTTCCCGCGCTCATGTGCTTGCTGCTGTTGTTATGCTTCTCAGGCGCGATCAACGGCTATTTGGGCGGCTTTCTGCCGGCCCCCAACCTGCTGCTCAGCGCGCTGGGCTGGTTTGGCGGCTGCTTCCTGGCCTTGTACGCGGGCTATGCCTTTGTGGCCTATCGGATGAGCGTCAAGTACCTGGAGCTGTAGGGGCTAATATCCGCTTGGCAAAATAGACGGTGTCGATCCCCGCGCCGCGATCGTCTTTGAGGCGCGCGCAGATTTCATAGCCGCGCTTGGGAAAGACATGCATCTGCGTTTGATGGGTAGACCAGGTGCGCGTGGTGACGTAGGGCGTGCTAAGGGCCGCCGGCAGCGCGCCCTCGACGACATCGTACAGGCCGCCGCTAAGGCCCCGGCCCCGCCACGCGGGCAGCACGCAGGCGGTGGTCATATAGATGTTTTCGCCGTAGCTGCGCAGCTCGGGACACGTATAACGCGGCTTGAACGTGAGAAAGGCGGCAAGCCGCCCGCCGTCCGCGCGTGCGACGACGAAGTGCTGGCGTCGCATCTCCTCAAAGTAAGCGACCGGCCGGTCGTTTCCGTCGCCCTTGAGCCGGCCGGCCTGAAACTTTTGTGCGGAACCCGTGCGCGCGCAAAGCGGGGGCACGAATTCGTGCTGGCAAGCGCATAGAATCTCAAACAGACCGGCCAGGTCTCTCTCGTCCGACGGCACGCCGATGTAGCGAATCTCTACCATGCACGCAAACCTTCTTTTCATCCTAAATGCGTGCATTATAGCGCATAGCGCGCCGCCGCGTCAATGCGGCCAGGGCGCCTGTATGCGATTTTTCCCGTTTCAGCGGATGCTGGCGCCGCCGATGCCCGCGTTTTCCAGCGCGGTGAGCACGTCGCCACGCGTCAGACGGTCGCCTTGGTGCATGCGGATGCTGCGCCCGTCTGCGAGCAGGTCGGCCGCGAGCACGCCGGAGAGCGCCTCGAGCGCCTCGCGCGCACGCGACGCGTCCTGCGATGCGTTTACCGTGACGATCCTGGTCAACATCATCGATCCCTCCTTCTTTTTTATCCTAAAACGCCAAAGGCCCGCAGAAAAAGCTCTGCGGGTTTTAGCTTTGCCGAT
This sequence comes from Bacillota bacterium, assembly GCA_023404715.1. GTDB lineage: Bacteria > Bacillota > Clostridia > Christensenellales > Aristaeellaceae > Beduinella. Next base: position 8,369 of record JAEYAR010000116.1, on the reverse strand, counting down.
CGCTACCTGTCTATGCGTCTTTCAAAACGGCGCCCGTCCGTCCAGGGGATGAAGCTGCCGCTCGCTTCGAAAAAGCGCTGCCCCTGCGCATCCTGCGCGAAGAAGGAGAACTGCCCGTCCGATTGAATAACGCCAAGAGAAACCTCCGTTTGCGGGCGTATTTCCTTCGCATAATTGACGAGCAGGGTGTTAAGCGCGTGCGTGCTGTGCAAACCGACCGGGAGACTGTCGCAAATCCAATCGATATAGCGCGCGTTGTTCACGTGGCTGTTGACGTCCAGATCCGAATAGGCGGCGACGTGGCGGCGCAGCTGGGCGGGCCCGCCCAGCTGCTCGACGTGCTCGGGCGCAGCAAGCGGCGGCGTGAGCGCGCTGGTGTCGGGCATGGAGATGCCCGCCTTGAGCGGCGAGCGCATCGCGCGCGATTCAAGCTCCACAACGGCCCAGAGCGTGCTGGCCACACCGAGCGCCGCGCCGTCGGGACTGGAAAAGGTATGATAGCGCGGGCAAAAGAAACGGCTGCTCTGACCGGGCCAGGTGCGGTGCACGACGCGCTCGCCCATCACCGGATACGAAGACATCCGCAGCTGCGCGCGGAAGAGCACGAAGATGAGCCCGCGGGCGAGCAGCGCCTCACGCCCAAAGCCCAGCGCATGCGCATGCACCTCGCCGTCCTCTTGCATACGGGTAAAGACGGCGCTGGGACGAAAGCGCCCCGCAAAGTCGACGTCGCGCGCCGTGAGTTCAAAGCCGGTTTCATAATAAGGCTGCATAGCCTGATGAACCTCCCCCAATCAAAGATGTTATACACGATACCACAATGTCCTTTCCTTGACAAGTATCGGGCTTTGCGATACTATTATGCTTACGATCATAGGCACTTTGCGGGCGACCGTTTGACCTGATGGAGGTATATGCGTGAAGAAACGTAAGCTATTGGCGGGTTTGTTGGCGACGACGCTGCTGGCGGCCCAAACGCTCCCCACCGTTGCGGTGGAAGAGGTGGCGCTGGGCAGCTACCGATATATCGGCGCGCGCGAGGCGCAAGCGGCCCAGACGGCGTCGCTTCAGGTGCGGGGCCTTTGCCTTACCGAGGAATCGGACGAGCCCGTGGAGGTTTCCTTGCTGGCGGGCGCGGAATTTGGCATATACGTGCAGGATGCGCAGGGAAGCATGCGCCCCTGGGCCAATCCGCTCTTCCCCGCCGAGCCGATGCGGGTGCTCAGCGGCGATCAGCCCGTGCGCTTTGCGCTGCCGGCGGGCCAGCAGTTCTACATTCATCAGGAACAGGCGCCCGCAGGCTACCGGACGATGGACGAGGCGTTTTTGCCGGTCGAGGCGGACGGGCAGATCAGCGTCGTCAACGCCATGCCGGGCGAGGTGCGCATCCTAGCTGGCGATACGTCGGGCGCGGCGCTCGCGGGCGCGGCCTTTCGTCTGACGGCGCCGGATGGGTCTGTACAGGAGGGCGTGACGGACGCACAGGGGCAGCTCACGTTTGCCGGGCTTACGGCCGGGCTTTATGCGGTGGAGGAGACGCAGACGCCGCAATCCGCGGCCGCCCCCTTGCAGGCGGTTCAGAATGTGCAGGTATCGGACGCCACGCGCACGCGCGTAGCGTTCACACACCCCCAAAAGGGCAGGTTGAGCGTACAGGCCCTTGTGCGCGAGGCGCTGGAGGACGGCGAAACCGCGCAGCGGCCCATCCCCGGTCTTACGATCGAGCTGCGCGGGCCGGAGGGCGCCCTAACGCTGGAGACGGACGAAGACGGCTATGCGCAATCCGCGCTGGAGCAGGGAACCTACCGCCTGACGGTCGATGCGCAGCAGCTGAGCGGCTATACGCTCAGCCTGTATGAAACGGATGCCGTCGTCGTAGACGAGCAGGAGACGTCCGTCGAGATCCTGGCGACCCGGCAGGGGGGGCGCGTCGTCTTCGACGTGCGCGCTGGGGAAGGCGTCGGCGCGCAGGTCTCTTTGCAGGGAGAAGAACAGACCTTTGGTCCTTATGATATCGAAGACGGGCGGGTCGTGACGGAGCTGCTGCCGGCGGGCAGCTATGGCCTGAGCGTATCGGACGCGGACGAGGGGTGGCTGCCCGCAGAGCGCGTGCGCGTCGACGACGACGAAATGCCGCTCGCGCAGGCGCAGGTTACCGTACAGGATGCGAGGGCGGCGCAGGTGGAGCTGGAGCTGCTGCCCGTCTATACGCATACGTTCACGCTCATGGGCACCCAGGCGCAGCCGGACGGGCAGGAGACGCGCACCGCCCTGCCTGGCGTGGCGCTCGCGGTGCTCGATACCGAGGGGAACGCGGTCATCGACGCCGCGACGGGCGCTGCGATGACGGTGATGACGGACGAGCAGGCGCAGGTGACGCTGACGCTGCCCCAGGGGGCCTACATCCTCTATCCGGATGAAGAGCAGGAGGCGATTGCGCAGTATGCGACCGGGGGTCTGTATGTAGAGCTGCCGGCTGCTGACGACGTGCTCGCGCTGCCCTGGGCGCGCACGCGCATCGTGGTGAGCGCGACGGACGAGGAGGGCGCGCGCCTATCGGGGGCCGTCTACCTGCTGACGGATGCGGCCGGCGCCGTCAGAGAGCTGTCCGCCGGCGACACCGGGCGCGCGGTGTCGGAGCTGCTCAGCCCCGGCGATTACGAACTGACATGCCAAAAGGCGCCGGGCGGCTATGCGGCGAGCTTACCGCAGCGCCTTACCGTAGAGCCCGGCCCGGCCCTGCAGGTACACATGACGCACAAGGAGCTGGGCGGCCTGTCCGTCAGCGTGCGAAGGCGCGCGCTGGGCGAGACGGGCGAGGAAGCGTATACGCCCATCCCCGGCGCGAGCCTCGCGCTGTACGCCCTGAAGGACGGCGGCGACCCGCAGCAAAAGACGGACTTTGCCGCCTATCCGGCGGAAGCGCCCGTCACCTACACGGCGGATGAGTCGGGGGCGATTTCCCTGCGGCTGCCTGCGGGCACCTACCGGCTGGTCTTGAAAGACGGGGGATCGGTTTCCTGCGGCGACGGGTCCGAATGCGCGATTACGTTTACGGTCGTGGACGGCGAGCGCCGGGAGGCTTCCTTGGATATCGGCGTGGGCGCGGGCGGCGTGGAGGCGACGCTTTGGGGCGAATGGACGGACGAGCAGATCGCCCAGAGCGCATATGTGCTCATCGCAGACCTAGACGGGGACGGCGTGGCGGACGAGGGCGGCGAGCAGACCCCTCTCGAGGCGTGGCGCGCGGGCGTGTACGGCGCGCTCGGCCTGGCGCCGGGCAGCTATGTGCTACGCCAGACGCTTTCGCCCGCGGGTTATGGCCGCGCGGACGATCTGCCCGTGCAGGTGTACGGGGGCGCGCTCACGCGCGTCGATGTGCGCATGCTTGCCAACGCCCTTCTGCGGGTAAGCAAGGTTGGCATCACGTTTGACAGCGACATGCAGATGTTCAGCGTGCCGTTGGGCGCGGCGTACGGCGTGTATACGCGCACGGCGGACGGGGCATACCTGCCCTATCCGGAGACGGACGACCAGGCGGTGATCTACGCCAACGCGACGGCCGCACAGACGGGGGCCGGCGCAAAGAGCGAGATTTCCCTGCCGGCGCGCGAACAGGGCGCCGCCTATTATCTGCGCGAGGTTCCGGGAAGCGCGGCGGACGGCTACGTCGCCGACAGCGCCTATCACGAGATCCTCCTTTATCCGGGCGAGGCGTCAACGGCGACGATCGCCAGCACCTCCGACAAGGGCTTTTTTACCGTGCGGCTGACGGATGCGCAGACGGGCGCGCCGCTCGCGGGCGGGGCGTTTGCGCTCTACGCGCTGGCGGACGCGGACGCGAACGTGCAGCCGGGGCAGGAGCCGGCGCTTCGGTTTACCTGCGAAGACGGCAGCTTTACGAACCCCGTCGCGCTGCCCGTGGGGCCATACCTGCTCGTGCAGACGGCTGCACCTACGGGATACATGCTCGATGCACGCGTGAGCGCGACGCAGATTCCCCTTGAGATTACGTCTTATGTGGCGACGGGGGACTCCATCGCGCTGGTCGCTGTGCAAAACGCGAAGGCGATGCCGGCCCAAATCGGCGGCGAAATGGAGGCGCTGTTGACCACCGCGGATGGCAGGGCGGACTTGACGCTGCGCGGGCTTTTCGGTGCGGAAAGCGCGGTGCCTGTACAGGGCGCAGGCGTGCAGATCAATGGGACGGACGCCTTGGACATGGAATCCGTGCGCATCCTGCCAGCCGTCAGCGCGGACGGCCGCGCCTTGGGCGCGCGCGTCGCCTACCGCCTCGAAAACGGCGGTTGGCAATGGGCGGACGTGCGCACGGCGGATCTGAGCCTGGGCGAGGCGACCGTATCGCTCGCGGACGTAGCGGGCGTGGTGACGGCTGTGCGCATCCTCTATATCGATTGGTCCACAGGCGCGGAGGAGATGCCCGCCGGCTTTGCGGCCGAGGGCGTTAACGTCACGGCGGCGCTCGTCTGCGGGCAGGACGCGCAGATTCAGATGAGCGCGCAGCGTCTGGGCGACTATACGTTCTACGATGAGCGGGGGGAAAACGCCCGGACAGGCAGCCTGACGGCGCAGGCCCGCAGCGAAATGACGACGGGCGCGGCCACGCAGGAGAGCGCGCAAAGAGCGCGAGAGCAGGCGCAAGCCCCGGCGGGCGAGGTCGCCGGCGCCGTGTTCGACGACGCGGACGGGGACGGTTGGATGCGCCCGCTGGATCAGCACGGGCTGCAGGGCGTCCAGGTGACGCTGCTGAAGGAAAACGGGGAGGCGTTCTCAAAGACCGTCACGGATGCGACGGGCGGTTACCGCTTTGAGGAGGATGTGCCGGCGGGTTCGTACCGGGTGCAGATCGGCCTGCCGGCGGGCTGGCGCTTTACGCAGGCGCGCAGCGGGCTTGGCGCGGGCGCGCGGATGAACGAGCAGGGGCTGTCGGACGCCTTTGAGATCGGCGAGGACGGGGCCTTTGCCTGCGTGAACGTGGGCGTGCTGCTGGGCGCGGCGGTAAAGGGCATGGCCTTTGAGGATGTAAACGCGGACGGCGTGCTGGATGCGGCGGAGCCCGCGCTTCCCGGCGTGCCGGTTACGCTGCAGGACGCTGCGGGCGAAACGCTTGCGCGCACGACGACGGACGAGACGGGCGCGTTTTACCTGGACGAGCTGTTCCCCGGCAGCTACAGCCTGCTGTTTGAGGCGCCCCACGGGTATGCCGCGATCGCGGGCGAGGGGCTGACCGCGTCTGACGACGGGGCCGCCTCGCAGACGGACGACGTGGTGCTCGCGGCAGGCGAGGTCTCCCGTCCCTTTGCGGCGGGCTTCCTGCGCGTGGGCGAAATCTCCGGCCGCGCGTTTATCGACGAGGACGGGGACGGCGTGCACACGGGTGGCGACCGGGCGCTGGCGGGCGTGAACGTCAAGCTCATGCGCGACGTGGACGGCCAATCGGTGGAGACGGCCGCGACGGCGACGGACAGCCGGGGCGAATACCGCTTTGAGCGGGTGCGCCAAGGGAAATACCGCGTGCTCTTCGAGCTGCCGGAAAGCTATGTGTTCACGCGCTATGCGCCGGATGAGGCGCGGGGAAGCGACGTATACGGCGCGGTATCCGCGAGCGGCGCGACGCAGGCGTTTATGCTGGAGGCGGGAGAAATCTGCGCGGACGTGGACGCGGGGGCTACGCTGCCCGCGGCGCTCACGGTATTGTGTTGGCAGGATACGGCCTACGACGGCGTCATGAGCTCGACGGAGAGCGGGCTTGCGGGCGTGCATCTGACGCTGATGCGGCTGGAGGACGGCGCGCGCACGCAAACGCTGGCCATGGAGACGGACGCGAACGGCCGGGCGGTCTTTGAGGCCGTAAGCCCGGGCGCTTACGTGCTGCTCTACACGCTGCCGGACGCCTGGCGTACGACGAAGAACGTCCAGCGCGAAGGCGCGGTGGTGAGCGGCGTGCCCATGTCGGGCGAGGCATTCGGCGAGACGGAGCCGTTCACGCTCTCGATGGGCCAGCTGGATGCCAAGGTGCACATCGGCGCGATGATTTCCGGCTCTATCCGCGGCGCGGCCTATGCCGACGCGGACGACAACGGACTATGGGATGCGGGCGAGGCCGCGCTCTCGGGCGTGCAGGTCGAGCTGCTCGACGACCAGGGGGCCGTGGCGGCATCCGGCGCTACGGATGCGCAGGGCGCGTATGCGTTCGACGGCCTCGCGCCCGGGCGCTACAGCGTGCGCTTTGCGGCAGGCGAGGGCAACGCCTTCTCCGGCACGGGCCGCACGGCCGCGCGCGGCTGCGCGCAGCGGACGGACGGCCCCGTCTCTGCGACGCAGACGCTCCATGTGACCATGGGCGGCAGCCTCAGCGATGTGAATGCGGGCGTGGTGGCGCTTTCTACCGTCAGCGGGCGTATCTTTGAGGATAGCGACGGCGACGGCGTACAGGGACCTGGCGAGCGCATGTTGCCGGAGGTCAGGGTCGAGCTGTTTGATGCGCAGACAAACCGCGTCGTGCAGGAGACGGCGACCGCTTCGGACGGCGCGTTCGTGTTCGGCGGCGTGCGCCCCGGCAGCTACGCCCTGCGCCTGACGCTGCCGGACGGTTACGTCTACTCAAGCCTGGCGGGGCTTGAAAGCGTGAAGGCCGAGCAGGGGCAGACCCCTGCGATACAGGTTCGATACGGCGAGGACGTCGAAGGGCTCTCCTTTGGCGCGCTGATCATGGCGAAGATAGCCGGCCTCGTATGGGACGACGCGGATTACGACGGCATCCTGAGCGAGAGCGAGGGAATGATCCGCGATGCGGCGGTGGAGCTGTTGGACGAGCAGGGCAATACGCTTACAAGCATGGCGACGGTGCGCAGGGGCGAGTTCGCATTTGAAGGCCTGATGCCCGGCACGTACGCGCTGCGCGTGACGCTGCCGGACGGTTACGTGCTCACGCGCGGCGGCGCGGACAGCGCGCTGTCCGCACAGGGACAGCGCACGGATACGACGCAGCCCATCGCCATTGCGATGGGCGAACAGCGGACGGATGTGCGCTTCGGCGCGCTGGAGCCCTGCACGCTATCGGGCGCGGCCTGGCTCGACGAGGACGACGACGGACGGCGCGGCGGGCGAGAGCGCGCGATGCCGGGGGTGGAAGTCTCCCTCTGGCGTCAGGAGGCGGACGGCGAGGCGATGATCGCCAAGACCACGACGGACGCGGAGGGATGCTATGCGATGGACGGGATCATGCCCGGCACGTACCTGCTGAAGACGGCGCTCCCGGAGGGCTATGCCTACGCGCGCCGTCACGAAAGCGGTCGGTCCACGAGCGCGATGCCGATGCGCGACGCGCTAGAGGCGAAGAGCGAACCCTTCGCGCTGGTGTCCGGGAAATCGGAGCAGATGGACGTCGGCGTCGTCGGCGTGGGCTCTATTTCAGGCATCATTTGGCTCGACAGCGAATACGACGGCCGCATGAGCCAGGATGAGGCCGGTATCCCCGGCGCAAAGGTCGAGCTGCTGGACGAGCAGGGAGAGGCCCTGCGAGAAACCGCGACGGACGAAAACGGGCGCTACGCGTTCACCCGCGTGCGCACCGGCGCGTACAGCGTGCGCGTCCGATTGCCGGGCGGCGAAATCTTCACGATGACGCCGGAGGGCGGCGAGAGCCGCATCGCCCAGCAGGATGCGAGCGTCGCCCAGACGCAGCCCATGGCGCTCGAAATGGGCGCGGCGATCGAGGGCGTGAACGCCGGGGCGATCGTCCCCGCGACGATCGAGGGATCGGCCTTCATCGACCGTGATGAGGATGGCCTTCGCGGCGAAGGCGAGGAGGCGCTCGGCGGCGTGCTGGTGGAGCTGCTGACGGGCGGCACGGTCGTGGCCTCCCGCTCGACCGACGAGCAGGGCGCATTCGTATTCGATACCCTGCGCCCGGGCAGCTACCGCCTGCGCGTGGCGCTGCCGGACGGGTATCTCTTCGGCAGGGAGGTCGCGCTCAGCCTGCAACACGCGGACGACGCGCAGGGAGAGAGCGAGGGGCTTCAGGTCGACATGGGCTGCTCGATCGACGGGCTGGCTTACCCGGTGATCCCCGGCGTATCCGTGAGCGGCTGTGCCTGGGAGGATCTGGACGTGGGCGGCGTGCGCGAGGCGCACGAGCCGGTGCTGGCGGGCACACAGGTCGAACTGCTCAAAAAGGTGGACGGCGGCTGGCAGAGCGGCGGCAGCGTGACGGTCGACGGGGAGGGCGCCTACGCCTTTGAACGCCTGCGTCCCGGTACTTACGCGGTGCGCTTCACGCTGCCGGGCGGCTATCTCTTCACCGAGAACGCCACCTATGCGCCGGAAAGCAACTCGGACGTATTCGT
>JAEYAR010000101.1 GCA_023404715.1 Bacillota bacterium | reverse complement strand
GTCAAAGGATAGATGCGACCGCCTTGCATCGAGTTATGGGGCGTGAAGGGAGGAAAACTTGGGCCCCCACGGCGCGGCGGACTGGATAACGACATTTGAAAAGGAGAAGAGGACTTATGAAGAGATGGCTAAGCATGTTACTCACGCTGACACTGATCTGGACGGGCGCGACGTTTGCGTTCGCCGAAGAGCAGGAGGAGATCCCCTATACGCAGTGGGATACGGAGTACGCCTTCAGCAAGCATCGCGACGAGCCCGTCACGCTGCGCATCTACGTCAACGCATCCAATTACGACGATTCCATGTGGGGGCTGGATGCCTATTCCCGCTGGGTAGAGCAGGAAACCGGCATTCACCTAGAGTTCGACTCCCCGGCTGCGGACGACAACCAGAAGATCAACCTGATGATCGCGACAAACGACCTGCCGGATTTGATCTGGTTTCCGGACCATACCGTGTCCGCGCTGGGAACGCTGATGAACGACGAATACCTTTATCCGCTCGACGAGCTGATCGAGGCGTATGCGCCTGAATTCAAGGACATTCCGCTGTATCGGAACAACCGGGATTTTTACGAGTGGGAGCAGGGCGGGACGCTCTATTATCTCCCCACCAACGCATACGACCGCGGAAAGCTTGAATTTACCGATACGCTGATTTTCAGCGGCACCGCTTACTACTGCCGCGAGGACATCTGGAAGGCGCTGGGCGAGCCGCCGATGGATACGCTGGAGAACGTGGAAAAGGTACTCTACGAGGTCAAGGAAAAGTATCCGGAGATTACGAGCCCCTTGGTGCTGTGGGACGCGTATTCCTTCTACAACATCGACAGCGGCGTCAACATGCTCTACCGCTCGATGGGCGGCGGCTATAAATACATCGAACAGGGCGGCGTGATCACCTCGCAGGCGCGCGACCCGATCTATCTGGAGACGTTATGGCATATAGGCGAGCTCATCCGCGACGGCATCGTAAACATGGCGGACTTCGCGGCCGAGGATGTATCTTCCCTTGAGGCGGCTAACGTCAACGGCACGCTGTTCCTAAGCGCAGGCCCCGGGTGGCGCAGCTTTGACGGGGACGCGGGCATCAAGAAGATCAATCCGGATTTTGCATATATGGGGCTGGATCATTTTGCAGCGGAAGACGTCGGACACTTCTTCAACCCGCACTATGACATCGACGGGCTAGGCGGCGCGCTCGTGATCACCCAAAATACCGAGCATCCGGATCGCGCCATCCAACTTTACGAGCTGTTTGCAACCGACCAGGCACAGGCAAACGTCAACAAGGGTATCGAGGGACTGCACTGGGAGTTTGCGGGGCCGACGAACCGTTGGATTACCCCCATCGGCAAGGCGGAGGAGCTGATGTTTAACGAAGGGTTTGCCGCTTGGCAGAAGTATACGGGCGGGAACCGCTATCGCTGGGTCGGCAGCATCTACTACGACAGCGCCGCCGCCAGAGGCGACGCCATGAAAGATCCGCTACGAAAGCGCATCTTTGAGATCGAAGCGGTGGCGGACGACTTCTCCGACTTCACAAAGCTGGATCCGATCGCAGGAAGCGAGGAGGCCATCATACTCACGAAGGTCAACGATCTGTGGAAGAGCTATATGGGCAAAGTCGTGTTGGAAGCGACGAGCTTTGAAAACGCGCAGGAAATGTGGAATGAATTCTTAACGAAGGCAGACCAGGCCGGGCTCCAGAAGGTCGAGGACCATTGGACGCGGAAATACCAGGAACTGCAGGCGATTAAGGCTGCGCAATAAGCGGCATGGGGCGCTCGGCCATTGCGCCGGGCGCCCCATCTCAATGAAGGGAGATATGATATGCAGGCTTGGACGAGAAGCTCTTACGTCAACGTCTTTCATGATCAGCGGATGCAGTTCAACGAAGTGATAGAGGATCATCGCCTGGTAATGGCGAGAAACGAATATCAGTCCTTTCAGATCTGCATCCGGAGCGAAGACGCCTTTACGATCAACGGGGTTACATTCGACGACTTGACCTGTGATGGCGGCAGGATACCGGCTTGCATGTGTGCGTACCATTACGTAGAATACGTCTATGGCCCATATAACTCCTTGGGCATGACGCCGGAGGATGCGGTGCGAAGGGCCCCTGAGTTTTATCCCGATCCGCTGAGCAACGACCGTACGGTACAGGTGCCCCGAAAGACCACGCAGCCCATCTGGGTGACGCTGTTCGTCCCGGCCGGAACGAAGCGCGGCGTGTACAAAGGCTGCGCGCACGTGCATACGACGCGGGGCCGAATGGATGTGCGCATGTCGGCGGAGGTGTGCGCGGTGACGCTGCCCGACGCGAGCCGGGGCGCCCTGGACTACATGCACCATCAGCAAATCACAGGCGTGTGGTGGCTCCCCAGCGAGCCGGGACACTACCCGAACGACCCTATCACGATTTGCTACGGGTATGATCGCTGGACGGACGATTGGTGGAAGCTGGTGGGCGATATCGCGGATCAGATGCGCATGCACCGCCAAAACATACTATATCTGAACCTGCCGCAGCTGCTGATGGACGGCGGAACGCAGGTGGACGAGCGTGGGAACTTTACGTTCAATTGGTCGCGCGTAGACGAATACGTCCGCTTCTTTGCGGATAAAGGCGTGGTGAAAGGCTTAGAGGGCACGCACATCGCCTCTATCGATTACTTTAAGATGCACTTCACCACTTACCTGCTGCGCCGAAATGAACAGGGCGTGATGCAGGTCGGCATGGCGGCGCACGACAGTGCGGAATCGCTGCGGTGGCTGACTCAGTACCTGCCGGCGCTGCAGGCGCATATCGAAGAGATGGGCTGGCTTCCGGTTTGGTATCAGCACGTGGGCGACGAGGCCATGAACGACGCGCAGCTTGCACAGTACACGTTCTACTACCGGCAAATGCGCGCCTTGGCCCCGAAGCTGAAGATCGGAGACCCGGTTACGCACGTGGACTTTGCCAGGCATCAGCTAGCGCTCGGGACGGACGTGCAGGTGCCGATCGAATCGGCCTACGACGAGAACCGCGAACTGTTCGCGCAGGCGGCCCGGGACGGCGTGCGCCTATACTTGTACAATTGCTGCGGGCCATCGGGCTCCTGGTTGAACCGCTTTGTCGATAAGCCTGTGTGGCACATGCGTATGCTCGGCTGGCTGCTCTACGCCTGGGATATCAAGGGGTTTTTGCATTGGGGTTACAACTTCTGGAACGACTGGGGCATCCGCGAATTTTTGGAGATCGGCGAAGAGGAGTTCAAGGGAGATCATTATACGATTTATCCAGACCCGCACCACGCGCACAAGGTTCGCTCTTCGATCCGCTACGAGGCCAACCGCGACGCGGCACAGGACTTTGAGCTGCTTACGATTCTCGGCCGTAATGATCCCCAGGGCGCTAAGGCGCTCGTCTCACAGATCGCCCGGGACGCGAAGGACGACTATACCCGAGACACGCGACTGATGCTGAAGGCTCGGGATGAATTGGTGCGCCGTGCCGCCGCGGTAGCGCAGGAATCCGACTGAGGCGAAGCTTCGGGCGGCTTAAAAGGGGGATGGACATGATATTTGACGCGCATACGCATCTGGCGCGCGCGCAGGACGTCTACGGAGATTTCGTAGAGGATGGACGGCGCGCGTGGGGGGAGTCGCACGTCGCCTACTGCTCGCCCGAAATGCATCGGGAGGCCATGGGGCAATGCGACGGGGCGATTGTGCTGGCGCTCGACGCGCCTTTTGTCGGCTATGTGTCCGGCAACGAGCTCGTGGCTGATTACGTCAGGACGGATCCAGAGCGCTTGTTCGGCTTTGCAAGTGTGGATCCCAACCGCGAGGATGCGCTGCAGCGGTTGCGGCACGCGGTGCTGGAGCTTGGCCTCAAGGGACTCAAGCTCGGGCCGATTTATCAGAATTTTTCGCCGCACGATACGGCGGCGCAGCCGCTGTACGCTTTTTGTGAGGCGCAGGGTATCCCGATCCTGTGGCATCAGGGGACGAGCTTTGTGCGCAGAGGGCCGCTGGATGTCTGCAACCCCGTATTGCTCGATCAGATCGCATCCTCCTACCCCAAGCTGCAGATGGTCATCGCGCACATGGGGCATCCCTGGTATGCGGAGACGGCCTGCGTCGTACGCAAGCACCCAAACGTCTATGCGGACATCTCCGCGCTGGCCTGCCGGCCCTGGCAATTCTATAACATCATGATGTGCGCAATCGAGTACGGCATTACGGATAAGCTGTTTTTCGGCACAGACCTGCCAAGCTTTGACGTTAGCAATACGCTCAAGCAGGTGCGCGCTATATGTTCCATTACGCAAGGGACGCGCTTGCCGCGCGTGCCGGAGGAGACGATAGAGGCCATCATCGGGCGCGATACGCCCGCTGTTCTGGGCCTGAGGTGAACCATGACAAAGGATAGCATTGTAAACGTCGAGGCGATACCGGTCAACCTGCCCTTTTGCGAGCAGGTCAGCGACAGTTGGGGGGAATACCGTTCGTCTAACCACGGTATCGTGCGCGTTACGGCGCAGGACGGGACGCAGGGCATAGGGGAGATCTCGCTCGCGTGGTTTGGCGGCGCGCACGCGTTATGCGGGGAGGTGAACCGCCTGTGGGCGCCGCGCCTCGAAGGGCACGACTGTACGCAAATCGGCGAGATGATCGCCATTATGGACGCGCTGTGCGCGTTCTCCAAGCGGCATCTGCTCGCCAAGGCGGGCGTCGAAATGGCGCTTTGGGATCTGCTGGGCAAGAAGTGCGACATGAGCGTCGCCAGGCTCATGGGCGGCAGGCTCCGCGAGCGCATTCCGCTGACGGGTGGAATCCCCATGGCATCGCCCGACGACATGGCACGCATAGCGCGCCTGCGCGTGCAGCAGGGCTATCGAGAGCTCAAGCTAAAGGTGGGGCTCAGCGAAGAACGCGACATCGAGGGCGCACGTCGGGTGAGAGAGGCCATCCCGGACTACGTGCGCCTGCGCGCGGACGCCAACATGGCGTGGACAGACAGACGCCAGGCCTTGCGCATGATGGATGCGCTCCATGACTTGGGCGTCCACATGATCGAGCAGCCGATGGACGCGCAAAGGTTGGAGGACATCGCTTGGCTGCGCGCCCGGGCACGGAGCCGAATTCTGATCGATGAGGGCGTATGGGACGTATACGACGCCAAGGCGTGTCTGGAGGCGGGCGCGGCGGACCTACTGCACGTATACACCTGTGAAGCGGGTGGGCTGGCGGGCGTACGCCGCATCGCGGAGCTGGCGCGGCTTTACCACGTGCCTTGTACTTTGGGCTCCATGCCGGAGGGATGCATCGGCGCCGCGGCCTCCGCACAAGCCGCCGCCTGCATGGACAACCTGGCGGACGAGCCGTCGGACATCCGGGGGTTCACCGTATACGCGACGGACGTAACGCGCGAGGGGCTCACGATCGAGGACGGCGAATTGATCGTGCCGGATCGTCCGGGGCTGGGCGTTACGCTCGACGAGGAAAAGCTTTATCGCGTACGCGTACGGGAGGCGGTAGAAAAATGATCTGGATCGACGCGCATTGCCATGTGGGCCCCGGTTTGACGGCGCGGCAAAGCCCCGAGGCGCTGCTGCGAGATATGGATGGGCTAGGGATCGAACGGGCGTGTATATCGCCCTGGGACGCCGCCATCGCGGTGGACAACCGCGCGGGCAACGATTACGTGCTGGAGACGGCCAGGCGTTATCCCGGCCGGTTTTACGCATATGCGTCGGTCAACCCTTGGTACGCCCGCGCGGCGATGGACGAACTGCGCCGTGCGGCGGACAAGGGCGCCTGCGCGCTGGAGCTCGCCCCGCACTTGCAGGGTTGCCAGTTGACGGACGGCATCGTCTTCCCCGTGGTGGAAGCGGCGATCGAACGGGGACTGCCCATCTACGTTCCCACGGGCATCCCGGTTTCGGCGATGCCCATGCAGCTTTGCTATCTGGCGCGCACGTATCCGCAGGGGATTTTCATAGAAGGACGCTATGGCTTCCCCGATTTTTGGACCGACGCGCTTCCCTCTGTACAGGATACGCCCAACATCTACGTGGACGTCTCCTATAACGCGCCCAGCACGATCTTAAACGCCATCGGGGCGGTCGGCGCGAAGCGCGTGATCTTCTCGTCAGATTCGCCTTATCTGAGCCTTCAAGGCGAGGTGGAAAAACTACGTAGTCTGCCGGTGGAGGAAAGCGCGCTCGCCCTGGTGGCTGGCGGCAACATGGAAATGCTTCTTAGGGGGAGGCGGGGCGCGTGATCTACGATATGCATACGCATTTTCTGGGTGGACGCTTCAGCGCGGCGGCATCCGATCCGGATACTTTCCTGCGAGAGATGGACGAAAACGGAATCCACACGAGCCTGTTGCTGCCCAACGACGGATTTTTTGCGGACTGCGCCGCGGACAACGATGTGGTCGCTCGCGCGGCGCGGGCGCATCCGGACCGGCTATGCGGCATGGGCGTCGTAAACCCGCGCGACAGGGATTGCGAGGATGAAATGAAGCGTTGTCTGGAGGAGCTGGGCCTCATCGGCATCAAGCTGCACCCGTGGCTGCAGGCGTTCAGCCCGCTGGATGCGCAGTATCTGCGCATGGCGGAGGCGGCGGCCAAGTTGGGTACGGTTCTCTTCTTCCACGACGGCACGCCGCCCTATACGGAGTCGCTCGCGATCGCAGAGACGGCGCGGCGCTTTCCCGAGCTTACGGTCGTGCTGGGGCACAGCGGGCTCAACGACCTGTGGCATGAGGCGCTGCTTGCCGCGCTGCGCTATCCGAACGTGTGGCTGTGCACGTGCGGCTGCCCCTATTTAGGCTTGAAGGAGATCGTCGGTGCGCTCCATGGCGAGCGGATCCTGTTCGGCTCCGACTATCCGCTGGCGGACGTGCGCGATACGAAGGACCGGATTCGGCGCGTAGAGCTGCTGCCTTACGCGCAGGAAGTTTTAGATAAAGTGCGCTTTGGCAACGCACGGCGCTTCATACAGGCGTTCAAACGATAAACATCTGGATGCGTTCAAACGATGGGAAAAAGGAGTGGCCTTATATGTACCTGACCGCTTTGAACTGGCCGCAGTGTAAACAAATCGATTGGGCGCGCACGATAGCCGTGCTTCCGCTGGGCTCAACCGAGCAGCACGGAAGGCATCTGCCCTGTAATACCGATACGCTGCTCGTCACCCGGATCGCCGAAGCGCTGGAGGCCCGCTACGCGCAGCGCGTGCTGCTGCTGCCAACGCTGTGGCTGGGGCATTCGCCCCATCACCTGTCCTTCGGCGCGACGATTTCCGCCGGACACCGCGTCTATACCGATATGGTCGTACAGATCGCCGGATCCCTGCAGGGCATGGGCTGCCAGACCTTGCTGCTGCTCAATGGCCACGGGGGCAACCGGACGCCGGCGACAGCTGCGCTGCAGGAAATGAAGGAGCGGTGGCCGCGTCTTCGCGCGATGCTAACGGATTATTGGTCGCTCGCCGCGGCGGATATACGGAAGATCGCGGAGGGCGGCGTGACGGGTATGGGGCACGCGGGAGAGCTGGAGACTTCTTTGTACATGTACCTGCGTCCGGAGCTGGTGAACGGGGCCGAGATGGTAGACACAGGCAAGGGAAATTGTCCGGCAGGCGATGCTTACCAGGGTTATATGATGCAGGGAAGCCCGCTCGCGTGGGTGGACAATTTTTCTGAAATTACGCAGACGGGCGCGTTCGGCAAGCCCACGCTTGCCAGTGCGGGAAAGGGAAAGCAATTCTTTGAGCGCATCGTCGACGCGGCATGCGAACTGGTGGAGGCGATCGCCCATGCAATGGAAGAGAGAAGGAAAAGCATTTGAAAGATGCGATACGTATCGGCGTAATTGGGTGCGGAGACATCGCACTTACGCAGCATATTCCAGCCATTCTTCAAAGCGAAGAGGCGGCCCTGGCGGGTCTGTGCGATGTTCACGGCGAACGGGTGCGCGCGCTTGCCGCGCAGCATGCCGTGCCGGGGTATACCGACGCACAGGTGATGATGAAAGAATGTGAAATGGACGCGGTGGTCGTCGCTACACCTCCCTGGGTGACGCCCCGCCTGACGGAGGCGGCGCTTAAAAGCGGCTTAGACGTGCTATGCGAAAAGCCGATGGCGCTTACCTTGGCGGAAGCACAGCGCGTAGCAGACGTGGAACGGGAGACGGGGCGCCACGTACAGCTCGGCTTTACCTACCGTCACGATCCGCTACTCGAGCAGCTCAGAGCCTGGATCGAGGAGGATGCGCTGGGCCATCCGCTCGTATACCGTCTGGGGATTTACGACGAAATCTGGGACCCGCAAGGCCATCCGGAGCACTATGCAAGGCTCTACGCTACGATGCAGCACGGCTGCCCGTCGGTACATGACGGGGCGCATAATGCGGATTTTTTGCACTTCCTCACAGGCGCGCAAGTAAAGGAAGTGCACGCCTTCGGCTTGCAAAGCAGGCCGGAGTTCCCTTGCTCGAACTACGATACGTCCGTGATCCGTTTTGAGAACGGGGACTTGGCCAAGCTTGAAATCGGTTGGTTTTACCCGGTTCTGCCCTATGGGGAGTTTGAAGTGCTCGGCCCGAAGGGCTACGCGGCGTACGACCGGCTGGCGCGCTTTGTACGCATGACGGATGCCCGGGGCACAAGAGAGCTACGCGATACGCAGAACTGGTGGCAACTTTGCTTTAGGCTGCAGCTGGAAAAGTTTGTGCGTTGCGTACGTTTGGATAAACCCTGCATGCCGGGGTGCGAGGAAGGCATATATAGTCTGCGCTTATGCAAACAAATCGAGACGGAAATTGCAAAGAACAATGGAGGCGATGTGAAATGACGGATGCCGAAATGTTTGAGATCATGGGGGAGAAGCTTTACAGTGGCGTCCTGTGCGATGTCATGGACGAGCTGGGCATGCGCGATCAGGCGATGAACGAGCGGCTGCGCCCCCTGGACGCTGCATTGAGCGTGGTTGGCCGGGCCAAGACGATCCTGGCTGTAGACGTGTATTACGTCCACGAGAAGCCCTACGACATGGAGATTGCTTCGCTGGACAGCATAAGGCCCGGCGAGGTCGCGGTCGTGTGTACCAATGGCTCCGTCAATAACGGCGTATGGGGTGAGCTTTTATCCACAGCGGCATCCATGCGCGGCGGCCGCGGAGCCATCGTGGACGGACTGATCCGCGATACCCGGCAGATCATGAAGATGGGGTTCCCGGTCTTTTGCACAGGGTTTAAGCCTGTGGATTCACGCGGCCGCGGCCTCGTCGTAGACTACGATTGCGACGTCGTATGCGGCGGCGTCAAGGTGCATCCGGGCGACGTAATCTTCGGGGACTGCGACGGCGTATGCGTCATCCCCTCGTCCTGTGTTCAGCAGGTGTTTGCGATGGCGATTGAGAAGGTTGAGATGGAGAACAATACACGCAGCGCACTGTTGGAGGGCAAACTGCTACGCGAGGTTTACGATAAGTATGGGGTACTGTGAACGATAGTTGATATAAAGCTTGTATTTACAAAAAGGCGACGAACAGGCATGTGCTTATCGGGCGCCTTTTTCGTCTTTCAAAGTCCACAATTTTCTTCTTTTCTTTATATGTATTGTTTTTTAGCCGGAAACGGCGCAGAATAATTGACGCGCCGCCTCGCTCCGGTGTATAATGAACCGTTATATGCTGTAATGAAATCGGAGGACAATGCCATGCCGGAAAATGCCGCCCTGACGCTCGAGCAAGAAGTTCGCCGCCGAAGGACGTTTGCCATCATCTCCCACCCCGACGCCGGTAAGACCACGCTGACGGAAAAGCTGCTGCTCTACAGCGGCGCGATCCGCCAGGCGGGCTCCGTCAAAGCGCGCAAGGCCGAGCGCCATGCGACCAGCGACTGGATGGAAATCGAAAAACAGCGCGGCATCTCGGTCACATCGTCCGCGATGCAGTTTGAGTTCGACGGATACCACATCAACATCCTGGATACCCCCGGCCACCAGGACTTTTCAGAGGATACCTACCGCGTGCTCGTAGCCGCGGACAGCGCGGTCATGCTCATAGATGCCGCCAAGGGCGTCGAAGCGCAGACGATCAAGCTCTTCAAGGTCTGCCGCCTTCGCAATATCCCGATCTTTACGTTTGTCAACAAGATGGACCGCGCGGCCAAGGATCCCTACGCCCTGATGGAGGAGATGGAGCAGGTGCTCGGCATCCGCGCCTGCCCGGTCAACTGGCCGATCGGCGTGGACGGCGACTTCAAGGGCGTATACCACCGCGACACGCGGATGGTGGAGCTCTACGAGACGGGCGACCACGGCAAGACGCGCGTGGAAAAGCAGGACATCGCCCTGGACGATCCGGCGCTTGCGGGCGTGCTTGGCCAGGCGTATTACGACCGCCTGATGGACGAGATCGAGCTGCTCGACGTGGCGGGCGACGCGTTCGACATCGATCAGGTGCAGACGGGCGAGCTGACGCCGATGTTTTTCGGCTCGGCGATCACCAATTTCGGCGTTGAGCCGTTTTTGGAGCGCTTTTTGCAGTATACGCCGCCCCCCTCCGCACGGGAGAGCGATCAGGGTCCGATCGACCCCTGCCAGGAATCCTTCACAGGCTTCGTGTTTAAAATACAGGCGAACATGAATCCCGCGCACCGCGACCGCCTCGCCTTCATGCGCATCTGCTCCGGCGTGTTTGAAAAGGGCATGACCGTATGGCATTCGGGCACGAACAAGCAGATACAGCTCAAGCAGCCCCAGCAGTTCATGGCCGACGAGCGCGAGATCGTAGAGAACGCGTACCCGGGCGACATCATCGGCCTCTTCGACCCGGGCATCTTCTCGCTGGGCGACACGCTCTCCGCCGGCGTGCACGTCAAGTATCCCGGCATCCCGGTGTTCGCGCCGGAGTTCTTCGCGCGCGTGACCAGCATCGACAGCCTGAAGCGCAAGCAGTTCGTCAAGGGCGTCATGCAGCTCTCGGAGGAGGGCGCGATCCAGACGTTCAAGCGCCCGGGCATCGGCTTTGAAGAGATCATCGTCGGCGTGGTCGGCGTGCTGCAGTTCGAGGTCCTCGAGCACCGGCTCAAGACGGAGTACAACGCCGAGATCCGCCGTCAACAGCTGAACTATCGCTTCGTGCGCTGGGTGGTCAAGACCCCGAAGCCGCTGGATGAGCTCAAGCTTACCTCCACAACCTCCGTCGCGCAGGATGCGCGCGAGCGCGACGTGCTGCTCTTTGAAAACGAGTGGTCGATCCGCTGGGCGCAGGAGAACAACGAGGGGCTGGAGCTGGCCGAGACCGCGGCGCGGGCATAAGGCGTAACCCCTTCAGACGACAGAAAAGAGGAAGAACATTTGATTATCACCCGTGAAAATAGAAGAAACATCGCGATCATCGCCCACGTCGACCACGGCAAGACCACGCTGGTCGACGAGATGCTCAAGCAGGGCGGCGTCTTCCGCGAAAACCAGCAGGTAGCCGACCGCGTGATGGATTCAAACGACATCGAGCGCGAGCGCGGCATCACGATCCTGGCGAAGAACACGGCCGTGCACTACAAGGACGTGAAGATCAACGTCGTAGATACGCCGGGGCACGCCGACTTCGGCGGCGAGGTCGAGCGCGTGCTCAAGATGGTGGACGGCGTGCTGCTGCTGGTGGACTCCTTCGAAGGCCCGATGCCGCAGACGCGCTTTGTGCTGAAGAAGGCGCTGGATTTGAAGCTGCCGGTGATCATCGTCATCAACAAGGTCGACCGCCCCGATGCGCGCTGCGACGAGGTGGAGGGCGAGATTCTCGATTTGCTGATCGATCTGGAGGCGGACGAGAGCCAGCTGGACAACCCCATCGTCTACGCCTCCGCCCGCCAGGGCACGGCAACGCTGGACCTCAACCAGCCGGGAACGGATCTGCGCCCGCTGTTTGAGACGATCCTAAAGTACATTCCCGCGCCCGTGGGCGATCCCGAGGGCCCAGCGCAGGTGCTCGTCTCCACCATCGACTACAACGATTACGTCGGCCGCATCGGCGTGGGCCGCATCAGCCGCGGTACGGTGAAGAGCGGCATGATGGCGGTGCGCGTCATCCACGGCGAGGACAAGGCCTCCGCGCCGCTGCGTCTATCCGGCCTGTTTTGCTTTGACGGGCTCAAGCGCGCGCCGGTCGAGGAGGCTTCCATGGGCGATATCGTCGCCATCACGGGCATCGAGGACATCATGATCGGCGATACGATCTGCGACCCGGCCTGCCCCGAGGGGTTGCCCTTCGTGAAGATCGAGGAGCCGACCGTGCAGATGACGTTCTCCGTCAACGATAGCCCGTTCGCGGGCCGAGAGGGCCAATACGTCACCAGCCGTCACCTGCGCGCGCGCCTCATGCGCGAGCTGCAGACAGACGTATCGCTGCGCGTAGAGGAGACGGAATCGCCTGACGCGTTCAAGGTCTCCGGACGCGGCGAGCTGCATCTCTCTGTGCTGATCGAGAACATGCGCCGCCAGGGCTACGAGTTCCAGGTTTCCAAGCCCGAGGTGCTGTTCCACTACAATGCGGATGGCGACAAGCTGGAGCCCATCGAGAAGATGGTCGCCGACGTGCCTGCGGCCTATGCGGGCGCGGTCATCGAAAAGATGGGCCGCCGCCGCGGCGTGCTGGAGCACATGAGCGGCAGCGACCGCGTGCGCCTCGAGTTTTCCGTGCCCTCGCGCGGGCTGTTCGGCTATCGCTCCGAATTTATGACGGATACGCGCGGCGAGGGCATCATGAGCGCGGTATTCGACCATTATGACCCCTTCAAGGGCGAGATTCCCCACCGCTCGCAGGGCGCGCTCGTGTCCTTTGAGACGGGCGAGGCGGTCATGTACGGCCTGTTCTACGCGCAGGACCGCGGCACGCTCTTCTACGGCCCGGGTACGCAGGTATATACCGGCATGATCGTCGGCCAGAACGCGCGCCAGGGCGACATCGACGTCAACGTGTGCAAGAAGAAGCACCTCACCTCCATCCGCAACGCGGCGGGCGCGGAGGAGGCCATGAAGCTGACCTCCATGCGCACGCTTTCGCTCGAGGAGTGCCTGGAGTTCATCGACGACGACGAGCTGCTCGAGGTCACGCCCAAGAATCTGCGCATGCGCAAGCGCGTGCTCGCGACCGAGATGCGCAAGAAGCTAGACTCCAGGAAACGCCAATAATCGAATGATAAGTAGTATAAACCGGCATCCCGCCGCGCGGAGCATTTGAGCTCCACGCGGCGGGATGCCAAAGAAAATGGCGACAAGCCAACTTGTCATTATTTCATCTTTCTGGTATGATAAAGCTGTAGGCAGGAAGGCGCTACAGGTCGGAACCTCCGCAACAAGCTGTACAAATTCGCCCCTCCCCGCATCGCGGGGAGGGGTTCTCTTCTGTGGAGCGCTATGCGCCGTCCTCGGCGGGAAGCCTTCGGCCTCCGTGCGGAGGTGATCGCATGACAGGCTATGAGATCATCATGGTTGTCCTCACGATCATTGGGCTACTGATCGCAGTATACCAAATGAACCGGAGATAAAAGCGAGCCGTCATGTAGTAAGCGGCTACACGACGGCTCTTTCATGAGTCATTGCGGTGGATTCCACCTGTAAGGCTACGAAACCTTTCTGCCTACATTTTACAGCATATCCGCGTCCTTCGTCAAGAGGGACGCGGTTTTGCGTTCAACCCTTTTGAAATCTTGATGTCTCTGGGCGCGTTGCCGACTACAGCCAGTCGTCCATATCTTCCATGGCATCTATCGCTAGGCGCATGCCTAGGCGAAAGCCGTAGGCAAAGGCGTCATAACGGCTGAGGCAGTGCGCCTCGGTCGCCGCATCCTCGTATTTTTCAAACCGTTCGCGCTGAGCGTCGGTGAGCGTTTCGACCAGTTTATCCTCGTTTTGGCGGCGGAGATGGATCGCTTTCATCAATGCGGAGTCGGGCCCGTAAGCCCGTGTTATTGGCTGTACATTCCCATAATAGAGCTCTTCCAGGATTGTCATTGCGTCAACATCCTTTCGCTTCATATCTCGGCGCGGCTTGAAAGGCGCTGCGGCGCATGGTATAATATCTACACTACGCGTTTCATTCAAGCGCGTCGGTCGGAGTAGGGGAGCGGCAAAGCTTTGTGAGGGTTAAGCCGCTTCCTTTCTCATTTTGCCAGGTCGTCCTTTAGTTTTTTAATCCCTTGACGGATGGCCTCCATCTTGCTGACGCGTCGTTGCTCGCAATACTGAGACAGGATGGAATTGCATTCAGCGTCCAGCCTTACGTGTGTTGAAACGCCTTTGGGATTGTCTGTCGGACGTCCGAGCTTTTTTTCTTTGGGCAAATCGTTCACCTCACTTTTGAAGTATCCCGCTGAAACAGTTCGCGATGAAGCTGCAGCAGGATAGAAGGTTTTGGAGGAATATAGGCGAAGCTTTCGTGGATGGTAGCCAGCACATCACGATAATAACCCGGCGCGCCGCAGGGGAATCGATCCCCCTGAGACGCGCCGGATTATTATCTTTTCGAGATCACTCGCTGCAGGGGTAGGACCACTGCGTTACGCGATAGCCGGGGCAGGTGTATTCAAACCGTCCGCTGCCGTAGCGGGAGCGCAGATAGGGGCTTTCCGCCATGTACGCGCTGATGGGAACCTCCTGCCGGTCGATGGTGAACCCTTCGGTCAGGCCAAACTCCATCAGGCCGCTGCCGGGCGAATCGAAGTGGAATGTGAGGCCGTCCTGCCAGACGTGGGCGCCCAGCAGGCGCGCGACGAACGCCTCAAAGCTGCCGTCCTCGTCCCGGCTTCCGCACTCGGCGAGCCAGACCACCTCGTTGCCCTCGCAGATCAGCTCGCGGCCCGCATAGGGTCCTTCCGCGCGGAAGGCGTGCGGGACGCTGGAGTAGATGCCCACGTAGCCGTCGCCGGAGCGGCCGAACGTCCAGCCGCCGCGCTGCACGACCTCGTCGAACTTGCGGGCGTTGAAGTGGCAGTGCGTCATCCAGATGTCGTTATCCTGTACGTCGTGCCAGATGACGGCCAGCGTCCGCTTGCCCATCAGCACGCGCGGCAGGAAGGCCTGCCCGGCCCAGTAATCCGGACGCAGGCCGCTGCCCTCGGCCACGTTGTTGGGGGCGGAAAAGCAGATCGAGATGTCGTTCCTCAGCGCGATCAGGGCGGAGATGAAGTGCATGTCGCACATGCCGACGTTGTGGTCGCGCGCGCCGCCGATCATATAATCGGCCGTGCGGCGGATGGTGAAGTCGGCGTTGTGCTTGTCAAAGTGCATGATGCCCTGCTTATAGTGGAAGGTCGCGGGCGTGAAGTTCTCCGCCAGCTCGCAGATGCCGCGCGGCGGCACGTAGTAGCTGAAGGCCAGCTCCGCCGGGGCCGCTTCCAGGTTTGCCGGGGCGTTGCCGAAGAGCAGCCAGAAGACGCCGCCGACGCGGGTGGTCTTGCCGGTGCGCAGCAGCATGTTGTAGCTGCGCCCGCGAGGCGTGGCCATCACGCCGTCGAAGGAGCTGACGGCGAAGACGTAGGTCATGAAGTCCAGCAGGATGTTTACCATGTTGCGCAGCGGGTATTCCTCCATGGGCAGCACCTCGCGCAGGACCAGGAGGGCCGAGAGCGTGATGGGCAGGTAGCAATCCGAAAGGGGCTCGTCAAAGCCCACGCGGCAGCGCTGGTTCAGCCATTCGACCAGGTGCATGCGGCCCTTCATGGAATGATACATGCCGTTTTGGCCGCAGTTGGTGAATGCATCGGTGGGGTAGAGCAGGCCGGCGAGGTATTCGCACACGTGGAAGCCTATGCGGTGGTTTTCGGAGCAGTAGAACATCGAGGAGGGGCCGGGCTCGTCCACCCAGTAGCGGAAGCCCAGGGCTGCCTTGCGGATCATGAGGCGGATGCGCTCGTCCAGCAGGCGCGCGCCCTCGTCCTCCCAGACCATCCACAGCAGCGGGAGCAGGTCAAAGTCTGCGCAATCCGCGCGGCGCTCGATCTTGTCGCACATTTTCTCGATGCGGGAAAGGTCGATTTCACCGCAGCGCCCCAGGCGATAGAGCGACAGGGGATCGCCCTTCGCCGCGAGCGCCTCCAGCATTTGCATGCGGCGCTCCGAAAAGCGGTCGAAGCCGGGCTTGGGGGCGATCATCTCCACCAGGGTGAAGGCGAGGGATACGTCCGTCAGCGGCGTACCGTCCGTGAGGCGCCAGGCGAGCGCCACCCGATACCTGCCGGCCGCAAGCCCCGCAGGCAGGCGGGTATCGCTTTCGATCACCTCGTCCAGATCCAGCACGGCCTCGTCCTTGGCGTTATATACGCGGGCGGATACCCGGCAGTGCCTAAGCGGCAGGCGGCCGACGTGCAGCACGGGCGTCTCGCCCAGCTGATAGCAGTCGTCCTCCATATGCGTCTCCATCTGGCTGCGGGCGATCTCCTCGCGCGTCTCTTCCGGCATGCTCAGCGGCACGCGGGCGCGCAGGCCGGCCTCGCTTTTAAGCAGCTCCATGCTGAACGAGATGCCGGTGCCGCGGCCTACATGGCCCGTGACAGCGGCAAAGGTATTGCGCCCGGCTCCAAGGTGCAGCTGCACCGTCTCATAGTTGGGCTTATTTACATGCTCGAACACGTAGGTGCGCTCGCGCTTTCGGTAGGCGTAATCGGCGTTGTCGAACACCTTCTCGCCGTTCAGCAGCACCAAAAGGCGTCCGGCGCAGATGCGCAGCGTGACGTCCTGCTCGCGCTCGCTCTCGAGCTCCACGTAGATAGGCATGAGGGCCATCTTTTCCATGATGTAGTAGTGCCCGTCCGCGTAGCGCGGCGAGGGCGCGGTGCACAGCGTCCAGAGGCCCGGCATGTCGCAGAGGGTGAACGCGTCGAATTCGCGGAAGGAACGGCCCTGAAGCTCCCTGGCCGCCTGGGCCATCGTCTGCTCCACGTACTCAACCGTGGCGGCGTGCGTGCGCTCGCCGGGGTAGTCCTTCTCCAGAACGCCTGCGACCATGAAGGGACGGATGGACTTGCCCGGCAAAAGATCCTGCTCAAAAAGCGTATTGCTCATGGTTAAATCCTCACTTTGACGATGACAAATTCGGGGAAATGCCGCCCCACGGCAGGCGCGGGGCGGCATCGTTTAGAAGCCAATTACTGTTTCGCAGCCTCCAGCTCCTGATAAAGGGCAACCTTGGCGTCGATCACGGCCTGGCCGCCTGCGGCCAGGTAGTCGCTGAGCACCTTCTCGTACATCGCGTCGAACTGGTCGGCCGGGCAGGAGATCAGCGAGGGCAGGTTCTTGGTCGGATCGGTCAGGAAGCCGTCATACTCTTCGTCGGCAGCGGTCCTGATGTGGGAGAAGTGGTAGGGGGCGGAGCCGCCGACCTTGGCGATCTGGATGCCCAGATCCATCAGCTGCTGAATGCGCGCCTCGACCTCAGTCATGCCGGCTAGCGAGGTCGAGTAGCCGTAGGGCTGACCGTTGTAGACCAGGATCATGTCGCCGCAGGTGATGCGCTCGTAGCCGTCGATCGCCAGGCGCTCCTCCTCGGTATACTCGATCTTGGTGGGCACGCCGTCGACCATCTCGTAGTCGCGCCCCTCGATGCCGTAATGTAGAACCTTCGCGTTCTCATAATCCGCGAGGAAGTCCAGGTACTTCACGGCTGCCTCGGGGTTTTTGCAGGTGGCGGGCACTGCGATGTACATACCGACCGGCTGATACACGTCGACGAACTGTTCGCCGTGCACGTTGTCCAGCAGGAACATGGTGAAGTTGGCCTCCGGGTTGGATTCGTACAGCGCCTTGATGCCGGTCTGATACGTGTTGTCATGGCCGAAGGCCAGCGTGCGGCCGTTGGCGACCTGGGCGGTCAACGCCGGGTAAGAGGTGTCGGTATCGACCATGAAGTCCGGATCGACCAGGCCTTCGTTGTACAGCTGGTTCAGGAAGCGTACGCCTTCCTTGTAGCCCGGCCAGAACATCTCGTTGTAACAGGCGCGCATTTCGTCGCTCAACTCGGCGCGATTGACGAAGGTGTAGATCAACGGACGGGTCTGGGTGGCGTCGTATGCGCCGGCCATGCCCAGCGGGTAGATCTCCATGCCGGTGCCGTCCAGGTCCAGGGTCTTGGCCTTGCGCAGCAGCTCGGTGAAGTCCTCCACGCTCATGTGGTAGAAGCCGTCCGCGTTGGTCTCGAGGGTATAGCCCATCTTCTCCAGCCAATCGGTGCGGATGTAGTTGGCGTAGCGGCCGACGTTGGTACGTTTGGCGACCAGCGCCCACATCTTGCCCTCGTACGTGCCGTAGTCCAGCGTCTCGGCGAGATTGGCCTTCAGGTTCGGGCCGTATTCGTCGACCAGGCCGGATAGCTCAACCAGGCCGCCGTCCTTGCCGAAATTCATGATCATGTTGGTATCGTAGCTGAGGATGATGTCCGGCGCGGAGCCCGAGGCCATCATGGTGTTCACCTTTTCGGCCTCCTGCGCGCGGGGAACGGGGATATACTCGACCTTGATGCCGTTGGGATCGCCGAACGTTTCCTGCACCCAGCGGGTGTAGAAATTGTCGGTGACGGTGCCGTAGGTGTTCGTGGTGTTGCCGCGCTCGTAGATCATGACCTTCAGCGTGACGGGGGTGTCGGCCGCTGAAACCGAGCCGACGACGCCCAGCAGCAGCGCGAGCGCCAGAATCAGGGACAGGATTTTCTTCATAGGGGATTCCTCCTGAGATATATTTTTTGCCGGACGCTCCGGCAGAAAGCCGATAAGAAGCATGGATCTGGCGCGGGCGAAGCGAGCGCACACCCGTAGCGTTTGAGGAGGCCCCTTCCCCGCCACAAGGCGTCAGCCTTTGACCGATCCGATCATGACGCCCTTGACGAAGTATTTCTGCAGCCAGGGGTAGATGATCATGACGGGAATCATGCTGAATACCAGGCACGCGGCCTTGATGGTCTCGGCGATGACGTCGGTTTTGATCTCCGGGATGTCCTCCATCAACGCGCTGACCTGGCTGGACTGGATCAGCTGGCGCAGACGGACCTGGATGGTATACATCTTTTCGTCGTTGATGTAGAGCAGCGCGTCCATAAAGCCGTTCCAGCGGCCCACCGCGTAAAACAGCGCGATGGTTGCCAGCATGGCCTTGGAGAGGGGCAGGATGATCCTTACCAGCACGACCGCGTCGTTGGCGCCGTCTACAAAGGCGGATTCCTCGATCTCCTTGGGCATCGCCTGGAAAAAGCTCTTCATCAGGATCATGTTATAGGTCGAAAGGCAGCCCGGCAGGATGAGCGCCCAGAACGTGTTGAGCAGGCCCAGGTTTTTGATGTTGATGTAGCCGGGGATCATGCCGCCGGAAAAGTACATGGTGAACATGACGAGCAGCAGCAGCGGCGTCTTGAAGCGCAGATCCGACTTGGCCAGCGGGTACGCGCACAGCACGGTCATGACGAGCGCGATGAGCGTGTTGAGCACGGTCAGAAAGATCGTGAACCACATGGAGGTCATGAGCGCATGGTTGTTAAACACCGCCTTGTAGGCCGCAAGATCGAAGTTCACGGGCCAGAGAAAGACCTCGCTGCGCATGACGGCGGTCTTATTGGAGAAGGAGACCGACACGATGTACAGGAACGGGAACAGGCAGCTGGCCGCGATCAGGACCACGAGAAAAACGGTAAACCCTTTGAAAATGCGATCGCCTCTTGATTCTTTCATCTGCCTTACCCCCTTACCAGATGCCCTTGCCCGTCATGCGCTTGCTGATCGTGTTGGCGCTGATGACGAGGATGAAGTTGATCACGGATTGCGCCAGGCCGACGGCGGTGCCGATGCTGAACTTGCCCTGCTGCAGGCCTACGCGGTAGACATAAGTGCTGACGACGTCGGCGACCTCCATGACGACGCTGTTTTGCATGACGTAGGGCTGTTCAAAGCCGATGCTCACCAGGCCGCCGATCGCCAGGATCAGCATGATGACGACGGTATCCAGGATGCAGGGCACGGTAATCGAGACCATCATGCGAAAGCGCGAGCAGCCGTCGACGCGCGCGGCCTCGTAGATCTCCTGATCGATGCCCGTCATGGCCGACAGGTAGATGATGGTGTTCCAGCCGATGCTCTTCCACAGACCGACGATGAAGTAGGTGAAGATCCACCAGCCGTTACTGGAAAGAAAGGGGATCGCCGAGCCGCCGAGCATCTTCACCACCGTATTGATCAGGCCGGAGGAAGCGAACAGCTGATACATCATGCCGCCGACGATGACCCAGGAGATGAAGTGCGGTAGGTACAGAACCGTCTGCACGGTCTTTTTGAACTTCTGATTGCGAATTTCGTTGAGGAACAGCGCCAGGATGATCGGCGCGGGAAAGCCCAGCGCCAGGCCCAGCACGTTGAGCACCAGCATGTTGCGCACGGAAAGCCAGAAGGTTTCAAACTGGAATACCTGGCGGAAATACCGAAGGCCTACCCAATCGCTTTGCCAGATGCCCTTGAACATGTTGTAGTCCTTAAAGGCGATCGCAAGGCCTGGGAGCGGTAGATAATGAAATAAAAAATAGTACAGGAGCGGAAGCAGCAGCATCGCGTATAGGATCCAATGGGCGCGAAAATAAGACATGCCGCTCTTGCGAGGAGACAGAGCCCCTTGATGGATTACAGATGAACCGTCCTTCTTCAAAGCGCGCGGGTTGATGTTCATCATCTACAAGCCTCCCCAGATAAAAATGACGCTCTTGCATAAAACGTGAACCTATTATATACTATAGCAGAAGCGCAAAAATATAGATTTTTCTCCGTAATAATCTATGTTTCTCGCCTTATTTCCTCTATTTTTTGAGACACGTTAGATGATTGCTATATAGTGCGCATAAAACCTGCGTTTGCTTCCATCGTCTCTTTAATTCCCACCGTCATCAAACGTAGACATATCGTGTGGGAAGGTGTTACCATTGGAAATCAGCCGCCACAGCCACAGGCTGCCCGCGACGTTTACGCACGCGCACGCGAACGCATACGAGATCATGTATTGCCTGAGCGGATCGTTCCTCTTTCACTATGAGCGGGCGGATCATTCCGTCGTCGACGGCTTTGTGCGAAACCCCAAGTCGATGATCTTCATCCCGAAGAACGTCTCCCATGGGCTGAGCGTGCTGCGCTACCCCTATGACCGCTATTTCATCCAATTCTCCGACAGAACGGCGGATCGGATCTTCAATGAATCGGCCCGCCTCTCCGTCTTTCAGGGCGGCTCCGCGGCGGACGCGGCGGACGCGGCGTGCGCGCCGCGCTTTTTGGACGTATCGCCCGCCGCGGAGAAGATCGAGGCCATCCTGGGGGAGATGTACGACGTTCAATTTTCGATGGACTGGGAGGGCGAGTGGAGGAGCGTGTATTTACGCAGCCTATTAGGCCGTCTTTTCAGCGAGCTGTACCGCAATTTTCGCAGCTTTTTCTGCCCTGTCGCCGCGCCCTATACGCAGCCCGTCCAGGCGGTGAAGAGCTATATGGACGAGCACTACGATCAACCCATCACGATTCAGACGCTCGCCGGCCAGTGCTACATGAGCCCCAATTACCTCTCCAAGTGTTTTCACAGCCAAATCGGCATGAGTCCGCGCCAGTATCTGACGAAGCTGCGCGTCTCCATGGGCAAAAAGCTGCTGTGCTCGAGCCAGCTATCCATCCAGGAAATCGCCATGCGTACGGGCTTTGGCGACGTAAACTACTTCATACAGCACTTCAAGGCGTGCTACGGCAAGACGCCCAAGCAGTATCGAAAGACGATGATCGAGGAAAAAATCCTCGACTGATGCGAAAAGGGCATACAAAAAGGCTCCCGATCAAAACGGAAGCCTTTTATATACCGTAGAGATTACAGTTTGTATCCGATCTCTCCCGGCAGCGCCCAGGCGCGGGCGCTTTGGGCAAAGACATCTTCCAGGCCGCGGATATACAGGAACGTGTCGCCGTCCGCCTCCATCGTGCAGCGCAGGTCCTCTCGTACCGGACGGACGCTCTGCGCCTGCACCATGCGCACGGCGCGGATGTGCGGCCTGTCCGCCTCGACGCCGCAGATAGGCGCGCCGCCGTTTTTCACGCAGTCCAGGGCGTCGTAAAGCTTCTGCAAGGGATGCCCGGGATCGATCGCGGCATAGTCGATTTGGGCGCCGTCTCGCATGACGGCCTTGAAGGAGGGCTTTTCGGAGTCGAACGTGACCGTGCCTTTCTCAAACTCGAAGACGCCGTAGGGGCCCAGGTCGACGGGCTTCAGCGGGTGCGCGGTATAGTAAAGGAGCTGCGCGCCGTCCGCCGTCCGAAACCGCAGGGCGGCGATGTCGTAATTCTCCACGTTGGGGTTGCCGTGGTACAGCTCGGACTCCACCTGCGTCAAATCGCAGGCGGTTCGCATGCTGTCGCCTAGCAGAAACGTCATCATCTGAAAATTATGGGCGCAGGCGTTTGTAAAGGGGCTGTCGAATACCTCGCGGCCGTCCACGCGGATACGGCCTGCCCAATTGTTGCGCGCATAGTACTTCGCGCCGCGCCGGTAGCAATGATAGATGGCCAGGCGCTGGGGCCGGCCGAAGCGCCCGGCCAGAATTTCCCGCTTCAAGGCCAGTACGTCGCGCCGGTAGTCGAGCTGATAGCCCAGCGCGATGAATTTGCCCGTCGCCCGCGAGGCCTCCGCCATGCGGTCGGCCTCCTCTAAGGTGAGGCATAGCGGCTTTTCGCACAGCACATGGGTTCCATGGGCCAGGCAGGTAAGCGTCATCTCGGTATGATAGTGCACGGGCGAGACGATGACGGCCAAATCCGCCGTGTTTTCGGCGTAGAACGCCTCCAGACTGGAATAGACGGGGATGCGCCTTTCCGCTATAATCGGAAACCGCTCGCCGATGCGCGGGTCCGTCTCGCAGATGCCCGCGATGTCGGCACCGGTATCGTGCGCAGTCATCTCCCTGAGATAGACGTTGCCGTAGCCGCCGACGCCGATGAGAAGCACGCGCGGTCGATTCACCATGTTCATTCCCCCTTATCGGTTACGCTTTGTTTTGCTGTCTCGTCGGGCCGCTTAGCCGGTCGCGCTTCGCGGTATGTACGCCATACGCGCTCAAACCACAGATCACGCTCGGGCAGGGGGCGTGCCTCGCGCCGCTCGCTATGCCCGCCGCGCGTGATCACAACGCCGCTCTGGGCGTCCTTTAGGCTCAAGAGCATCGCGCTGAGCACCTCGCGCTGCGTGCGCATCATGTCCCGCAGGCGCAGGCGGTCCGGCAGCAGCGGGTCGTCAAGGCTCGCGGGCGCGAGGCTGCGTTCGATCTCATCCAGCCGGGCAAGCAGCCCGCGGATGCCTTGCTCGTCGCGCTGAAAGGCGGCGTAGCGCGTCATGCGCGCCTGTAGCTCGCGCATCAGATCTGTCGGATCCCCTTCGGGCAGCATCAACGGGTTTGCATCGGGCAGAACGGAAGGGACGGCGCGCCCGCTCAGGCGGGCGATGTGCCCGGCCGCGCGCATGGAGCCGACCTGCGTGCTGTTCAGCGCCGTGCCGCCGGGGCGGTATTGGCCGAACGTGCCCGCGGCCTCGCCGCAGACGTACAGGCCGGGCACGTCGGACTGCCAATGGCAGTCTACCGCCACGCCGCCGTTGTGATGCTGGGCGCAGACGCTGACGGCGAGCATCTCGCGCTGCAGGTCGATGCCGTGCGCGCGATACAGGTCGATGGCGGGCGCGTTGATGGCGCGCAGGCGTTCGATGGGCGTATCCTGGGTGGCGCCACAGCTTTGCAGGTAGCTTAGCGCCTCCTCGTCCAGCGCGTCCAGACAGTAGCCGGTGGGGTTGCGGCGGTAATCCATAAAGACGCGACGGTCCTTGTCCTCCTCGGCCTTGACCAGCACGTCGATGCGGGAGGAGCCGTCCAGCTTGCGGGGATCATAGGGCCATTCATACCCCTTGAGGAAGATGCAGCGCAGCATTTCGGCGGGCGTGAGGCTTTCCAGGAGAAACTCGCGCTCGCGGCCGCCACCGTCGACCGAAACGTAACGCGGCAGGGCCTGCTGATAGCTGCCCGACACGTTCCAGCGGAACTGCGTGGAGGCAAGTCCATACTGCCAGCAATGCAGGTTTGCCCCGGCGGCCCCGGCCTCAAAGGCCATGCCGCTCATGCCGAGCTGGCTATCGGGGTACACGCGGTTTTGGTAGATGCAAGCAGGGCCGCCTGTGGCCAGCACGACGTGTGCGCAGCGGATAGAGACCCACTGCATGGCCTTCGTGTCGAGGCATTGCAGGCCGCAGACGCCGCCGTCGTCCACGAGGATGCGATAGGCGAGCGCGTGATCCAGGATGGGCACGCCGCGGCGTCGGACGCTCGCCTCGAGCGCCTCGGTCATATACCGGCTCGTCAAGGGGCCGGCGGACGAGGCGCGGGTGCGCACGTCGTGATCGGTCCTATAGCCGACAAACTCGCCCAGCTCGTTACACGGGAAGGGCACGCCCAGCTGCACCAGCTTGAAGAAGCACTGGGCCGAGCCCGCCGCCTCGCAAAGGGCGATGTCGCCGTCCACGTCGTCGCGCTTGAGGGTTTGGGCCAGGCTGCCGACGCTGTCGCCCTCGTCCCCCGCGAGGGAGAGACGGTAATAGGTCTGCTTGTCGCTGCCGGTGTTGCGCGACGTGCCCGCGCGCATCTCCTCCGTGACCAGCAGCACGTCTTCCTCGCCCAGGGCGCATAGCCAGTCGGCGGCGTTGAAGCCCGCGCAGCCG
Source organism: Bacillota bacterium (assembly GCA_023404715.1). Lineage (GTDB taxonomy): Bacteria > Bacillota > Clostridia > Christensenellales > Aristaeellaceae > Beduinella. Next base: position 57,013 of record JAEYAR010000101.1, on the reverse strand, counting down.
GAGCCGACGACGACCGTTCGGGCTTTGAGCTCTCTCATCGTCATAGCCTCCTGAGGGCAAAGCCCCCGTCCGCGTCGAGCACCTGCCCGGCGGAATAGTCCAGCAGGCCCGAGCAACAGGCCAGCACCATCCGCGCCACGTCGAGCGGCTTGCCGAAGCGGGGGACGGGGAGCAGCCCGTCCTCGATCAGGCGCTGGTACTTCCCGTGCACCCCTTGGGTCATGTCCGTCTCGATGATGCCGGGCCGCACCTCGAACACCGGAATGCCCGCGACGGCCAGGCGGTCGGCGAAGAGCTTCGTCACCATGCCCACGCCGGCCTTGCTGATGCAGTATTCGCCGCGTGAGATGCTGGCGGTATAGGCGGACAGGCTGCCGATGTTGATGATGCGGGGCGTGTAATCCGCGAGGCGGGATTGGGCGGCCAGCATTTCGGTCGCGGCCAGCTGGCACATGAATAGCGTGCCCTTGAGGTTGATGCCGATCACCCGGTCAAAGCTTTCTTCCTCCATCTCCAGGAGGTCGCAGCGCTTGAGCGGCGCGACGCCTGCGTTGTTCACCAGCACGTCCAGCCTGCCGTAGGCCTCGACCACGTGGCCGATGGCGGCCCGGCGCTGGGCGGCGTCGGCGATGTCGCAGGGGACATAGTCCGCATCCGCGGGCAGGTCGGCGGGGCGCTCCGGCCGGGCGCCTGAATAGACGACGGTATAGCCGTTTACTGCCAGCAGGTCGGCGATACCCCGGCCGATGCCTCGGCTGGAGCCCGTCACGAGCGCGGTCTTCACAGCTTGTACACCTCCCTGTCGCGCATCACGCAGCCGGCGGGCTTGCCCGCGCGCAGCAGCGCGGCGCATTGACCGCAGGTGATGCAGACGCTTCGCTTGTCCACCTGTCCCGTCCTACGCGCCTCCTGCACGAAGTTCGGGTAGGCGAAGGCCATGCGCCCGAAGCCTGCCATGGCGCAGTGCCCGGCCCCGACCATGCCGGCGGCCAGGTTGGGGGAGAACTGGCGCAGGTAGGAGAAGGCGCTGCCGAGCACGGGGAGGCACGGCAGGGCGGCCTGAATTTCGGACAGCCCCTGCATCATGCGGCCCACGCCCGTCAGAGGGTGCTCGTCCGGCACGTAGTTGCCGCGGTCGTACGGGCGGTTCACGTGCGGGTTCTTGTAGGGGTTGCCCATGGTGACGTTGATGAGGGGGATGCCGAATGCATCCTGCAGCTCGCGGATGAGGCGGATCGGCTCGGTCATGTCCGGTTCGAGGCTGCCCTCGCGCACGCCGAAGCCGTAGGGATAGGGGAAGCCGTCGTATACGTTGAGGCGGCTGGTGAGGAAGAAATCGCCGCTTGCACCCGCCTGCGCGGCGCGGTAAGCGTTTTTGAGGAAACGGGTTCGGTTTTCATAGCTGCCGCCGTAGCTGCCCGGGCGCGTGTAGGCGCTGAGCAGCTCGCAGGCCAGGTAGCGGTGGCAGCACTTGACGTCCATGCCGTCAAAGCCCGCGCGCTGACTGAGGCGGGCGGCTGATTCGAAGGCGGACTCGTAGCGGCGCAGCTGATCGTCGGACACGATGCGCTCCTTTGGCAGGGGCGTATCCTCCAGGGGCGGGCAGTTGTAGGCGATCATCGGCTCGGGATAGCCGTTCGGCTTTGAATAGCGGCCGCTGTTGGTGGCCTGCATCACGATCAGGGGGATATAGCCGTTCTCGTTCAGACAGATTTCACGGATGCGATCGTTCAGGCGGCGAAAAGCGTCCAGATTTTGCTCCGTTAGGTACAGCTGATGCGCGCTGGCCCGGCCCTCGGGCACGGTGGCCACCGCCTCAAACCAGATGAGACCGGGGCCTGCCTTGGCAAAGCGCTCGTAGCGGCGCACGGTCAGCGGGCCGGGCGCCCCCTCGTCCGTGCCGTCCGTGCCCTCCATAGGTTGGAAGGCGATGCGGTTTACAGCGGACTTACCGCCCAGGGAAAGCGGCGCGTACAGGGGCGTCAAGTCCTCGGACAGGGGGACGAACGCCCCCAGCATCCGGGCGGTATCCCGTACCTCTTCCAAAGATTGATAGTGGAAGGTTTCGTGTGACATGGCCATAGCCTCCTTGCCTTTCTGCTGAGACTATGATAAAGTACAAATGCGCAGAGAAATGCGCGGATCCGCCATGAAAATATGTAAATTCGCATCGGAGGCTGAAAAAATTGCCCTTTGAGATCGTCTACAGCGACCGGCCGCTGTCGCATCATATCCATACGCACGTATACTACGAGCTGCTTTACGTGCTCGAAGGCGCGGTGATGCTGACCATCCGTGGGACGCCGTACCGCGTGGAGGCCGGGTCGCTGGTGTTTCTCAATCAGTTCGACGAGCACGCCACGCGCATGATCTCGGGTGTATACCGGCGGTATTATCTGCTCATCCCCCCGACGCAGCTCAAAGCGTTTCACAACGACGTGCTGTTGCTGTCAGTCTTTCGCTTTCACGGCGAAAAATTTTCTTACGTCCTGCCGACGGGGGAGGACAAGCCGCGCTTTGACACGTACTTTGCCCTGCTGAGGGATGCGGCGAAGCGGGGCGGCGCCTATATGGACGAGCGGATCGAGGCGTTGATGACGCTCATCCTCGCCGACGCGCTGGCCCTGCGACCGGACATGTTCCTGCCCTCGCGTGAAATGTCTTTTTTGCCCATGCAGGACATTCTCGACGAACTGGACCGCAGCTTCGCGGAGAAGTTCTCTTTGCGCGCTCTGGCGGCGAAGTTTCACGTCAGCACGGGTTGCCTTTCCGCTCACTTCCGCCAGCACGTGGGCATGAGCCCGGCGCAGTACGTCACACAGAGCCGCCTGACGCACGCCAAGGTGCTGCTGCTCAAAAGCGAGCTATCCGTGCTAGAGATCGCGATGCAATGCGGCTACGGCGACGCGAGCAATTTTGTGCGCCGGTTTCGCCAGCAGTTTGGGGTGACGCCGCTGCAATTCCGCCGCCAGCAAAGGGACCGCCCGACGCTGCCCACGCCGCTGGCAAAGGGGGACGCCTCCTGATATCGCGGCTGCCCTTTCCCAATAAGGGATACGTTGCTTGACAGCGGACCAAAAGAAAAAAAGGAAGCGCAATCGCTTCCCTTAGATGAGAATCAGGCCTGCCTGGCGACTGACACAAAACCTATGATTTTTGACATCGCCGGCAGGGGACGATGCGCTAAAGAAAGGTGAACTCGATGCGGCGAATTTTTGAGCGGCTTACGAACGTCCGTCTGCGGACGAAGTTTTTGCTCATCTTGTTAATGGCGATGGCGGTCGTGGCCGCGAGCACGTTCATCACGATACGGCTACCCTATGCGGCCTACGACGATCAGCTGTATAAGAGCAGCGTTCAGATGATCACGCTCTTTACGGACAAAATTCAGTCGGAGCTGAGCGACATCGAGGCGTTGTCCTACCGCATTTTGGCGGACAACGTGCTACAGGAAAACCTTTCTATACTGAAGGAAAAGCCCTTTGGCACCGCCGCCTGGGTAAAGGCCAAGTCAGAGGTCGCCGACCGGATGAGTTATTTTAGCATCTGGTTTCAAAGCGCCGTGACGCTGCAGCTCAAGACGGTCGGCAATCAATCCTTCACCCAATCGTTCGGCAGCGCCTCCACCGCGGACGAGCTGACGGCGGAGCGGGTGGCCTATGCCTCCGGCAGAAACGGCCGGGAGGTCTGGCTGGCGGAGGAGGGGGAGCCCACGCGGCTATACCTGCTGCGCGAGATTCGCGAGGTTAAGGGTTTTTCGCTAGCGCCGCTGGCGACGATGCTCATACAAATGGATCTGCAGGGCATCGTGGAGCGAAGCCGCATGGGCATGAGCCAGATGGGCAGCCCGCTATCCTGCGCCATTTACAGCGACGACATCTGCCTTTATGCCAGCGACGAGCGGATTCGCGTTCTGCCAGAGGACGGCGCAGACGGATATACCGACATGCGCCTGGACGGACAGGACGTGCTATGCGTGCGCTATACGGGCGCAAACGGATGGCGGTACGTGACGCTGGTGAATTACGACGAGATTAACGCGACGATCCGCTCGGCCGCCCACGTGACCATGGGCGTTATCGTCGCGGCGGTCGTGCTGGCCCTGGCGGTGAGCGCGGGGCTCATATCCACCCTTCTTGGGCATCTGAAGGTTTTGCTGGATAAGTTCGACGCCTTTGCCGCCGGCGGCAGGCCGGTGCCGGAACACAAAAGCCCTTATCAAACGCGCAGGGATGAGATCGGCCAGCTGCACCGCCATTTTGACAAGATGACGCGGGATTACGACCGTGTTACGCGAGACAACGCGGAGAAGCAGCAGATCTTGCAGGAAAAGCAGATGCAGCAGCTGCGCGCGCAGGTGCGGCCGCACTTCCTGTACAACACGCTCGAATCCATCTATTGCCTGGCGCAAAACGCGCAGGATGGCCGGATCGCAACGATGACGGACGCGCTGGGTAAGATGCTGCGCTCTACCCTGAACGACAAGCGGGATGTGGTGAGCGTGGCGGAGGATTTGCAGATCACGCGGGAATATCTGCGCATCCAGCTGATCCGCTACGGCGACCGGCTAAGGGTAGTGTACGACGTAGACGACAGCTTTTTGACGTGCCGGATTCCGGCCATGACGCTTCAGCCGCTTGTAGAAAACGCCGTGCACCACGCGGCGGAGGAGATGCTGGAAACCTGCGTCATCCGTATCAGCGGCCGGGATGCGGCGGACGGCGTCGAGATGGTGGTAGAGGACAACGGTCCGGGCATCGACGAGGACATTTTGGGGAAGCTCGAGCGCGGAGAGATCAAGCCTGAGGGCATGGGCATCGGCATGCGCAACATTCATATGCGGGTGCAATACGCCTTTCCCGGTCCTTACGGCCTGCGGGTAAAGAACGAACGTGGGCATACCTGCGTGATCGTCTGCCTGCCGGATACCAGGGGGGGCGCGAAGGAGCGGCCGGATCACGCCGCGCAAGGAGGGGATGAGCATGTATAAGCTGTTGCTCGTAGATGACGAACAGATCATCCGGGAAGGGCTGGAGCGGATGATCGACTGGGAACGCCTGGACATCACGCTGACCGCATCGTGCGCGAACGCCATCGCGGCGTTGGATAGCATGATGGACGACATGCCGGACATCCTGATGACGGACGTGCGCATGCCGGGCATGGACGGGTTGGAGCTGGTGGAGCGGGCGATGGCGCTGCATCCGCAGCTGCAGGCCATCATCCTCTCGGGCTATGACACGTTTGCTTATGCGCAGCAGGCGATGCGCTCCGGCGTCATCGAGTACCTGCTCAAGCCCTGCGCCAAAGAAGAGATGGAGTCGGCGCTCGCGCGCGCGTGCCGCGCCATCGACCGGCAGCGCCGGCACGTGCTCCACCTGTACGGCGAGCGCCAGGCGCGGATTCGCGCGCTCGTGCAAAGGCTCGGCGAGCTGCGGGAAATGCCCCTTGAGCCCGCGCAGCTGGAGCGCCAGGTACACGAGATCGCAAAGACAGCCGAGGATCCCGGCCTTTTGAAGGACGCGCTGATCTCGGTCGTCACGGGCAGCATGGGCGGCGGGCAGACCGATTGGAAGCTTGGCGTCATCCTGGAGGCTGTCCAAGGGCAGTCGCCGATCGAGCCGCTGATCGCGCGCGCCCTCATTCGCCTGCGGGGCGAGGGCGCTGGCGCGCGCGGGTTCGTGCAGCAGATGACGGCCTACATCGACGGGCATTACCAGGAGGAAGCCCTTTCGCTTCAATATTTGGCGGACCACGTGGTGTTCATGAACGCCGACTATATCGGCCGCGAGTTCACCCGCGCCATGGGGCAAAAGTTTAGCGCTTACCTGCTGGAGGTGCGCATGGAGCGGGCCAAGCTGCTCATGGCCTCGGACGCGTCCCTGCACAGCTATGAGATCGCCGAGCGCATCGGCCTGGGCAAAAATCCGCACTACTTCAGCCAGGTGTTCCGCAAATATACGGGCATGACGCCCAAGGAATACCGAAGCATGCTGGATAATGCATAAAAATAGAAGATGTTTTTACACGGTTTGCGTCCGGGAAGCGCCTATTCGGACGCAATTTTTTATCATAAGCAGCAGAAATAGCCAATGAGCCGCTGTAAATGCCGGAAAAGTGATCAAATGTGTCTGATATTTGAATTTTCATTCTGCAAAGATTCGCTATAATGAAAGCAATCAAATAAGCGGAGGTGTTCCCCGTATGAAACGTTTTCTTTCCATCCTCGCGGCCGTGATGCTGCTGTGCACGGCGATGCTGCCGGCCATGGCTTCCGCCGAGGAGCCCGTAACCCTGCGCGTGACCTGGTGGGGCTCCCAGACCCGTCACGATCTGACCATGGCCGCCATCGAAAAGTTCCAGGAGAAGTACCCGCACATCAAGGTCGAGCCCGAGTTCACCTCTTGGGACGGCTATTGGAGCAAGCTGGCCACCCAGGTCGCCGGCGGCCTGATGCCCGACGTGATCCAGATGGATTACCAGTACCTGACGCAGTACGCGCAAAGCGGCGTGCTGGCCGACCTGACCCCTTACTTTGAGTCCGGCGCGATCGACGTGACCAACGTGGCCGAGTCCGTGCTGACCAGCGGCCAGATCGGCGATAAGATCTACGCGCTGTCCACCGGCACCAACGCCCTGGCGACCTTCTACCGCAAGGACGTGCTGGACGAAGCGGGGATCGAGATGCCCATGGAGCCGACCCTGGAGCAGTTCTCCGAGATCGCCGCGCAGGTCTATGAGAAGACCGGCCGCACCCAGGATACGCTGGTGGGCAAGGACGCCCTGCGCAACCTGTTGCGCGCCTACGGCCTGCAGCTGTTCAACGACGCGGGCGACGGCCTGGGCTTCGACGACCCGTCGTACATCGTGCGCACCTGGGAAAATCGTATGGCAGCCGTCGAGGCGGGCTGGTGCCTAGACGTTGGCTCCACCTCGCAGACCACCGCGTTCGACGCGATGGTGAGCGACAACTGGGCGAGCTGGCACTGGACCAACGAGCTGCAGGCGTATCAAGACGGCTCGAACTGCGAGCTGGAGCTGGCCTGCTGGCCTGATCCGTCCGACAAGACCATGGCTTCCGCTTACTTTAAGCCCTCCATGTTCTGGTCTGTGTCCGAGAACTCCGCTGTGAAGGACGCGGCCGCCCTGTTCATCAACTTCTTCACCAATGATCCCGACTGCTTCGACATCATCGGTATCGACCGCGCGATGCCCATCTCCAGCGTCATCCGCGAGCACATCACCCCCAATCTGGACGCGACCTCTCAGAAGGTATCCGCTTACCTGGATTACCTGGGCCAGGAGGGCAAGACCTCCCCGATCATGAAGCCCGACGCGGCGGCCAGCGGCGAGGTAGAGGCCCTGATGGGCGAGTACTGGGATGCCGTGCAGTACGGCCAGGTGGACGACATGACGGCCTGGGCGCAGGAGTTCATGGACGAGGCGAATGCCCTGCTCCTGAAGGCTGCGCAGCAACAGCAGTAATAACGACCCAAACGGCTCAGGGGAGGCCGCCCGTGCGGCGGCCTCCCTTTTTTAAGGAGTGAAATACCATGCGGAAACTGAGCAGGACGCTGGGGCAAGAGAAGGTGGCCGGCTACGTGTTCATCGCCCCCTTCATCATCGGCTTGTTCGCGTTCACTATGATCCCCTTCTTTACCTCGCTTTACCTGGCTTTTACGGATTACAACGTGCTGTCGGCGCCCAAGTGGATCGGGTTTGGCAACTTCAAACGGATGTTTTTTGAGGATAAATATTTTTGGAAGTCTTTTTGGGTCACGTTCAAGTTCGCCTTCATCCAGGTGCCGATCAAGCTGCTGGTATCGCTCGGCGTGGCGCTAATCCTTTCGCGCGTGACGAAGGCGACCCCGATTTACCGCGCATCCTTTTACATCCCTTCGCTGATGGGCGGCAGCGTGGCCGTGGCGCTGACCTGGAAGCAGCTCTTTTCCTACAACGGCGCGATCAACCAGATCACCGCGCTGTTCGGCATGGAGCCGGTGAAGTGGCTGGCGAACCCCGACACAGCGCTGGGCGTGCTGATCGCCCTGGGCGTGTGGCAGTTCGGCAGCTCGATGCTGATCTTCCTTGCGGCGCTTAAAAACGTGCCCCAGAGCTATCACGAGGCTGCCATCGTGGACGGCGCGGGCCCCGTGCGGCGGTTTTTTAAGATCGTGCTGCCGATGATCACCCCGATCTTTTTCTTCAACCTTATCAACCAGACCATCGGCGCTTTCCAGGCGTTCAACTCCAGCTATCTGATCACCCAGGGCAAGCCGCTCAATACCACGCTGTATTACGGCGTGCACCTTTACAACCGAGCCTTTACCTACTATGAGATGGGCTACGGCAGCGCGATGGCCTGGTTCATGCTGCTGGTGATCGCCGCCTTTACCGCCCTGATTTTCCGCTCCTCCACGGCGTGGGTCTACTATGAATCGGAGGGGAAGTAAGATGACGACGACGATGCCTACGCGCACGCACAGCGTAAAGCGCAGAAAAACAATCCTGAACATCGTCTACCACGTGCTGGTGACGATCGCGAGCATTGCGATGCTCTACCCGCTGATCTGGATGCTCTCCTCGTCTTTCAAGCCGAACGCGGAGATCTTCACCACGGTCGGCAATCTGATCCCGGAGCACTTTACGATCGAGAACTACATCAACGGCTGGCGCGGCTTCGCCGGGCTGAGCTTTGGGGTCTACTTCAAGAACTCGCTCTTCATCGCCGTGCTGTCCACCGTCGGCGCGTCGCTGTCGGCGGCGGCGGTGGCCTTCGGCCTGGCGCGCCTGCGCTTCCCGGGACGCAAATTCTGGTTCGTGGCCATGATCGTCACCATGATGCTGCCCAGCCAGGTGATGATGATCCCGCGCTTCATCCTCTTCAACCAGATCGGCTGGGTAGGAACCTATCTGCCGCTCACCGTGCCGGCCTTCTTCGGCAGCGCGTTCGACATCTTCCTGGTGATGCAGTTCGTCCGCGGCATTCCGCGCGATATGGACGAGGCGGCGACCATCGACGGGTGCAGCTGGTACGGTATCTTCGCGCGCATCTTGTTGCCGATGATCATTCCCGCTGTGGTGACGGTCGGCATCCTGACCTTCATCAATACCTGGGGCGACTTCATGGGCTCGCTGCTCTACCTGAACGCGCCGCAGACGTACACCGTCGCTTACGCGCTCAAGCTCTTCTCCGACAGCGCCGGCACGGACTTTGGCGCGACGTTCGCGATGTCGGTGCTCTCGCTGGTGCCGATCCTGATCATCTTTTTCTTCTTTCAAAAGCAGCTGGTGGAGGGCATCAGCATTCAGGGCCTGAAGGGCTGATGAGGAGGCCGGACGATGGAAACGATGAAGCTATATGCTTTTGCGGACGAGGCAAGCTCCCTGATCGACGGGCAAATCGCCGCGATGCGGCGCAACGGGCTGCAGGGCCTTGAAATCCGCGGCGTGGACGGGGAGAATATTGCCTCTATTACGATAGAGAAGGCGCGCGAGGTACGCGCAAAGCTCGACGACGCGGGGCTCGTTGTGTGGTCCATCGGCTCGCCGATCGGCAAGATCGACGTCGAACAGGACGACTTCGCCGCGCATCTGGATCAATTGCGCCATACGTTGGAGCTCGCGCAGACATTGGGCGCTGCGCATATCCGGATGTTCTCGTTTTACATCCCGGCTGGGAAGCGGCCGGAGGACTACCGCCAGGCCGTTCTCGACCGCCTGGGCGAGATGCTGCGCGCGGCCGAGGGCGCCGGCGTCGCCCTATGCCACGAGAACGAGAAGGGGATTTACGGCGATACGGCCGCGCGCTGCGCGGAGATTTTGCGGGCGTTGCCCGGCTTGCAGGGCGTGTTCGATCCCGCTAACTTTGTGCAGTGCGGCCAGGATACCTGGGCGGCCTGGGAACTGCTCGCCCCGCGCATCAAGTACCTGCACATCAAGGACGCGCTGGCGGATGGCAGCGTCGTACCTGCGGGTAAGGGCATCGGCCAGGTAAAGCGGATATTGGACGCCTACCGCGCTCAGGGCGGCCGCGTTGCGACCGTGGAGCCTCATTTGAACGTATTTGACGGCCTGAAGAACCTTGAACAGGTCGAAGAGAAGAGCCATATCGGCCTCTATCGCTACCCAAGCAGCGACGCGGCCTTTGACGCGGCCTGCTCGGCGCTTCGAGAGCTGCTGTAACACCGATTCATCAGGCGCCGGAAACGCGGCGGGAGGGAATACCATGACGCAGAAAAAGATCAAGGTAGGTATCATCGGCATCGGCAACATGGGCTCGGGCCATGCCCGCAGCTTCTTAAAAGGCCTGTGCCCCGATTTCGAGCTCGTCGCCGCGGCGGATAATAACCCTGACCGCCTGGCCTGGGCTAAGGAGAACCTTTCGGACACGCTCACGTATTTCAGCGACGCCGTCGCGATGCTGGACAGCGGCAGGATCGAGGCCTGCCTGGTCTGCGTGCCCCACTACGACCACCCGCGCTACGCCATCGAATGCATGCGACGCGGCATTCACGTGATGGTGGAGAAGCCCGCGGGCGTCTACACCCGTCAGGTTCGGGAGATGAACGCAGAAGCGGACCGCCATCCGGAAACGGTCTTTGGGTTGATGTTCAACCAGCGCACCAACTGCGTCTATCGCAAGATGCGCGAACTGGTCCAGTCCGGCCGGTATGGTCAGCTCCGCCGCGCCAATTGGATCATCACCGACTGGTACCGCCCCCAGGCATATTACGATTCGGGCAATTGGCGGGCAACCTGGGCGGGCGAAGGGGGCGGCGTGCTGCTCAACCAGTGCCCGCACCAACTGGACCTGCTGCAGTGGATCTGCGGTATGCCGGTGAAGGTGCAAGCCCATCTTCGATACGGGCAGTGGCACAACATCGAGGTAGAGGATGACGTGACGGCTTACCTGGAATATGCGAACGGGGCGACGGGCGTGTTCGTCACGACCACCGGCGACGCGCACGGCACCAACCGCTTTGAGGTGCAGCTGGATCAGGCGAAGATCGTCATCGAAAACGATCAGCTGTCCGTGCTGGCGTTCGACGTATCCGAGCCGGACTGGTCGAAGGAAAACCAAAAGCCCTTTGCGACCATGCCCTGCCACGAGGTTGAAATAAAGACAGACGGACAGAACCCGCAGCACGTGGGGGTCATCAACGCCTGGGGCGGCGCCATCCTGCGCGGCACGCCGCTCGTCGCGAACGGCCGCGAGGGCATCAACGGACTGACGCTATCCAACGCCATGCATCTGTCGGCCTTCCTGGGGCACGAAGTCGGCATTCCGCTTGACGAGGACCTATTCTACGAAGAGCTGATGAAGCGTGCGGCCTCCTCCCGTTATAAGCCTTCGGAGGCAGGAAATGCCGTATTTGCAGACGTGAGCAGCACTTATGCGGGAAATAAGTAAGCGGAATATGAAAGTTATAGATTAAACACAGATTATGAAATCCGGGTATCTCGTTGAAGGGTCTTTTCCTTCAGGCGGGAATAGATGGCATGGACGGTAATGAGATGAAACTGAGTGAATCGGTCAGCCAGCGGTTGCAAGACCTGCTTCGGGAGAAGCATATGACGCAGTATCAGCTCTGCATGAAAAGCGGCGTTCCCAAGTCGACCATTGGCAATGTGTTTAACTGTGCTTATGGTTCCGTGAAACTGCGTGTCATTCATGAAATGTGTCAGGGGCTCGAGATTGACCTATCGGAATTTTTTGCGTCACCCCTGTTTGCTGAAAACAATCTGGAACCCTAAAGCGCAAATCGCATTATAAAAGCCAGCCGACAGGCTGGCTTTTCGAGTGGCATCAGTGCTTCTTGCGCTTGTCCGCTGCGAAGCGGCCGCCATGGGTATACTCCTGTTCGTTCACGACGGGCTTTTGCCTGTGCACTGCGTAAAGCTCCGCATAGGATTCCGCCTCTTCGTCCGATAATACGGCGGCGGGGGAAAGGCCTGTGCACTCCGTGGTAGAGGCGACCTTTTCCGTGTCGTAAAACGGATCGAGCTGCTCTTGGGTTTCCGGCTCTGCAGGCGTCTGTTTCATCGTATCATCTCCTTTGTCCATCTTCAGTATGCCCGCATGCCGGGCTTGACAAGCGGGAAAATCCCGCCTATAATACACATCACATCGGAGGGTCAGCTTTGCATTCCCACGCGCTGATGCCGGATAAGATGACGGGAAACTGTCGGCTTATCCGGTTTTTTGTTGCGAAAAACAGGAAAGCGATAAAAATAGAAGGAGAGATGCCAAATGATGAAACCTCGCTCGCTCATCGAAGGGAGCGTTTCCAAATCGCTCGTCCGCTTTGCATTTCCGTTCATGCTCGCAAGCCTGTTGCAGGTGCTCTACGGCGCGGTCGATCTGTTTGTCGTTGGCCGCTTTGCAGATACGGCGGCCGTTTCGGCCGTCTCGACCGGCAGCCAGGTGATGAGCATGGTCACGAACATCGTGCTGGGCATTACGACCGGTACGACGGTGCTCATGGGACAATATTTCGGCGCCCGGCTGGAGCGCGACCTGGCCAAGACGCTCGGCACGTCTATCGTGCTCTTTGCCGCGCTGGCCGCCGCGACGACGGCGCTTATGCTCTCGCTTTGCGACGTCATCGTCGGCGCGATGCAAGCGCCGGAAGTGGCGGTGGCAGGCACGCGCGCGTATGTGATGACCTGCTCCGCTGGCGTCGTCTTCATCGTGGGGTATAACGTCGTCGCCGCAATCCTGCGCGGCCTGGGCGATTCCAAGACGCCGCTATACTTCGTTGGCATCGCCTGTGCGGTGAACGTCGTGATGGATTTCGTGCTGGTGGCCGGTTTTCACATGGGCGCAGCGGGCGCGGCGGCGGCGACCGTGCTCGCGCAGGGCATCAGCTTTGTGGCGGCGCTGTTTTACTTGCGCGTACGCGGCGTAGGCTTCGCGTTTTCGCTTCGCGACGTGCGCTTTGCGGCGGGCAAGGCGACGCAGACGCTGCGGCTGGGCCTGCCCGCCGCGCTGCAAAACGGGCTGGTCAGCCTCTCCTTTCTCATCATCACGATGATCATCAACCGGATGGGCGTGGTCGCCTCCGCATCCGTCGGCGTAGTCGAGAAGCTCATCGGCCTGCTCATGCTGCCGCCCTCCGCCTTTAGCGCCGCCGTAGCCGCGATGACCGCGCAGAACGTCGGGGCCGGGCAATATCCCCGGGCAAAGGCCTGCATGCGCTGGGGCATCGGTCTGTCGCTCGCCGCCGGGGCAGTCGCCTGCGCGCTGGCGCAGGTCATCCCCGGCGCGTTGGTATCGCTGTTTACCGATAAGCCCGACGTCATAGCGATGGCGTCGCAGTATCTGCGCAGCTATGCGCTCGACTGCCTGCTGGTCGCCTTCGTGTTTTGCATGAACGGCTTTTTAAGTGGATGCGGCCGTTCGCTATTTTGCATGGCGCACAACCTAGCGGCGACCTTCCTGCTGCGCATCCCGCTCTCCTTTCTCTTCAGCCGCATGGCGGCGCAGAGCCTGTATCCTATGGGACTGGCGGCGCCGCTGGCATCCGTGGGGTCGATCGTTCTATGCGTTTTGTATTTGAATCGCCTGGATCGAAAACCGCCCGCTGGGGTGCATCAAGGCGCTGCCGAATGATCGAACCCCCCTGCCTGCGAGCCGGCAAGGGTGTCAGGAGGGCGGGCCCTACGCGTGTGTTACGCCCGCTATAGACATAGTTCGATCAGGTCGTCCTCGTGCGCGGTGGCAAGCGCGATCACCGTATCGGCCGCGCCGTAATAGATGCGGACGATGCCGTCGTCCATGCGCAGCATGCCCGTCGGGAAGACCACCTGCGTGCGGAAGCCCGTCTGCGTCTCATACGGCGCCTCCGGCGCGATGAGCGGCACGCGGCTGCAGCCGCGTACCTGCCAGGGGCGCTCCAGATCCAGCAGCATGACGGCGGCGCAGTAACGCTTTGTCCAGCGATCCTCCCAGCCGTTCTTTCCACGCGCGGGGTCGATGTCCACCGTATGCGTGGCGACCAGCCAGCCCGCATGCGTCCGTATAGGCGGCGCGCCGGGGCCAATTTTATCGTTCGCGAAAGGGAAGTCCTCTACCCCTGCGAGCAGCCTGCTGTTTCCCCAATAGACCAGGTCGGGACTCTCGCTGATCCATATGTCAAAGCGGTCTTTTCCACCGCGGCTGTAGACGGGCATAGGACGCTCGAGGCGGATGAATTTGCCGTCTATCCGTTCCGGAAAGAGAACCATGTTCCGGTTATCCGGAACGGTCATGGAGAGCACTTCGAAATGGCGCAGGTCCGCGGTACGGGCGATCGCCCCGCGCAGGCCGTGCCGTGTATCGACGGCGAACGTCATGTAAATGACGTCCTCAATAACGGTCAGCCGCGGATCGTAGGCGCGCGATATCTCCGCGTCCTGCATGTGAAGGATGGGCGCAGGCTCCACCGTCCAACGCAGGCCGTCCGGGCTCAGGGCCAGGCCGATATTGGTGCCCTGAAACCGGGAGCCGCCCAGGTATCCGTAATCGTTACGAAACACCATAGCGTATCCGTCGCCATGACGGATGACGCCCGCGTTGAAGACGAGATCGCTGGGGTAAGGAACGTCTTTATTTGTGAGCACGGGATTTTGAGCGTGCCGGGTTATACAAGGATGGGACGTAAGCGCGTTCTTTTCCATCAAGGTACCTCCTCGGGCGATATTTGTTTTACAGCATGGCACGGATGAAACCGGCGACCTGAGCGGCAAGGCGCGTATATCCCTCCGGCGTATAGTGCACCCAGTCTTCATGCAGGCTGTCCGGCAGCGTGGCGGCAAACGCATCCAGCGAATTTACAGGGATGGAAAGGCCATCCATGGTTTCACGCGCGATCCGATTATACTGCGCGATCTGCGCGTTCGTACGCATCATGATGCCCTGCTGGTACTTGGCGCGGCCTTCGTCTACGCCGGTGGTCAAGGCGAAGGCGACTTGTGCGCGGGGGAAGACGACGCGAATCCGCTGCGCGATGCGCGACAGCGCCTCGCGGTAGAGCGCGGGGGATGTCAGGGGCTCCGGATCGCCCATGAAATGACAGACATCCCACAGGCCGTTGTTCCAATGCACTAGATCGATCTCCTCCGGATCAACGCCCTGAAGCTGCTCTGCCCACGTGTGCAAAAAGCAGAGCGTATTGAGCGTAAAGCGGCAGTTTTCACCGGGGTAATCGACGCTGGCTACATCCTGAAGGAGCGCGCGCACATAGGGCCCATAGCCCATACGGATGGAATCGCCGATTAGATAGACATGTTTCATGAAGAACTCCTTTGCGGGGCTAAAATTCGGGGCCGCCGGCCGCCCGCGGCGGCCGGAGGCCTTGCGCTCTTTATTGATTGATTTTTGACTCTCGGATGATTTGCATGATGCCTTCGTTTGCCGGCGCGTAGACCTCGGTGAGGTAGGTCGCCATCTCTTCCCGGCTGATCTGCCCGCAGATGTACTGGGTGCGCCGCTCGGCCAGCTCGGAGAACGCCCCGTCGTTCGTCAGGCGGGTCGTCTCATCCGCCATGCCGTCAAGCGCACTCTCGGGCAGGTAACCGACGCGCCGCTCAATGCGCTCGACGTAGGCGCTGGCTTCAAGCCATTTGGCCGTATCTTCGGGCGTGGTGGCGGTGCCGCCGGAGATGACGATTCCCTTGTCCTCCAGTTGGTAGTTGATGCATAGGTAAGAGGAGGCATATACGTTGTTGCCCAGCGCCGCCTGCTCTTCGGTGGCGGTGATCACGCGCGTTTCGGGATCCAGAGATGTATAGGTAACGCCTTCCAGGCCTTTAAAGAGCAGGGTGACGCATTCGTTTGTATAGCCGTCGTCCAGAATCTCGATGATCTTTTCGACGTTCTCGCTGTCCGCGTTAGCCGCGTGCGCGCCCCATACCTGCGGCGGATAGTAGATGTCCACGGTTTCGGTCCCCTCCGGGCGCAACGCCGGGCCCGCTACGAGGTAAGCGCCGGGGTTTGCCGCCTTGAAGGTTTCGTTGTTGGCAAACGTGATCACGTGATTGATCGTGCAGTCGGTATAGACCGCGCCGATCTTGCCGGCATAAAACATGTCCTGATCTTCATAAGACTGAGCAAGGTACCATTCGGGGTTGAGCGAGCCGTTCTCATACATGCCGCGCAGCCAATCGAGCAGGCGCATATATCCCTCCTGGGTCTGCATGAGCTCGTATTCGCCAGCCGCGTTGGGTATGGAATTCGGCCTCAGGCCGAAAGCATGCGCAAAGTTGCGATCCTCGAGCGTTACGCCGCGCACGCTAAAGCCGTAAGTGTCGTTTTGGCCGTTGCCGTCCGGGTCTTGGGTCGTATAGGCCTCCATCACCTTGGCAAACTCCTCTGCGGTCTGCGGGATTTCGAGCCCGAGCTTGTCCAGCCAGTCGCCGCGGTAGATGATTGCGTCGTAAGGCTTGGCTTGGGCGCGAGGCAGCGCATACAGACGCCCGTCCACATAGCAGCTCGCCAGCTCCTCCGCAGTGAGCACGCTGGTGGCATGCGGCATCATTTCAGGGGTGAAGTAATCGGTCAGGTCTAGCAGCAGACCGTCTCGCGCCCACTGTTGAAAGGAGCTGTTCAGATTTTGGATATGAATGAGGTCCGGCAGCTCGCCGCTGGCCATGACGATGTTGAGACGGTCCGAATAATTGCTGACCGGCGGGGCTTCGATCTCGAAGGTTACGCCCGTGCGTTCGCCCCGGGCTTTGATGACGGGATTGTCCTCCACGATGAACGTGGCGGGCAGGCGCAGGATCGCGCTGATGGGTGTAGGGGCCTCCGCCAGGCCGACGGTGCAAGCGAGCGTCAGCAGCAGGCAGAGCGAGAGGGACAGAAGTTTTTTCATGAGGGTTTCCTGCCTTTCTTTTATTCTTCGCGGCACGTGGGGCCGCGAGGACGTCTAAGGGGGGTTTATTCGTAAAAGGAGGGTTGCCCCAATCGCCGGGCGATGAGGTTCGAGGAGAAGACCAGCACGGCCGCCACTACGTTCTTAAACAGGCCGACCGCCGTGGAATAGGAAAAGCGGCCGCCCGCGATGCCGATGGAGTATACATAAGTCTCGAATACTTCGGCTACGGACTGGTTAAGTGGGTTTTTAAACAGAAAGATTTGTTCAAAGCCGTTATCCATCAGACCGCCTACAGCCAGGATGAGCATGATGACGATCGTGCCGGAGATGCCCGGCAATGTGATGTAACGCAGCTGTTGAAAGCGGCTGGCTCCGTCTACGCGCGCGGCTTCGTAGAACTCCGGGTTGATGGAGGAAAGCGAGGCCAGGTAGATGATCGTGCCCCAACCGGCCTCCTTCCAGATGTTTGTACCGACGATGACCGTACGAAACCACTCCGCCGAGCCCAGAAAATTGATTTTTTCTCCCCCCAGGCGCACGACGACCTCGTTGATCAGGCCGTCGGACATCGAAAGCAGGTTGGTCGCGATGCCGCCCAGTACCACCCAGGATAGGAAGTGCGGCAGGTACATGAGCGTCTGTGTGACGCGCTTGAAGGAGCGCAAGCGTATTTCGTTTAGCAGCAGCGCCAGCATGATCGGAATAGGAAAGGAAAACACGAGGCGCATGAGGGAAAGGGACAATGAGTTGGAGAGAACCTGGTAAAAAAGGCGGCTGCCAAAGAGCTCCTTGAAGTTCGCAAATTGGTTAAACGGGCTACCGAAGATCCCCTTCTTAAAGCTGAAATCCTGAAAGGCCATGGTAATGCCGTACATGGGCACGTACTTGAAGACGAAGAGAAAGATCAGGCCCGGCAGGCACATGAGGTACATATAACGCTTTTTGTACACATAGCGCGCGAGCGAGGACGTTTTGCGGGGGGCTTTGACCGTTTGCATGATCGCGCTTCCTCCTTATTCTTTGACGCCGCCCAGCACGAGGCCGGTCATAAAGTACTTTTGTAAAAACGGATACACGCACATGATGGGCACCGATGCGACCACGATGGAGGCCATCTTGAGCAGGAACGGCGTAGAGACGCGCTCATCCAAAGAGGCCATCTCATTGACGCCCGATTCGAAGAGCAGCTCGCGCAACACCAATTGCAGAGGCCATTTGGGGCGCTTGGTGATGTAGATGATGGCGGAAAAATAACTATTCCAATAGCCTACGGCCGTAAAGAGGGCCAGCGTAGCCAGGATGGGGGCGCATAGCGGCAGCACGATGCGCAGAAGCACCAGCAGATCGTTCGCCCCATCGATACGCGCGGCTTCCTCCAGGGATTCCGGCAGGCCGCGGATGTAGTTTTTCATTAAAATCAGGTTGTAGCAACCGAGCATGCCGGGAAGGATCAGGGACCAGAGCGAGTTGAGCAGCCCCATCGAGCGGATGAGAAAGTAATTGGGAATCATGCCGCCGGAGAAGAACATCGTGATGATCCATAGCGTCATCATGCAATTGCGGCCCTTGAGATCGCGCTTGCTGAGCGGGTAAGCGGTGACGGTGAGCAGGCACATCGAAAGCAGCGTGCCGGCCACGGTGATGAAGAGCGTGTTTGCATAGCCTGTCCAAATATACTGGTATTGAAGGACCATGCGATAGGCGTCCAGCGTAAGGCGCTCTGGGAAGAGATCGAAATGGTTTTTCAAGTATAGGTCATAAGGGGTGAACGAATAGACGATGACGAGCAAAAACGGTATGAAGCAGCAGACCGCGAACAGCCCCACTACCGTGTAGGAAAGGGCGCCGATGACGTAGTCGTCCGTCGTGCGCCGAATGCGGCGCCTAGAGGCGGGGAACTTGACCATGACGATACCTCCTCGTTCAGTTTGATGCCGTGCCTCAGTAAACGCCGCCGTGCTGAGCGAGCACGCGCTGTACATCGGCATATGCGACGCGCCGTACGTCGCTTGCGGGCGCTCCCTGAGCGGCGAGTATGCCCGCGGCTTCGCCCAGACTGGCGCAGATTGGCATGACCCGAATCGCCGAATGCGCCGTATGATCGCTGGATATCGGACGACCCGTGACCACGAGATTTTGATACGCATCGGAATAAAGGCATTCCATAGGAATCGTGTGGTACGCATCGCCTGTCATACGCTGGCGCTGTGTGCCCTCTCCATTGGGGTTGTGTATATCTACCCCGTAACAGGCGCGCGCAATGCCGCTTTTGAATTTGCGGCAGGCGATCACGTCTTCCCCGCGTAACACGTATTTCCCTACAAAACGGCGGCTCTCGCGAACGCCGGTCTGCGGCGCGAGTTGGAGCAGGACGCAGCCTTCAAACCCCGGTATACGTCCGCGCAAAAAACGGTAGAAAGCGTAAGCCTGCCGGCGCCCCTCCTGCTCCGCCTCGGTGAAGCTTTCGCTGCTCAAGGAGTTTTTCCCCAGCACGCGGGTGGTGTTAAAATGCATGACGCCCGGCAGCATCGTAGGGAAGGAGAGGATGTCTTCACGGGGAATGGCGAGTTCGCCGTCCGCCTTGGCCCGACAAAAGACGTCGTTCATGAAAGCTTGATAACTGGAAAAGCCCGATGATCGCGCGGATTCTTCCAGCGCTTGCATATCGATACCGCCGATGCGCAGGCAGAGCGTCATGGGCTGGCAGGCATGATCCGTATCGCGACCGATCTGAAATGGGGCGCCGGACAGCGCGATCAAATCGCCGTCGCCTGTTGCGTCGATGAAAATGCTAGAAACAATTTTGTGCTCCTGACCGGACAAGCCCTGTAAAAGCAGTTCGGAAATGCGCGTGCCGTCCCCCTCTTGCGCGCAGTGGACGGCGCGCAGCTGCGCGTGAAGAAGCACTTGCACGCCCGCCTCGCGAAGCAGATCGTCCAGCGCAATGCATAGAAGCTGCTCGTTAAACGTCGTGCGGTTAGCGTGCAGTGCGCCCATTGAATCCAGACGGTCAAGCAGGGTTTGAAACAGGCCGGCGTTGTTGATACGCCGGTTGGCGGTGCGGTAGTGCATAAACGGATTGACTAACGCGGCGACGGCCGCGCCGCCGAGGAAACCATATTTTTCGATGAGCAGCGTTTTCCTGCCCTCCCGGGCGGCTGCAAGGGAGGCCAACGCGCCGCTCAGTCCGCCGCCTACGACGGCGACATCCCATCTTTCGTCCATCCGATTTAACTCCTAAACGATTGTATATCGTTATTTTAACATCATTATGCGCCTGTGAAGATGGGCGTTTTTGACAAGGGAACAGCACAAAATTGTCCATCAATAAATGGGGGCGCAGCCAGGGAAGGGCGGCATGCCTCGCTTCGTCGGAAAAAGAAAAAGGCGAGGTTGCATCCCAGCCTTAAGTCCAACGATCAGCTCGATCGATTTGTGTATGCCGTCTATACTCCATGGGCGTAAGGCCCATCTTTTTTTTAAACAGACGATAAAAATAATTCGCATCTTGAATGCCGACGCCGGTGCTGATCTCTGCAATAGGGCGATCTGTGTTGGCGATCTCCCTCGCTGCGATCTGAATGCGCAGGCGGTTGACGTAAGCGATCAAGCCGATTCCCATCTGGCGTGAAAAGAGGCGGCAAAGGTATTGCGAATTGATGAAATACAGGTCTGAAAAATGGCGCAGAGACAGCTGATTGCGATAGTTTTCGTGAATATAGGGCACGATGTCCTGCAAAATCCAGGAGATACGGAACGATCCCGCGGGCGTGATGGCCTGCCAGAAGTGGTCGGATCGATCGCCGGCTGGGCGAACGTTTACCGCCTGGCTGTGATCTAACAGCATATCGGCGATTAAGCGTGCAAAAAAGGAGAGTGTTTCGCGCGTAGTCTCTTGTCGCAGGCAAAAATCATCAAAAACGCGGACGAAATCGCTTTGCCCCGGCGCGTCTTGCAGTAGGCGGCGCTGCAGCATCGCCCTTGCGCGTGCGCGGTCTTCGGCCACCGCGCCGCTGACGAATACCACCGCCAGCAGATGGCTCTCCTTTACAACGGGGAGAATATACTCGCATACCCCCATGTGGCAGATTCCGTATAGTCCTTTCCCGCGCAGGGCGCGCAGATAACGCATGACGATTCGCTTTTGCAACATACAGGTGCTTTTGCCGGTGACCTGCTTAACTTGCTCGCAGTATGCACACGAGTGCGATTTTTTACTGTAGTCGATCTCTAGCATATGATCCGTATAGGTAATGCCGGATACGTCGTGTACACAGACCTGTAGATGGAACGTATCCTCAATGGCGCGAATTAATGTCTTGAGATCCATAAACAGAGCTCCTTGCACAGGCTTCGATGTGCGTTGTAAAAGGGGTGTTTCATTATGATGATTATTATACCTTGCGGTAAGCGCCTTGGCAAGCGGCGCAGGTACCGTCTGGC
Organism: Bacillota bacterium; assembly: GCA_023404715.1. GTDB lineage: Bacteria > Bacillota > Clostridia > Christensenellales > Aristaeellaceae > Beduinella. The sequence goes on along the minus strand of JAEYAR010000101.1, from coordinate 35,711 downwards.
ATTTAAAGGGGCCGGAGAGAAAAGGGCTGCTTTTTAAAGGGATTTTTGTGGCGAACAGCGTAATGAATCTATATGACGATCGAGAGCAAGCGCTTGCGGGAGCGTGCGGAGCGGCTGCGGAAAGAAGGGGAAGTATGCGGTTATCGTTTTCAACGCTGGGATGCCCGGAATGGAGCTGGGAACAGATCATGTTCTACGCCAAGGCGCACGCGTTTGACGCGGTCGAAGTGCGCGGCGTCGGCACGGCAATGCGTCCGGGGGAGCTGACGATGTTTTCAAATGCAACTGCGCCAAGGACGCGCGCACAGTTGCAAAAGGCAGGCCTTACAATTTGCTGCTTGGGAACCTCCGTCTCTTTTCAAGATCCTGCGAAAGAAGCGGAGATGCTCAAAGAAGCGCAGGAAAGCATTGCGCTGTGCCGGCGCATGCGCATTCCCTTCATGCGCGTGTTCGCCGACCGGCTGGGGGACGAGGGAGACGGGCCGTGTCTTGCGCGCAACATCGCAGGCCTCGGCAAGGTAATCGCTATGGCGGATGGTGTGGGCGTCCTGCTGGAGGTGCACGGCGAGTTCAACACGATTCAGATGCTCGATCCGCTTCTTCGGACGCTGGAGGACGCGCATTTTGGCGTTCTGTGGGATATCCAGCACAGCGACCGCGCCTATGGCGCTGAATTTGAGCGCTTATACGATTTGATCGCTCCGCGCATAAGACATGTGCACGTAAAGGATTACCACCGGGAGTTGACGCCGGCAAGCCTGTGCAAGGTCGGCGAGGGCGATATCCCCATCGAGCGCATCATAAGGCGGCTACATGCCGACGGATATACGGGTTATCTCTCGTTTGAATGGGAGAAGAGATGGCACCCTGAATTGCCGGAGCCGGAGCTGGCTTTTGCGCATTATGCGGACTATATGCACAGGCTCCTGCGGGCGGTGGAAGCGCAGTAAGACCCCGAAGCGAAAATTCATCTTTGCATTCTACGGATAAGCGACGCGCTTATCCGTTTTTTGTTGCGGCGCAGAGCATGCTCGCAAAGGAGAATAAGGCGATAAAAAACGGGTCAAAACGTACAAAATGCACATGAGGGCATCGAATGCACACGCTGATGACAAGAATAGATGGTTGAATGGCACAATGCAAACGTAGAAAAATAAAGCTGTTGGACGATATAATGGGCATGCGGATAGAAAAGCGCAAAACAAGGAGGGACCCTAAATGATGGATAGGAAGCTGCGGACGATCCACCGCGACCGCCTGCTCTACCTGATGCTCATCCCAGGAATACTCTTTTTTCTGCTGTTTAAGTATTGGCCGATGTACGGCATCAGCATCGCTTTCAAGGACTATAAGTTGGGACGTGAGATCTGGGAGGCGCCGTGGGCTGGACTCAAGTATTTTAGACAATTCTTCACTTCGCCGGACAGTCTGCGCATTTTGACAAACACGTTCATTATCAGCTTTGGGAAGCTATTTGTAGGGTTTCCTTCGCCGATTCTCTTTACAATCCTGCTCAATGAAATGCAGAACAAAACGGCCAAGCGTCTGGTGCAGACCGTGGTATACCTGCCGCACTTTATATCTTGGGTTGTGGTAGGAAACATCGTGCTGATGATGCTCGCGCCCAAGACAGGTCTGTTCTCTACGTTGATTACAGCGGTCACAGGCTACGAGGTGAATGTGCTGCTTGATCCGGATGCTTTTCGGTGGGTGTTGATCCTCTCCGATACATGGAAGGAACTGGGGTGGAGCGCTATCATCTATTTAGCTGCGCTCAGCGGAGTGGACATGAACCTATATGAGGCGGCTTCGATTGACGGCGCCTCACGGGCGCGCATGATGTGGCACATTACGCTGCCCGCCATTCGTTCGACGATCATCATCATGCTGATCCTGCGGGTGGGTAAGATTCTGGATGCCGGCTTTGAACAAATTTTGATCATGAGTAACGCGTTGGTCAACGATAAATGCGAGATCATCGATACTTACGTCTACAAGGTCGGCCTGCAGCAGGCAAAATATAGCTTCTCCACTGCGGTCAACCTGTTTAAATCCGTCTGCGGGCTGGCGATGGTGCTGAGTGTTAACGGAATCGCCAAAAGATGGGAGGAGAACATGCTATGATCAAAGCCGATTTGATGAAACCTGACGGCAAGAGACGGCAAGGAGACGCACTCTTTACCTGCACAAATGCCGTCATCATGACGCTGCTCGTACTCATCACACTCTATCCTTTTTATTACGTAATCGTCGGTTCCATCTCGGGCGACAACGTGGCAGCCCAGGATATCTATTTTCTTTACCCCAAAGGATTGGATTTTAGCGCCTACAGCATGGTGTTCTCAACATCGAGCATCCTGCGCGCGTATGGCAACACGCTGTTTATAACGGTTGTGGGCACATTGCTTTCGCTTCTACTCACGACGCTGACGGCGTATCCCCTCTCCAAAAACCGCCTTTACGGCAGGCGCCTAATGACGACACTGTTTTACTTTACGATGCTCTTTAGCGGCGGGCTCGTTCCGACCTATTTGGTCATCCGCGATCTACGGATGATCGATACGCTGTGGGCGCTTATCTTGCCCAAGGCGATCTCGGTGTACAATATGCTGCTGCTCATCAACTTCTTCAAGTCGATTCCTGATGGGCTTGAAGAGTCTGCAACCATCGACGGCGCAAATGATTTGACCACGCTTTTGCGAATCGTGCTACCGCTGTCTATGCCGATTTTTGCGACGCTGACCCTCTTTTACGCCGTGGGGTATTGGAACGCATGGTTTGATGCGGTGATGTATATCAATCGTTCGCGTAATTTTCCCCTGCAGCTGGTGCTTCGCGAGATCGTGCAGTCGGTCGACCTATCGTATGTGGCGGGCGGCGGCGCGGACTATTCCATGTCGGATACAACGATTCAATCCGTTCGCCTCGCGACCATCGTCGTGGCGATTTTACCGATTATGGCAGTGTACCCTTTTTTACAAAAATATTTTGTCAAAGGCGTTATGATTGGCGCAATCAAGGGATAGGTGCTGGGCAGAGCATGCTCGTGCTGAGAGAGCGCTGTGCGCTCCTATGGCAATAAATTTCCGTATGATGCCAATTTGGGATGGAAGGAGGATAGGAACAGCGCGCAGAACTCTTCATTACATATGAATAAATATATATATAAATGACGAATGGGAGGATTTGTATAATGAGGAAAATATGTTCTTTGCTGCTTTCCATACTTATGCTGTATCTACCGGGCGCTTTGCAGGCAGACGTCAACCTGACGGACGATGAGAGCAACCATTTCACATTTACGGTGATGCAGGGCAAGCAATTTGATGTGCCGGAAGAGAACGAGACGCTCTCCTTTTTGGAGGACAAGTTTAACGCAGAATTCGAGTTTATGCTCGTCTCTCGCGGGTCAAACGATTACCAGAATAAGCTGAATCTACTCATCGCATCGGACGATCTGCCGGATTTGGTGCAGGTCAACGACTACTCCATATTGACTACGATGGTGGAAATGGGACTGCTTCTACCACTGGACGATTTGGTGGCGCAGTATGGCCAGGAGATGAAGGCCATTCGGCCGCAGGAATGCTGGGATCCTTTCGTTTTTGACGGAAAGCTGTATTCCCTGCCCAATCAGTATCGTACGGACGGCATTATCCCCGTCATCCGCGAGGATTGGCTGGAGAAGCTGAATCTTCCAATTCCTAAAACCATTGAGGAATACGAGGAGGCAATCCGTGCCTTTACTGAAGACGACCCGGACGGTAACGGAAAAAAAGACACGTATGGCATCAGTGGGCCGAACGCTCCGATAACATCAACCTTCCTCCCTGCCTATCTGTATTACGGCGTGCTGCCCGATCAATGGCTCGTGAAGGATGGACAATTGACGTTCGGCTCCATCCAGCCGGAGATGCTGGATGCGCTCAAGCGGATCAACAAATGGTTCCGCGCGGGTTACATCGATCCGCAGTTCCCATTGTATAACCGCGAAAAATTCGAGGAAATGTTGGGCCAAGGCAAATTCGGCAGCTATGGGAGCACGGAAGTGCAGCGGCTGGATCCTGCGTTTGACATTGGCCTGGCTGCGTTGCGCGAGACGGAGCCGGATTCTCACTTCATTGCCTATGAGCCGATCCTCAGTAAAGACGGCGCAAAGCGCCTATGGACAAACGACTACCGCTCTATTGGCTATACGATGGCCATCAGCGCGAAGTGTGAAAACCCTGTGCGTCTGATGAAGTTGCTAAACTACGCCGCTTCGGAGGAGGGTTACCTACGCATCCGTTACGGCGAAGAGGGCGTACATTACACGGTGGATGAGAGCGGCACGTTTCATTTCACACCGGAATGGGAGGACATCAATAAGCGCACCCAGGCAGGTATGAGCATCCAATATTCCAATCTCTTTAGGCGCGAGTGGTTCGACCGCTGCGCCAGCCAAGAGGTTTGGGACGGCGTGCGAATGTTTGAGACATATGGTGAGCCGATTTCTCCGATTTTCGTGACGACAGAGGCGGATATTGAATACAATACCATCCTGACAACCCTGCGGGACGAGACGTTCACCAAGATGATCTGCTCGGCGGACGAATCATCGCTGGATAAAATGTTTGAAGACTTTTGTAAGTCATGGCTCGCAAACGGCGGCGAAGAAGTGATTCGTCAAAAGAATGAGGTATACCAGGCATCGCTATAAGGTGGATTCGCCGCAGTAGCGATATTATTCCCCGCGCCATTGCGCTTGGAGGGATGAAGAATGCGTTCCAGTTCCAGACACGGCCTGTTCTTTCGTTACCTCATCATGTTTCTGCTGGTTCTGACCGTTCCAGCCGGTTTAATGGGGGCGAGTATATGGGGAAGCATGCGGGCAGCCCTATGGAAGGAGATCGAATCTTCTATGCAGGCGGCTTCGCAGCAGGTCGTGTCTGTGCTGGAACAGTACATGGTGGGAATGGATGCGCTGGCGGCTATGCTCGTGACAGACACCGACGTGCGTACAATGACGGCGATGATGGCAAACGATCGGGCAGCGATTGAAAAGTCAGAGGGCGTTCGCAAAATGAACGCGTATAAGACGCCTAATGCCTTTATCGAGCGCATCATGGTGGCGAACGGCAAACACATTCTCTCGAGCGAAGGGCTGTTAATGGAACAAGAGGAGCTGGCGATCGCCCAAATTCTGCGTGAAGTTAAAAACGGTCAATTTGCGTACCGACCGGATCTGATGCACGATAAGATCTACTATGTGCGCCGACTTTCGATCCTGCGCGACAGCGGCCAGTTTTTACTTTGCGAGATCCCGCGATCCATCTTCGCTCGACTGGCGGGGGCTTTGCCCCATGCGCCGCACGTGCATATGATCCTTGTGGAAGGCGCGCAGAACGTCGTCTTCAGCAGCGTAGAGGAGGTTTATCCTTTCATTCAAGACGCTGTAGAGGGGCAGTGGCGGCATTTATCCTCTGACGGACGGGCGTTTTTACTCTATGCTACTCGTATAGAACGGATGAACCTTAGGGCATTCTTCGTCCTGCCGGAGGATGTCGTCGGCGCGCCCCTCACCCAGACGCTGCAGGTGCTGGCGGTATACATGTTACTCGCGGTGCTGCTTGGCATCGGCTTGTCGCTATGGTTCGCCTACCGCAATTATAAGCCGTTACAGCCGCTGCTAAACGAAATCGGACATGTGGAGCGCGGCGTACATAGGTGCGGCGGATTGAAAAGCATCAGCGATGCTTACGACAGGACAATACGCGATAATATGCAGCTTAAGGAGCGGGTGATGCGTCAGCAGGTCTATACGGCGCGCCATTTTATGCTCGGGGTGCTGCGTGGGCGCTATTCTTCGGATATAGATCTAGTGCAGATGGCAAGCCAATTTAATATATCGTTTGCAGGCTCGCATTTTCGCGTGCTTCTGGTTCTCGCGCATCGTTGTGCATCGCAGAATTGGGATAGCCGAGATGACGAAGCGATTCAAGCGCTAATCGGCCGTGCGTTTATGGATCGATGCCAGGTTTCGATGTTGACGATCGAGCCGGGCTGCACGGCCGTCGTGCTTAATTATGGGCCGTCACAGATGCCGGAGGATGCTATTTTGCTGGCTACGGAGGAGATTCTCAGCACGATACGGCACCGGTTTGGGGTTGGCGTGACCATTGGCTTAAGCGAGGAGCAAGAATGCCTTTCAGCCTTACATAAGGCTTATGTGCAGGCGGAGAACGCTTGTGAATACAGACTGATCCGCGGACATAACCGGGTAATCCCGGCTCGAGAGGTGGAGGGTCTGATCGATGATGTGAGCCTTCGATATGTACAGGCATTTCGCAATCAGTCCGATATCCAGCGCCATCTCGAAGATGGTAACTTTGGCGCAATTGAGATGCACATCAACCGTCTGTTTGCGGAGATTGCAAACAGCGGCCTGAGCGTCAGCCTCGCACGCTGTCTTTATTATGAGATTATCAACATGGTGCTACGCACGGTATCCTATGGGTTCATTAAGACGATCGACGTGAGGCGCTTGTTGGAAGTCGAGACAATGGAGGAGCTGCGCGAGGGTGCGCTGGACATTTATCGCAAGGCATGCAGGGAGAGGCAACTACAAAAGGTGCGGAAGGGTCCGGCTGAAAATGCGCTGGAGTATATTCGAACGCACTATATGCAACCCAATCTATCATTGGAAAGTGTGGCAGGCGCCTTAGGTATCTCGCGTAGCTATCTAAGCCGTTTATTCTCCGAGCGCATGAGCATGTCGTTTAGCGAATACGTAGGACGTCTGCGTATTGCAGAGGCTTGCGCGTTGATGAGCGATACGGAATTAACGGTAGCCCAAATTGCCGCGCTCGCCGGTTATCAGGACTTGCATACATTCCTACGAAACTTTAAAAAGTACGTAGGCATGACACCGACACAATACAGAGAACGAAAAGCGGACGCAGACAGGCGCCCGCAGGAGGAGAAAAATGATCATCCGTGAAATCGCAGCCAGTCTTTATCCATGGGATTTACATGACGAACCCATCGACCGCATCGTCGATAAATTGGTGGAATGTAGCCTTGTAAACAGCATATACCTCGTAGGCGTCATGCACTACGAGAAGCGTCCACTGACAAGCCTGTATTATACGCAAAACCCCTCGCGTAAATGGTACGCGCCGGAGGATAGTCGCGTGTATTATGATATCGCCCCCGAAGCTTTTGCGAGTACAAAGCTAAAGCCTCAAGGCACTGAACGGGCTTTTTTGAAAGGAACAGATTGGCTGAACGTACTTACCGAATGCGCACGCAGGCGAGGGCTTAAAGCGGGAATTGAGATTTCTCATACGTTTTACGACACAAAAAAAGCGAGGCAAGAATTTCCCGACGTGCTGCAAAAGGACATCCACGGGCAAGCGATCGCCCAGCATTTTTGCTGTAACCACGCGGACGTGCGCGAATACATGCGCGCGCTCTTCGCCCAAACCGTTAAAGAACACGACGTAGACTTTATTCAGACCTGTATGATGCTCTTTCAACAGGGGGAACCGGTAAAGGCGCCGTGGTTCTTGCCGCACGAGGCGAACCCGCAGCTCAGCGCATTGCTGGGCGTGGTGACGGGCGGATGCTTCTGCGAGCACTGCCGTGCAAAGGCGATTGCCTTGGGGTACGAATGGGATACGATGATGGTCGAGCTGAGGCGGCTTGAGCGGATAGTAACCGCGACGCCCTATCACAACAACGATCAATGCCTTCAGCTACAGCTGCTTATGGACAGTAACCTCACCGAAGCCGGCTTGCTGATGGAATACCCGGCGCTCGCACAGTTCCTAGAGTTTCGCGTTAGATGCATTACATCCCTCTTTGCCGAGCTTTACAGCGCGATTAAAGCAGTAAAACCGAAGGTTGATTTCCGCTATAACAACTATCTACGCTACCCGGAACTCGCGGGACTCAGTTATCCCCACGTTGCGCCGTACCTTGATTCGGTACGCGATAGCGACTATACGGAGCAGAGGACGATCACGGACGGCTTTCAGTACAAGCGCAATACGCTCAATAAGATTCGAAGGGGCATCGGTTGCGAAAAGCCTCTGCTTGCAGCCTTTGCCGTACGTCCCAATGCGACGCCGCAAATCTTGCGAGAGAGCATCGGTCAGCTGGCGCAATTGGGAGTAGACGGTTTTTCTTTGGGCCACTACGACGGGTCGACGCGTCCGTTGCTACGGGCAGTACGAGAGGCGATGGAGGAATACGACATTTCATTGAAAGCGGGGGAGTGATATGGCGCTCATAAAGCTTTGCCATTTGCGTACGTGGATTGAGGAGATTTTGCACGCGCTGGGCATGACGCAGAGCAACGCGCAAAGCGTCTCCGATACGGTGATGCGCGCGACGCTAAGGGACGTGGGTCACCACGATATCTACGACTTTCCCGGCCGCGTGCAGGCGTTACTCGACGGGAGCGTAGCGATCAACCCTTCGTACGAACGGTTGGCAACCTACGGCGCGCTTGAAAGCTGGGATGGAGGGAATGGGCTGGGGGAACTGGTCTGTTCGTTCGCGATGCAGCGCGCCATGGATACGGCGCAGGCGCATGGAATCGGGCTGTGCGCCGTACGCTCGAGCAACCATTACATGGCGGCGGCGCCCTATGTCGAGCGGGCGAGCGAGCAGGGATTTATCGCCATGCTGCTGTGCAAGGGCGCGCCAACGATGGGCGCGCCTGAGCGGACGGAAAAGGTGATCGGCACACTACCGATGGGTTATGCTTTTGCGACCGATTTAGGCTATCCGGTCCTGTTTGACGCTTGTATGGCCTATGCCTCATTCGGGGCGCTGAAAGAGCGGATTGACCGAGGAGAAAGCGTGCCGTCCTATTGGGGGTTTGACAGCGCTGGCAGGCCGACAAACGATCCGGCTGAATTGGCCCGGGGGACGCGGTTGCCCATTGGAGGGCACAAGGGCTTCGGCTTGGCTATACTTGGCGAGGTGCTGACGGCGCTTCTTTCGCAAGGTTGCATTGTCGATGAACCGGACAAGGTACACGACCAGCAGAACCCTACTTGCCATACGGCGATTGCCATCAAGCAGGACGCTTTGATGGAGAAGGGCGACTTTATACGTCGCTCCGGCGAGTTGATCGAGCGCATGCAAGCGCGGGCGATAGGTCTGCACGTACCTGGCCAGGGAGCCTATGCGAGCAAGACGCGCTTGACGCAGGCGGGCGTGATCGAATTGAAAGACGAATTGCTAACCAGACTCGACGGTCTGTGCGACCAAATCCCAGTGGGAAAGCTCATCAGATTGAACTGATGACAAAAGAAGCCTAAGCGGGCGGCGCAAGCGCGCCGCCTGTCGCCTGCCGTTTTGGGTTGACAATTCTTCTTGAACGTGATAGAATTCATGTATAGAAATATGATTTCATTATATGAAATCATGAATTCGGGAGGATCTTATGAAAGCGGCAGAAGCATTGGTTCAAATTATGGTCAAAGAGGGCATCCGGGATGCATTCGGCATTCCGGGCGCGGGCATCAACGCGGTATACCAATACCTGCAGAGCGCGCCCATTTCACATTACTGCATGCGCCACGAGGAAGCCTGCACGCATGCTGCGGACGCGTATTACCGCGCTTCGCACCGCATTGCGCTGGCCATCTGCACCTCGGGCCCCGGCGCGACGAACTTTGTGACGGGCATGTATACGGCCTGCATCGATTCCATTCCGATGCTCGCCATCACCGGTCAGGCCAATTCCTGGCAGCTGGGGATGGAGCCCTTTCAGTGCGTGGACATCGCGAAGATCTGCGAGCCTGTGGCCAAGAGGACGTATTGCGTGACGGATGCGCAGACGATCCCGCAGGTGATGCGCGAGGCTTTCTACCTCATGCGCAGCGGCCGCCCCGGTCCGGTGCTGATCGATCTGCCCCTGGACGTGCAGCAGGCGCAGATCGAGTTCGACATCGATACCTATGAGCCGATGCTGATTCAAAAGCAAGCGCCCGAGCAGCGCCTGATCGAGGAGGCGGCGGACATGCTGGCGGCCGCGAAGGCGCCGGTCATTGTCATGGGCGGCGGCGTGACGCTCAGCGAATCGGAGGCGGACGTCATCGAGCTGGCGGAGCTCTTGCAGATCCCGATCATCACGACCTACATGGCCAAGGGCGGCGTGCCCATCGAGCATCCGCTCAATGCAGGCCATGCCGGCATCCAGGTAGGGCAGCCGGTGGGCAACCGGGTCTTCCTCGAATCGGACGTGGTGTTGGGCATCGGCTGCCGGTTCAGCGACCGCCATACGGGCGACCTCAAGGTTTATCGCGCAGGGCGCAAATTCATCCATATCGACGTCGAAAAGACGCAGCTCGGCAAGGTGTTTACGCCGGATCTGGGCATCGCCGCCGACGCGAAGCTCGCGGTGCGCGCGCTTATCGATACAGCCAGGGCGCGCGGTATGCAGGGCGTAAATCCGGCGCGCGCGCAGTCGATCGCCACGCTTCGCCGCGAGCTCGCGCGCAAGACGCATTACGATACCTGCCCGATCATGCCCCATCGGGTGCTGGAGGAGGTCGATCGGGCCTTTGACGCGGATACCATGTTCACCACGGGCTGCGGCATCACGCAGATCTGGTCGGGCCAGCTGCAAAACATCGACAAGCCGCGGCGTTATCTGCCCTCCGGCGGCGCGGGTACCCTCGGCTATGAGGTACCGGCGGCTTTCGGCGCGAAGGTTGCGGATCCGGACCATTTCAGCGTTACGGTCGTAGGCGACTTCGGCTTTACGTTCATGGGCGAGGAGATCGCGGTCAGCGCGGCGTATAAAAAGCCGATCATCGTCGTGATCCTCAACAACGCCTATTTGGGACTCATCCGACAGAACCAGCGCGGCGCGTATGGCTATGAGTACGCGGTGGACATGCCCTATAATCAGGACGGCACCATCGACTACGTCAAGGTGGCGGAGGGCTACGGTTGCGTGGCCGAGCGCGTGTTTACCCCGGACGACCTCGCAGCGGCGCTGAAGCGCGCAAAGGGCAGCGGGCGCACCTACGTGATCGACGCGGTCTGCGTTAAGGAACAGCTGTGCGACATGGGCGGCAGCCTGGCGAACGTCAAGAGCTTCGCACCGGCGGAAAGCTGACCGAAAGGGGAACGTTATGCAGGAATCGATGAAGAAATACATGAAGGTCGGTCTCGTGCACTTCATGGCCTATCCGTCTGCGATGACGGGCGAAGGGGATATCTGTACGAGCGTACGCCGCGTGCTGGCGGACGATTATTTTGATGCGATCGAGCTTACGCGTATCAACGACGCTGACGAGCGGGGACGGGTGGCCGCCCTTGTACGCCAGAGCGGCGTGGCGCTGGGCTATGGCGCGCAGCCGCAGCTGATGCGAAACGGCGAGAACATCAACAGCTTGGATGAGGCGCTTCGCCAGCGAGCGCTTCTGCGCATGAAGGCCTGCGTGGACGAGGCCTATGAAATGGGCGCGCAGGGCATCGCCTTCCTCGCCGGCAAGTACGAGGAGGCGCGCAAGGAGGAGGCCTATCAGGCCCTCGTGAAAAGCGTCCGCGAAATCTGCGCTTACGCCGAGACGAAGGGGGACCTGAACGTCAACCTGGAAGTGTTCGACTACGACGTGGAGAAATGCTCGCTGATCGGCCCGGCGACGCTGGCCGCCAGGCTTTGCAAGGAGATCTCGCCTGAATTCAGCCGCTTTGGGCTGATGGTCGATTTAAGCCACATGACGCAGCTGCACGAGACGATGGACGAGAGCATCGATCCGATCGCCCGCTTCATCCGTCACGTGCATATCGCCAACGCCGTGCTCATGCCCGGCGCGCCGGCTTATGGCGACCAGCACCCGCGCTTTGGCTTCCCGCACAGCGAGGTGGACGTACAGCTGCTCGTACGTTTCTTGCGAAAGCTCTTCGACGTGGGCTATCTCGGGGCAGGTAAGCGGCCCGTCGTGGCCTTTGAGGTCAAGCCCTGGGAGGATGAGGACAGCGAGATGGTGCTATCCAACGCCAAGCGCTTCCTGAACGAGGCCTGGGCGGTGTTATAAGAGGCGCAAAGCGAATCGCCCGCGCCGGAGTTTCCGGCGCGGGCAACATTCGTATACAAATTTCGGCGTTCAATCCGTAAAGGCGAGCGAGGCGCTGATCTTTTGCGCGGCGTCGGTGACGACGGGCGCGAGCGCCAGAGCGCGTTCGCGCGTCATGCGCGATACGGGGCCCGATACGCTGATCGCCGCGACGATCCGCCCGTCATAATTGCGCACCGGCGCGGCGACACAACGGGCGCCCAGCTCGCACTCCTCGTCGTCTAGCGCGTAGCCCTGGGCGCGTATGGCGTCCAGTTCCGCCATGAGCGCGTCGGGCGATGATTTGGTGTTTGGCGTCAGATGAACGAGCCCTTTGATCTGAATCAGCCGCTGCAGCGCCTCGGGCGTATACTGCGTAAGCAGCAGCTTGCCGACGCCTGTGGAGTGCATGGGCGCGCGCTTGCCGATGCGCTGCGTGATTTTGAGCATGCCGTCCGGCCCGTCTACGACGTCGAGGTAGATAACCTCCATGTCCTCCTCGATCGCCAGGCAGGAGGATTCGTCGCAGCGGTCGGAAAGCGCGCTGAGATAAGGCCGTGCGACGTCGCGGATGCTGAAACGCGCGCTTACCATCGAACCGATCTGTGCAAACTTGAGCGTCAATGCATAGCGCAGCGTCGTTTGGTCCTGATAGGCGTATCGGTGCTCTACGAGGGTGCCTACCATGCGCAACGTCGTGCTGGTGGGCATGCCGACCTGTCGCGCGAGGTCGCCCAGACGGACGGGCTCTCGGGCGCTGGCCATAGCCTCGATGATCTGCAGCGTCTTTTCGACGGATTGGTTCAGGCGGGTTTGTTTCTCCATAGGGGCCTCCTACTCATCTGCTCATGGCTATCATCGTACCATCTTCACGCGAAAAAGACAAGATGAAATCGAAAAGGAGACGAGGAAATGAAGATCGTCATTTTAGACGGGTACACGGAAAACCCCGGCGACCTCAGTTGGGAGGGGTTTGAGGCGCTGGGCGAGCTCGCGGTTTACGACTACACCCCCGCGGACAAGATCGCCGAGCGAATCGAAGGCGCGCAGGCGGTATATACGAACAAGACGCCCCTGACGCGGGAGACGATCTTGGCGGCGAAGGACTTGCGCATGATCGGCGTGTTGGCGACGGGATACAACGTTGTGGACGTACAGGCGGCGAAAGAACAGGGGATTCCGGTTTGCAACATCCCGACTTACGGCACCAGCGCCGTAGCCCAGTACGTGTTTGCGCTGTTGCTGGAGATCTGCCACCGCGTTGCGCATCATGCGCAGGCGGTCGAGGAGGGGCGCTGGAGCGCTTGCCGCGATTTTTGTTTTTGGGATTATCCTTTGATGGAGCTTGCGGGCAAGACCCTCGGCCTGATTGGCTACGGCCGCATCGGCCGGGCGACCGCGCAGATCGCGCGCGGCTTTGGCATGCGCGTGCTGGCTTACGATGCGCACGTGACGGCGCCTGAATGCGTGGATTTGGATACGCTGCTTTCGCAAAGCGACGTGATCTCGCTGCACTGCCCCCTCTTTCCCGAGACGCAGGGGCTGATCAACCGGGAAACGATTGCGAAGATGAAGGACGGCGTCATCCTGATCAACACGTCGCGCGGCCCGCTGATCCGGGAGGCGGATTTGCGCGAGGCGCTCCTCTCGGGCAAGGTGTATGCGGCGGCGCTCGACGTCGTATCCGTCGAACCGATCCGTCCGGACAACCCGCTTATGGGCCTTGACAATTGCCTCATCACGCCGCACATCGCCTGGGCGCCCCGGGAATCACGCCAGCGTCTGATGGATATCGCGGTCGCAAACCTGCGCGCATTCGTCGATGGAAAGCCGCAGAACGTGGTCAACCCATAAGGCGATATTTGTCGGCTTACCCATAATGGCCAAAAAATGCACAGGGAAATGCAGGGATTCACCTCTTTTTCTTGTGCATTTTCGTTTTTTTCTGTACAATTTGAAGAGGACGGAAGGAGGCGTACGGTATGCGGCGGCTGCCAGGACGCGGCGGTATACAAAGATTGCTCCTGATCGTGATGTTGCTCGTGTTTATCACGCTGCTGGCGGTGGAACGGATTTTTGTCTTGTACTACCACGAATCGATCAAGGAAAGCGCGCGCGTGATGACCAATGCGCGCGCGGACGAACTGTTTGAGGATATCAACGCGATGTGGTATCAGCTCAATTTGATATCGGCCACGTTCTCGCGCAGCGATGCCATGCGGGCATATGTGCGCGCTACGGACGATAGCGCACAGATGATGCAGGTGCTCCGATCCGCGGTATATATGACGCAGCTGGCCGCAAGCAACATCGATTCGATCATCGTAACGGATTTTGCCGATGTCGAGCTGTTCGCATATGGCGAAATGGATTTTCAGGTGATAGAGAGCGCCAAACGTGCGATGAAAAACGGACTGGTCGTCAAAAACCCTGTTCATATGCAATTGGGCACGGGGCCGACGGCGCGCATGTACTGCATCAACCGTTCCGACGAGCGGGAGGACGGCACGTTTTTATACACGATCATCGTCTACAACATCGACAGCCTGCGTCAAAAGCTGGAGGCGGTAACGGACGGAGACTACGGCGCGAACCTGCTGCTGCTCGACGGAGGCGGAATTCCCCTGATCGAGAGCGTGACGCTGACGGGACAGGCGCGCGCCCAGGCGATGGCCGATCTGCGCGCGGGTGAGGCGCCGGCGGATACCCTGTTTTTACAGACGCGCGGCTTTTCCCTCATGCGTTGGCAGCTGATCGCATTTGTGCAGGAGGATGCGCTTATGCGGCGCATGGCGATGGTGATGCGCTTCGCGTATCTGATGGGCGTCAGCGTATTTTTGCTACTTAGCGTCTTTTTCTTCGTGCTGCGCAAGCAGGTCAACGAACCGATCGGTCAAATCTTGGATTTTATGCGGCGCCAGGCGCGGGATTCCTCTGAGGAGACGCTCGAGCTAAAGACCAAGAACGAGCTGGATCAGATTGCTCAGGGCCTCAACGCGATGCTCAAGCAGCAGCGGCAGATGGTCCGGGAAAACCTGAAGGACAAGGAACGGCTATACGAGACGGAGCTCTCGCAAAAGCAATCGGAAATCGCTGCGCTCACAAATCAGATCAACCCTCACTTTTTGTACAACACGTTGGACTGCATGCACGGCATGGCGCTTGCGGGCGGCATGGACGACCTGGAGGAGATCATCGCCTCTATGGCCTACATCTTTCGCTACGCTACGCGCTCCAGCGCTTACGTACGGGTGGAAGAGGAGATCACGAGCATCGTACGCTACATGAACATCGTGCGCATCCGCCACGGCGGGCGCATCGCCGCCAAGTACGAGGTGGAGCCGGACACGCTGGGGCTAGAGATCCCGAAGATGATCCTGCAGCCTGTCGTCGAAAACGCCGTGTCGCATGGGCTCGAGACGGTAAACAGGCAGGGGGCGCTTTGTATTCGCGCGTGGCGCGATGGGGACGACCTTTTCATGACCGTCAGCGACGACGGCAGCGGCATGGACGAGGAGACGCTAAACCTGCTGCGAACAGGGCTGATTATCACGCAGGAAGACACGGCGGACCGGTCGAGCCATATCGGGCTGACGAACATTCACCGCAGGATACGGCTGCTGTACGGCGCGGACTGCGGCGTGAGGGTCGAATCGCAGCCCGATCGGGGGACGACGGTGACCTTGCGCCTACGGGCAAGGCGGCAGGCGCAGGCAAAAGCGTAAATCGGCCGTGTAAGGCGGCGCTTCGTTGAAAGGAGGAAGACGATGTATACTGTGATGCTGCTGGACGACGAACCTTGGGCGCTGGAGAGCCTGACACGTGTCTTTCAATGGGAAGAGAATGGGTTTGCGCTGACCGGCCGCTTTACCGACCCGGTCGCTGGGTGGAATGCCATCTGCAACGAGATGCCGGACCTGGTGTTTATCGACATCCGTATGCCGGTGATGAGCGGGCTGGAGATGGCGGCGCGCGCGCAGAGCCTGCCACAGCCGCCGCTTTTCGTCGTTGTGAGCGGGTACGGCAGCTTCGAGTACGCACAACAGGCGTTGCGCCTCGGCGTATTCGACTACTGCCTCAAACCCGTGGAGCGGAGTGACGCCCAGGCGTTGCTCATCAAGGTAAAAGCAGAGCTAGGCAGACGAGATACGCGCAAGAGCGCGGCGCTGCTAGAGGAGATACAGGGCGGCATGAGCGCAGAGGAGCTGCTTGCAAGGGCGGGGCGGACGCTCACGGGCGAGTGGTGGCGCGTCGCCATCTTGCGTTACGTGGACGAGGCGGCGGCCGAGGATCTGGCAAACGCTCTGCGCGGCCTGAACGCGCGCCTCATCTGGCTTGGCGTATCCAAGGCGATGGTGGTGGCCAATGGGGATGAAGGCGTAGGCGTAGCGCTCAAATCTGCGCTGGAAGGGCTGCTTACCCATGAGCGGCTGTACGTCGGCCTGAGCCGCGCGAGCTGCCATGCGCACCACCTCTCGCGGCGCGTGTTTGAGGCGCAGAGCTGCGCATACACCGATTTTGTGAACCCACACGTGCGCTGCGTGACGTATCACGCGCAGGAGAGCGAGGCGGTCGAGGCGTGCGTCGCCGCGCTGAGCGAAGCGATTAAAAGGCGGGATGGGACCCTCTTTCAAACCCAGCTGAACGCTTACGTGCGGTTGCTGCCGCAAGAGGGCGCGCAGATGCATAGCGTCTGCCGGTTTTGGAACCGCCTGATGGATGCTTTCGATAAGAGCGGCGAAGAGGGCCTGCGCGGCGAGCTCGAATGGGTCATGGACCCGGAGGCGATGTATGCCTTCCTGGGCGGCATCGAAGAGCTGGCCGCTTACCTTCAATCGCTCATGCAAAGGCACTTGGGCGACGAGAACGGGAATGCGGCGCACCCAAATTTTTTCGAGATGGTGGATTATGTGCGCCAGCACTATAAAGAGAGAATGCGTTTGAGCGATCTAGCGGCCCGCTTCCACCTGAATACCGCCTACTGCAGCGAGGTTTTCCGCAAGGCTGCAGGCATGCCCTATACGGATTACGTCACCAAGCTGCGCATGGAGCATGCGCGCCGCGCGCTTTCCGAGGGGCAGTGCAATTTGCAGGCGCTGGCGTTGGAGCTGGGGTACGGCGATTATTTTACGTTTAGCAAGCGCTTTAAGCAGTATTTCGGCCAGGCGCCATCCAAAATGACCTGCACAAATAAACGGTGAAATCGTCCGATGATTTGACAAACGGAACCGATGAATCGACATGGAATCGTATAATCTGCCCTGTTATAATAAATGCAGCAAAAGCCTGATAGGCAAATCGAAGGAGGAACGAACCATGAAGAGAAGTTTTCGCAGCTTCGTCTCCCTGATCCTCGCGGCGTTCATGCTGTTGGGGGCGACCGCGGTTTCGGCCGAGGGCCCCGTCGTCTATGACACGCCCCAATCCTTTACGTTGTGGTGTCCGATGGACAAGGCGGCCGGTGCGGTCGCCGACTGGTCTGAAAACCTCGTGTACCAGACGATGAAGGATCTGACGAACGTATCCGTCGATTTCTTGCACCCGCCGGTCGGCGGCGAAAAGGATGCCTTCAATCTGATGTGCGCCTCCGGCGACTTGCCGGATGCGATCCAATACGGATGGCTGGGCGTTCCCGGCGGCCCGGCGAACTACATCAACGACGGTATCATCATTCCGCTGAACGACCTGATCGCCGAGCATGCGCCGAATCTGACCGCATATTTGGAGGCGCACCCGGATCTCAAACGCCAGTGTATGCTGGATGACGGCACCTACTACACGTTGCCGGCCTTCTACGCAGACCGTGAGTTGGCCGTCAGCCAAGGACCGGTCGTTCGGGCCGACTTTCTGGATGAGATCGGCATGACGCCGGAAGACTTCCCCACGACCGTTGCCGGCTGGGAAGAGATGCTCATCAAGGTGACGCAAAGCGAAGCGCTAGAGGGTGTAATCCCCTTCCTGTTCGCCAAGATGGAAGAGATCACCGCATGCCCTGTGGTTTTAGGCGCTTACGGCATTGCACAAGAGTTTTACAACGATAACGGCACCGTAAAGTTCGGCGTACTGCAACCCGAGTACAAAGAGTACCTGTCCGTGATGCGCCGCTGGTTTGACCTGGGCCTGCTGGACGTCGAGTTTGCGGCCAACACCGCTAAGCTGCGCGACGAGAAGGTCACCAGCGACCGCGTGTTCTGCTTTATCGGCTCCATGGGGAACAGCATTACCCGCTATACGGCCATGTGCCGCGACGCGAACCCTGATTTCCAACTTCTCCCGGAACCGTTCCCGACGTTGACCGAAGGCGAAACCCCGGTCATCGGGCAGGAGGGTGCAGCTTACACCGGTGGTATCGCGATCACCAGTACCTGCGAGAACCCGGAAATGATCGTGAAGTTTTATGACTACTTCTTCAGCGAAGAAGGTCATATGCTCTCGAACTGGGGCGTACAGGGATTGACCTATGACTACGACGCGGACGGCAAGCCTTATTTCCTGCCGCTGGTCGCCGAGAATCCTGATGGTCTTAGCCGTGAGCAGGCGATGGCCAAGTACACCATTTGGCAGTCCACTTCCCCGGTCTACAAGCAGAAGGACGTGCTCGAACAGCGCGATCGTCTGCCCGAGCAGATCGAAGGCCGCAAGAATTGGCTGGCCTGTGAAAACGAGATTCTCATGCCGCCGGTGACGCCGACCATGGAGGAAGCCAGTGAATTTGCTACCATCATGAACGACGTACAAACCTACTATTGGGAGCAGGCGACGAAGATCATCATGGGCGAAGTGGACCTGGACGAGGGCTACGATGCGATGGTCGCTACGCTGAAGGGTATGGGCATCGACCGCGCGACCGAGCTGCGCCAAGCCGCGCTGGACCGCTACCTGGCCCGCCCGTAAGATAAGATCTCAGTGAAAATGGCAGATCCGGGACGCCGGACGCGACGTCCCGGATTTTTGTACCCGAAATATCAAAAACCGGCATGTTCCGGACACTTATCTGGATATCGGAATCGTCTGAGCAGCTTCCGACGTTGAAGGGGGCGACCCAAAGGAGGGAATGAGATGGTGTCCGCATCTAAAAAGCGCGTCGAAATAGGGAAAATTAGCCTTGGACAGCGCGTCGTGAAAGATTTTAAAAGGTATAAATACGTATACTTGATGTTGGTTCCGGTGGTCGTTTGGTATTTACTGTTCTGCTACTGGCCTCTTCTGGGCAATGTCATCGCTTTTAAGGATTTTAAACCCATGAAGGGCGTATGGGGGAGTCCATGGGTTGGGCTCAAACATTTCCAATCGTTCTTTACCAGCTATTATTTCATCAAGCTTTTGCGCAATACGCTACTCATCAGCCTGTACTGCATCATCTTTTCGTTCCCAGCGCCCATCTTATTGGCGCTGCTGATCAACGAGCTGCGCCATCCGCGCTACAAGCGAACGATACAAACGATTACCTATATGCCCTACTTCATTTCGATGATTGTCATCTGCGGCATGCTGATGGACTTTCTGAAAAAGGACGGCGTTTTGACGTCGATGATGGCAATGGTCGGCTTGCCCAACGAGAACTACCTGATGAAACCGGATGCGTTCCGCGCGATCTACGTCGCCTCCGACATCTGGCAAAATTGCGGATGGAATTCGATCATCTACCTGGCGGCGCTCAGCTCGATCGACCAGGAGCTATACGAGGCGGCGAAAATCGACGGAGCGGGAAGGCTCAAACAGACTTGGCACGTGACGCTGCCGGGGTTGTTGCCTACAATCATGATCCTGCTGATTATGCGCGTGGGTGCGGTGCTGAACGTCGGCTATGAGAAGATCATTCTGCTGTATAACGCGGCCAACGCGGAGACCTCGGACGTCATCTCGTCCTTCGTCTATAGGCGAGGCATTTTGGAGGCAAATTTCAGCTATACGACGGCAGTTGATTTCTTTAACGCGTTGATTTCTTTCGGCTTGGTCATGGGGACCAACTATTTAAGCAAGCGCAAGACCGAATACGGCCTGTGGTAAGGAGGAGAGAGGGCATGATTCGCGAATCTAAAGCAGAAAAGAGTTTCCAGGTCGCCAATGTAGTGCTGCTCGGCCTCATCGCGGTCGTCACGCTGTATCCTATCCTTTACGTAGTCTTCGCTTCTGTCTCGGATCCCAATCAGCTGATCCGCCATAGTGGCGCGCTATTTAAGCCATTAGGCTTTGAACTGGAGGCGTACAAGATCGTCTTCAAAAACCCCGATATTGGCAACGGCTATGTCAATACACTGCTCTATATGGGTGTGGGTACGGTGATCAGCATGGTGCTGACGATCATGGGCGCGTACGCCCTTTCCAGAACGCATGCGATGTTCGTCAAGTACATCATGTTCTTTGCGGCTTTCACCATGTGGTTCAAGCCCAGCATGATCCCTTTTTTCCTCACGGTCGGCACAGACATGCATATGAAGAACACGTTCTGGGCCATGGTGCTGCCGCGGGCGATCGTGACCTATAACCTGATCGTGTTGCGCACGGGCTTTGCCGCCGTGCCCGAGAGCCTGGAGGAATCGGCGCGTATCGACGGCGCGAAGGACTTTACGATCCTCTTTCGCATCTTCGTGCCGCTGTGCATGGCCAACATCGCGGTCGTTACGCTGTTTTACATGGTTTCTAAATGGAATTCGTGGTTCGACGCGATGCTATTCATCAACAAGCGCAGGATGTTCCCCCTGCAGTTGCTGCTGCGTGAGATATTGATCCTGAACAGCACGGATAGCATGCTCGCGGCGTCCGCTGTGAGCCAAGGCGATCAGATCTCCGTGGGTGAGACGATCAAGTACGCCACGATCGTGGTCGCAACGCTGCCCATTCTATGCGTATATCCCTTTATTCAAAAGTACTTTGTCAAAGGCGTCATGATCGGCGCCATCAAAGGATAATTGCCAAAAGGCCAAATAGGGAGGTATGAGTATGCAGACCATTCACGAAAAAGCGCGCGAGATTCCGGTTTACGGCGAATACGACGTGGTCGTCGTAGGCGGGGGATGCGCGGGATTCCCCGCGGCGATCGCGGCCGCGCGAAACGGCGCGCGCACGCTGATCATCGAACAATTCCCCTTCTTCGGCGGCACGGCCACGGCCTCGCTAATGGCCAACATCGTGGGTTTTCGCAACCAGGTCGAGCCGGATTACCTGCAGACGACAAAGGGCATCGGCGAGGAGCTGATGCTGCGCCTGATCGCAGAGGGCGGCGCGGTGCATTCGCGCAACGCTTATCCATCAGCTATCCGCACAGACGGGAAGGGCGACCTCTCCTACAACTACGCGTTCGATACGGAAAAGTTTAAATACGTCACGCTGAAGATGGTGAAAGAGGCGGGCGTGGACATCCTGTTCCATACCTACTTCTGCGACACGGTCATGGACGGCGACGCGGTGCTAGGCGTGATCATCGAAAATAAATCGGGCCGCCAGGCCGTGTTGGCGAAGACCGTGATCGACGCCTCGGGCGACGGCGACGTGGCTTTCCATGCGGGCGTGCCCTACTGGCAGACGAAGAAGGACGAGGCCAAGCGCCTGAACGACTGCCTAATGTACAAGATCAAGGGCTTCCCGGCAGACACCAAGGCGCCCGGCTGCCTGTTTGAGGATACGATGGTCGTCTGGGGTCCGTCGCCCGGACCGATGAACTGCGCAGACGGCAAGGAGCTGACCGAGAGCGAGATCGACGTGCGCCTGGCGGTGTACGACGATCTGGCGGAGAAGAAGGCGAAGCATGCGGACCTGGCGGGGGCTGAGATCGTCGATACGGGCGTGCTCATCGGCGTACGGCAGACGCGCTTCTTCGAGGGCGAGTACAAGCTGACCGGCGAGGACGTGCTGGAGGGACGGCGCTTTGACGACGCCATCGCCATGGCGGCGAACCCCGTGATCAACTACTACGGCTACCGCCGCTTCCTGACGCATGCGGGCTATCAGATCCCTTACCGCTGCCTGGTGCCCCAAAAGGCGGAGAACCTGCTCGTGGTCGGGCGCTGCATGTCCAGCGACCAAATCGCCTTTGAATCCTGGCGCGCCATGGCGCACGTGCTCGCCCTGGGCGAAGCGGCGGGCGTCGCGGCGGCCGTCAGCGCGGCGGACGGCACGGACGTGCGTCACGTGGACGTGAAGAAGCTCCAGCGCCTGCTGGTCGAGCAGGGCGCGGAGATCGGACAGGGGCTGAAGGAACAGTGAAGATCACCCATGTAACCACGACCGCGATCGTACGGGAAGTCAAAAAGCCCGCGATGGACGGCATGTGGACGTACGACGCAGGCGGGCTATTGGTCGTGCGCGTGCATACGGACGAGGGGATCACGGGCTACGCGACGTCGAATTTTGGGCGCATCAAACGCGGCGTATATACCCTGCAGGCGCTCATCGAGGGCGAGCTCGCCCCGGCGATCGTCGGGCAAGATCCGTTCTTCTGCCGCCAGGCGCGCCAGAAGCTGTGGGATGCTGCGCACTATCACGACGTGGTAGGGCTCTCACAGTTCGGCATCGCGGCGCTGGACATCGCGATTTGGGATATCGTCGGCAAGAAGCTGGGCCTGCCCTGCGCGAAGGTCGCGGGCGCCTGCCGCGACCGCATCCCGGCCTACGCCATGGTCGGCTGGTACTACGACGACGAGCATACGTTCATCAAAAACTGCGAGGACGCGGTGGAAGAGGGCTTTCGGGCGCTCAAGATCAAGGTGGGGCGCTACAGCCTGAAGGACGACCTGGAGCGCATCCGGCTCGTGCGCCGCGCGGTAGGAGAGAACGTATGCCTGATGGTGGATGCGAACCAGGCGCTAGACTTTCCGGAGGCCGTGCGCCGCGGGCGCGCCTACGAGGAGGAGGGGATGTTCTGGTTCGAGGAGCCGATGCCCCCGTACATGGTGCAAAACCACGCGCGCCTGTGCGAGACGCTCGACATCCCGATTGCCATCGGCGAAAACCACTACACGCGCCATCAATTCTACGAGGCGATTCGCCAGGGCATGATGGACATCGTGCAACCGGACAACCGGCGTTCGGGCGGCTTTACGGAGTGGCTTGAGATCGGCGCGATATCGGATGCGGCGGGTCTCAAGCTGGCCAGCCACGGCGGCGGCCCGGCCAACGTCAACATGCTCTGTACGTTGCCCAACGCGATCTTCCTCGAATCCGGCAGTCTCAAGGGAGAGAACCACTTTCTGCGCCACCAGATGCGCATGGAGGACGGCGAGCTGCTTTTGCCGGATGCGCCCGGCATGGGCACTGAGGTAGACGAGGCATATGTCGAGTTCTGCGTACGGCAGATGGAAGGTTGATCTTTATAAAAGCGCGTCGCCCCTTTGATTTCGATCAAAGGGGCGATAGCATGCTTCCGGTCAATTGGGCGTTTGGACCATCCACTCCAGCGCATTTACCCGGCGAATCCCTTCATAGTCCGCTGTCGGATCCTCATCCAGCGTCAAGATGATCTTTGGGTAATGGTCGCTGATTTTTTGCAGGGGCCTTAGTTCCCGCTTTAGCGTCGCCTCATCCCGTACCGTCGCTGCTACCTGTACATAGGTAATCCCCTCCTGGTTGCTCGCCACAAAATCGACCTCCAGGTCGTCCAGCTTGCCCATAGACACGTTATATCCCCTGCGTATAAGCTCCAGATAGATGACGTTCTCCAGAATATATCCGGTATCGAATTGCTTACGTCCGAGCAAAAGAAACCTCAGCCCCATATCGACCGCATAATACTTCTCGAGCGTCTTGAGACGCTGTTTGCCGCGAACGTCGTACCGCTTTACTTGATAAACGATGTAGCTGTTCATCAGCGCCTGTAGATATTTCTCTACCGTCCGCACGTCGATCTTACGGCCTTGGGAGGTCATGGTATCGGCAATCTTCTTGGTGGATATGGGACAACCGGCGCTGCTATACACGAAGCGAAGGATGCTCTCCAGCATCATCGGATCAGCGCTGTTCAACCGACCGATGACGTCTTTCAACACCACCGTATGGTAGATGCCCAAGAGGTACTCGTCAATGGCCTTATGATTTCCCGTTAGTTCCGTTGCATAAGGGAAGGAGCTGTTTTCCAAATACATCCGGTATTTCCGCGCGAGCTCACCCGTGCTGCCCGTCCAGCCGACGTATTCCGCGAAGGAAAGGGGCAGCATATCGATGGTGACGTAGCGCCCCGACAAATAGGTGGCCAGTTCGCCCGATAGCATATAGGCGTTCGATCCGGTGATATATAGGTCAAGCTCCTTGTGCAGAAACAGGCTGTCGATCATTGGCGGAAAGTCCTTCACGTTTTGGATCTCGTCCAGAAAGACATAGGTGCGCCCATCCTTCGATATATGATCCAAGATGTGTTGATGCAGTCTCATCGGATCGCGCAGGGACAGATTCGCATAATCTTCAAGGTTGATGGAGAGGATTTGCGTCTTATTGACCCCGTCGCGCAAAAGCTCCTGTTGAAAAAGCTCCATCAGCGTGGATTTCCCACAGCGGCGGATGCCCGTGATCACCTTGATGAGCTGCTTACCCTTCCATCTGCGCATCGCTTCTAAATACGCTTTTCGCTCGATCATGGGTCGCATCTCCTTTCATACAGCTATTATATGCAAAAAACTCTTGGTTATCAAGAGTTTTTGCATTTGCGTGTATAATGTTTGGCTGTGCTGCTGAAATCTTGCTTTTTACGCTTAGGTTTTATCGTCTTCGCCACAGCGTCGCCGTCGCGCAGGGGCGAAAGCCCACGCTGTAGTAGAACTGCTGCGACGACCCTACGAAGACCCGCTTGCACCCGCGCTCGCGGACGCGGCGGATGCCTTCGTGCAACGCAGCCCTGCCCAGGCCCATCTTGCGGTATGCCGGGTCGGTCGCCATCGGCTCTACCACGCCATAGCCCGCCTCAGGGTCGTACCACAGGCCGCAATAGGAGGCGAAGTGGCCGTCCGGCGCGACGACGGCGATGCGCAGAGCGGCGTCTACGTGGGGGTTTTGGAGCTCAGCAGCAAGCGCTTCGTCGTTTTGTGATTCGTGTCTGTAAGGCCCTTCGCCGTTCGCCTCGTGGTTAAAGCCCTTCCAAAGGACGCGTCCGTACTCGTAGGCGCTGGGCGTATCCTTTATGCTGGTGAGGGAGAAGCCTTCCGGTAGATGAAGGGATAGCTCCGTTTCATCCGGGTAGAAGACGGCGTCATTCTCCTTTTGACCCGTCGCGACGTACCCGAGCTTGGCGGCGACGGACTGAAAGGCGGCGTCGGCATCAGAGATATAGACGCCAAACCGGCCGTCTGCGGCGAGGTGATCCTGGGCGTAGCGCAGTATTTCGCCGCGCAGGCCTTCATAACCGGGCAGCGTAAGGCAGAACGCTTCGCCTATCCTGCAATCGAACGTTGCGACCGCGACGACCTGATCGTCCTGCTCCCATAGGCCGATGTTTCGCACGGCGCTGCGGTCGAGATAGCTATGGGTGGCCATCCAGTCCCATCGGGCATAGGTAAATTCCGCGTAGCCGCGCTCGACAAAGAAACGCCGGACGCGAAAGTAATCCGGCGTGAGGCCGGCCTGATCGGTATAATTTCTGAATTGGACGGACATAAAGCGCCTCCTTTTAGGTCATCAGCGCCGCCAGCGCCTTGGGCAGCGGGGAGCGCACCTCGACGTGTGCTCCCGTCATGGGATGCAGGAGCGATACGTGCGCGCTGTGCAGCGCGAACCGTCCCGGAAGGCGCGCGTCTTCACAGCCATAGAGAAAATCGCCTGCGACCGGGCAACCAAGATGGGCCATGTGCACGCGGATCTGGTGCGTGCGTCCCGTCTCCAGCCGCAGACGGAGCAGCGAATGCCCACCGCGCGTCTCAAGGAGCTCATAGTGCGTGCGCGCGGGCTTGCCATCCGGCGCAACGCAGCGGCGCACGGTTTCGCCGGGGGCATGCGCGATGGGCGCATCCACCACGCCGCAGGCCTGTGGAGGGCGCCCAACGACTACGGCGAGGTATTCGCGCACGTACGCCTCGGTATGCAAGAGCTCCGTCAGCAGCTTTTGTTCGTGCGCGCCGCGCGCGGCCACGAGCAGCCCGCTCGTCCCTTTATCCAGACGGCTGACGGGCCGAAAGAGAAAGCCCGGCGGATCGCCTAAGTAAGCGCGAATCCGGTCTTCCAGCGTTTCGCCCGTCTGGCGGGCGGAGGGCAGCGTAGGCAGCGGCGCGGGTTTGTCCAGGATGAACAGATGCGCGTCCTCATAGCGCACGCACAGGACCTCTGGATGCCTGGCGGTGAGCGCGGGGTCGTCGCCGGGCAGCAGGAGCGTGACCGTCTGCCCCGCGTGGACGGTGCGCGAGACATGCGCGGGCGCGCCGTCGAGCAGGATGGCGTTTTGCACCTTGAGGCGGCGCATCGCGCTTTCGGACAGACGGATGCGGCTGAGCAGCAGCCGCTTGAGCGTCCGCCCCTCATCTTGGGGCGAGGCGGTATAGGTCAGCGGGCGCATGCGTCGAGCGTGGCGCGGATCGCCTTTGGATCGGCGCAGGCGACCGTGCCCTGCACAAGGTCCTTCGGGCCGCCGCCGCGCCCCCCGAGCGCGGTCAGGAGCGCCTTGCCGAGGGGGCGCACGTCCGCGTCTATGGATGTGATCGCAAAGCGGCACCCCTCGCCCTCCGGAGAGAAAACTGCGGCGACCCGGGCGCGCCGCCCAAAGACGCAGGCGCAGCGGCGCACCTGCGCGGGGGAGAGCCCTTCTACGAACGCCGTATAGAGGGGCGCGCCTTCGGGGATCTCGCAGGCCATGCGCTCAAAAAGACGCTCAAAGCTGACGTCGAGCTGGCGCAGAAGCGCGTCGCGTTCCGACAGCAGGCGGCGGACGCCTGCCGCCGTATCCTCGGGCTTCGCGCAGAGCAGCGCGCTGATCTCGCGCACGCTGCGCTGTTTTTGCCGGGCATCGTCCAGCGCCCGCGCGCCGCACAGGATGCTCACGCGCACGCCGCCCTTGTATCGGATGCAGTCGACAATCTTGATGAGGCCGATCTCGCCGGTGCGCCGCACGTGCGTGCCGCAGCAGGCGCACAGGTCGTAGCCCGGCACCTCGACGATACGCACCGGCCCGTCGATTTCCTTCTTGCTGCGGTAGGGCAGCTCGCAGAGCTTGCCCGCGGGCGGATAGGTCGCGTGTACGGGCAGGTCCTTCCACACGGCCTCGTTTGCGAGGCGTTCGACCTCGTCCAGCTGCTGCGCGGACAGCTCGCCGTTAAAGTCGAGCGTGACGGCGGCAGAGCCGATATGAAAGCCTACGTTGTCGTAGCCGAACAGCCGGTGTACGATGCCGGACACGATGTGTTCGCCGCTGTGCTGCTGCGTAAAATCCATCCGCCGCTCGTCGTCCACTGCGCATAGCACCTGCGCGCCGGGCGCGAGCGGACGATCCGTATCGTGATAAATGAGGCCGCCCTGCGCGTGCACATCCAGCACGCGCGCGTCGCCCGCCGTGCCCTGATCCGCCCCCTGGCCGCCGCCCTCGGGAAAGAAGGCCGTGCGGTCGAGCAGGACACGGTAGCGCCCAGCGTGCGGCTCGCAGGAGAGCACGGTGGCCTCAAACGTGCGCAAGGTTACGTCTTGTTCGTATAGTTTTTCCGTTTGCATGGGAATCGAATCGCTTCTTTCATCTATGGGTTCTCCTGCTTGGCGTAGACGCTTTTTCCATCCGATAGGACGGTCACGTCCCCGTCGTCGGTGATATAGACCTGGGCTCCGACGGATTTGAGGGAGCTTAGGACCGCGGCATCGGGCAGCGCGTCCTCTGTTCCGCGCTCGCAGGGGATGACGGCGATGTCGGGGGAAACCGCCTGGAAGAAGAGCGCCGAGTTGTCCTCCGCGCCGCCGTGATGGGGCACCTTGAGCACGTCGGCCGAAAGCGCCCCCGCACTCGTCAGCAGCTCGTTTAGCAGCGGTTTTTCCGCGTCTGCGGCGAATAGGAACTTCGTCTCGCCGTACGTGACCAGAATCACCAGCGAGCGATCGTTTTCGTCGGGATAGTCGGTGTAGCGAGGGCCTAGCACGCGCAGGTTCATGCTGCCGAGCGTGAGCGAATCGCCGGCCTTGAGCAACACGGGTGCGATCCCAGCCGCCTCGAGCGCCTCGTCAAACTGGCGCGACTGCTTACTGTCGACCTTGAGCGGACCGACGTAGACCTGCGAGACGGAGATTTCCTCCAGGATCACGTCGCCGCCGCCGACATGATCCTTGTGGGGATGGGTGATGATCATCGCGTCTAACTGGGCGATGCCCATCTCTTTGAGGCGTGCAAGCACGTATTTACCCGCTTTTTGCGTGCCGGTATCGATCAGGATCGAATACTCGCCCGCCTGCAGCAGCGCGCTGTCCGCCTTGCCGCAGTTAAAAAAGGTGACCTGAAGCTGAGCGGCCGCTTCAACCGGGGCGGGCAGGGCCTGCATATTTTGCGCTTGGGCGCAGCCGCAAAGCGGCAAAAGGCAGCAAAGCAGCGTCGCGATCAACCGCGCAACTCGATTGGACATGTGCACTCCTCCTAACCCTATCATGCTTATAACGTACGGCGGGGAGAAATGCCTGCATCTCAGGCCTTGAGCGCGCTGCGCAGCACGGTCAGCACGCAGCCCTTCAAGGCGTCGAGACGCTCGCAGGCGCTAAAGAGGGCCGGGGCCTGCGCGGTAGCGCGCTGTACGGCGGAGGCGGAGAGGACGCCGGCGTCGCCCGCCCGGAAGAGGAGCTGTTGGACGAGCCGGTTGACGTAACGCATGACGCGCGCGGGCCGCGGGCGCGGCCACGCGCAGAAGTGATGAAAGAGCTTTGCCGTCTCCTCTTCTATGCGGGCCATGGAGCGGGCGCAGAGCGCCGCGTAAAGCGCCTCCTCGGCGGCATATAGATAGGGGACGTCGGCCCCCGCCGTAGGGAGCAGGTCCTCAAAGAGCGAGATGGAGCTTTGACCCTCCGACGCGAAGAAGCGGTACGAAAGCGCGCTGCGCGCCTGGTCGACCGCCGCGCCCCAATCCTGCTCGATGTCCTCGAACGGCCCGGAAACGCCGGCGCTCATTGCGGCGCCTTCGCTATAGCGCATGTGCGCCGCCGCGGCGTCGAGCCGGTCGCGCACCCATTCGCCGCCGCGGTCGCCTGCGGGGAGCACCAATGCCCAGAATATCCCATGCGCCTTGTCCTCCGCCATTAGGAGGCAGTTCGCCGTTCCCAGGTAAGAGGCGAGCCATTCGCTCAGTGGAGGGTGATCCTGACCCGTCGTTCCTTCGGCCCGCGCGGCCAACAGATAGGCGGGGCCCTGCGGCAGGGCGTCGCAAAACGCGTGCAGCGACGCAGCTCCCTGCTCGCCTGTGATCCAAGCGGCAAAGGCCCGCTCGGCCTCGCACTGCTCAGGCGAGGGCGCGGGACGGGCGATGAGCGGCATGGCCGCGCCCGCCTCACGCAACGCCTGGATACGTTCGTCGATGCTGCCGAGCACCCGCGAAAGATCTGAAAGCTGCAGAGGGGAGAGGATGAAGTCCACCGCGCCCGCCCGCGTCGCCGCGCTGCGCACGATTTCAAAGTCGTCTACGCCGCAGATGACGACGGAATTTACCTGGGGGCACTGCAAATGCAGGTCGTCCAGCAGGTGTAACGTGCCGTGGCGCTGCGTGTCGAGCGTCGTTATGAGCACCTCGGGGCGCACGACGCGCACGAGCTGAGGGATATCCTCGAGCGTGGCGACCTCGCGTATATTGGCGTCGGGGCGAATTTCCCGCACGGCCTGCACCACGGTACGGCGTTTATGCGGGTCTTTGATGGCGACAAGTATGGTCTGCATGCGCATCCTCGCTTTCGCATTGGCTATTCTTCGATTATCTATCTGCACCATTGTACCGCAAGGGACGAAAAATTTCAAATAAAATGCACAATTTGTCGAACGGGATCAGCTTGGCGGAGGCGGGGCTTGTGCGACCAGCGCGAGGTGAAGGCCGCCTTCCTCGCGCGTGACGAGATACAGGCTATTTTCGCAAGCCTCACCGTCCAATAAGGGGGCGAACTGCGCGGGCTTTTCGCTCAGTTCAAACGTAACAACATAGTCGCAGTCCGCAAGCGCGGCGCACAGGGCGTCCGCGTTGCCCGAAAAAGGATCCATCCAATCGCCATGGGGCGTCAGTACGGGGTATTCAAGCGCCAGCTCGTAGCGCAGGGCGATGGCGTTCCCTTCTCCGATGCACAGCACCCGCGCGCCATCCGGCGCGTTTGCGCGTACGATCGCGGCCAATTCGCCGGGCATATAGCGCTGCCAGTGCATGGGGATCACGTTGCTGCGCGCGATGAGCGTCTCGTAGAGCAACCTCGTGTTGCCGAGCAACGCAAGCACGGCGATGACGGCGGCGCATACGCCGCGTGCAGAGCGCATCCAGGCGACGGATTGGCCTTCGCGCGCCGTGCCGGCCAGGCAGAGCATGGCGCCGGGCAAGGCGGTCATGAGCAGCGCCGTCGTCATGTAGCGCTCAAATTCATTGAGCTTTATCGACTCATAGGGCTTGAAGATGAGCAGGTAGGAAAAAGCGATGAAGAGAAGGTAACAGGCCGTAAGCAGCCAGAGGACGCCCATCGCGGCGCGCATACGCCGCTTGTCGCCGGACGAGCTGCGGATGCCGACGATACAAAGCCCGGCGGCGGCAGCCAGCAGATACGCGGGCGGAACGGGCATGCCATAGGTGCCAAAGATGTCGGCCTGCGTAAAGGGGTGCGTAAATAAGGCGATCAAGAACCGCATTGGCGCCGTGGCGTTGGCATCGGGCAGCGTCCCTGAGAGCAGGGCGGAGACGTTTTGGGCGATGCCGGAAGAGAAGGCGTTTTGCACGCCCGTTACGGCGCAATACGCCGTCCAGGAGCCGAAGGCGGCCAGGAGAACCGCAAAGTAAGGAAGCGTACGACGGCGATCGACGCAAAGCACCGCAAGCAGATAGAAGACGGCGAAGAACGCGCCCGTATTTTTGCTCAGACAAAGAAAAGCGAGCAATACGCCGCTGCGGGCCGCATCAAAGCGTACGTCCGCATGCGGCCGGATGAGAAAGTAAAACAGCAGCGCGACCAACAGGCCTAAAGCGGGCTCCGAAAAGAGGCGCAGCGTCCACATCGGGAAAATGGCGCCTAGCACGAGCAAGGGCAGCGCCAGCGCGGCCAGCGCGCGAACCGGGCGCCGGAAGCCCGCCTCGTCCGCGCAGGGCAGCAAACAGGAGACGAGCAGCAGTTGATAGCCGAAGAGCGCGACGCCCTCGCGGGGGCCGAGGAACCGGCAGGCGAGCCACTCGAAGAGCGTCAGCGCGGGCGGATAATCGTATAGCACCCAGGAGACGGCTGCGGGGTTGCCCGCAAGGCCGTCCGTTTGATTCATGAGCTTGACGGCGAGCCCCCAGTGGCTGAACTCATCAAAGGAGATGAACACGCGGTTGATCGCTCCGTAGTAGCAAAGCGGAGCGGCCAGCGCGAAGAACAAGAGCCCAGGCGTCAAAAAGGCGCGCAGCGCGGCGCGCATATCGCGCACGGCGCGCAGGCAGGCCGCCCCCCAACAAGCCAGGGAGAGCGCGCATAGCGCATAGAACGCCCATGATAGCGGAAGAAAGAGCCCCAGGACGTATAAGAAAAGCACCTGCGCACAAAGAGACGCCGCCAGGCTTTGCCCTACGGCGATGTGCCGGTGCGCCGCGAGCAGCGCGCTGGGACCGAGGAGCACGAAAAGCAGCGCGAGCATCGAAAGGACGGTCATGCAAGCCCTCCAAATGAATGGAATGATACATCCATTGTAGCACATGCGCGCCTCTTCGTCCATTTTGAGCTTTTCGCAGTGCGCGCAGTGTGATACAATGAAGAAAATATTGAGCCAATGCGCGTAGGGAGGAAAAACCATGGCTTTTTTACAGGTCGCCTTTTTTTCGGATGTCCTGGGCATGTGCATGAACATGAACGTCATCCTGCCCCAGCAAACCAAGCGCCAGATCGGTATGGTATCCAAGGATACGGGGGGCAAGCTGCCCGCGCTATACCTGCTTCACGGCCTGTCGGACGACCATAGCATCTGGCATAGGCGTACCTCCATCGAGCGTTACGTGGCGGATATGAATTTGGCGGTCGTGATGCCGACGGTGCATAGAGGCTTCTATACGGATCAAAAGGAAGGCTACGACTATTTCACATTCGTCGCGGAGGAGCTGCCTGCGATCTGCGAACGCTTCTTCCCATTGTCTAATCGTCGGGAGGATCGCTTTGCCGCGGGTCTGTCGATGGGCGGTTATGGCGCGATGAAGCTAGGGCTGCTGTTGCCGGAGCGCTACGCCGCCGTCGCGAGCCTGTCCGGCAAGCTGGACGTCACGGCCGAGACGGCGGACGCGCGCTATGCGGCGGAGATGAGGCGCACCTTCGGCACGCCGGAGGAGCTGATCGACTCGGACAACGACCTCTTCGCCGCGGCGCAGCGCCTGATCGAATCGGAGCAACCGCATCCGCGCATCTTCGTCGCCTGCGGCACGGAGGATTTCCTCATCGAAGAGAACCGCGCGTTTAACAAGTACTTTGGGGACGAGCTGCGCATCCATTACGAAGAAAGCCCCGGCGCGCACACCTGGGATTTTTGGGACGACAAGATTCAAAAGGTGCTCGACTGGCTGCCGCTAAAGGAGAGGACAGATGCCGAATAAGACGAAGCGAGCCGCCGCTTGGGAACGCATGGTGCGAGAGGGCTTCGTCGCAGACAGGGCCGAGGCGGAGCGCTGGATCCTCGCGGGGAAGGTGCATGCAGGTTCCTCGCTCGTGCGCAGCGCAGGCGAGGCCGTCGAGGCGGACAAGCCCATCACCGTTCAGGGCCTTTTTGACAAGTTCATCTCCAAGGGGGGATATAAGCTCGAGGGCGCGTTGAAAGCCTTCGGCATGGATGTCGCGGGCCGGATAGCGATCGACGCGGGGGCGTCGACGGGCGGGTTTACAGACTGCCTCGTGCGAAGCGGATGCGCCTTGGTCTACGCCGTAGACGTGGGCTTTGGCCAGCTGCACGGCAGCCTCAGGCAAAACCCCGCGGTCGTCAACCTGGAACGGACGAACATCTCCGATGCGCGGCTTCTGCGCCTTGCGCCGCGTCCCAACCTGGGCACGGTCGATTTATCCTACCTGTCGCTGCGCAAGGGCATCCCCGCTTTTTCCGCCATCCTGCACGGCGAGGGCGAGCTGCTCTGCCTCGTCAAGCCCCTTTTCGAGATCGACGATGCCGCCGCGCGGCGCGAGGGCGTCATCGCGCCCGAGGCATATGCGCCGCTGCTAAGCGAGCTGTGCGCGGATATCGCGCGCGAGCGCATGGGCTACGTCACCGGGGTCACGCATTCGCCGGTCACGGGCAACGGCGGCACGGTGGAGTTCTTTTTGCGGGTAAACCTGTCGCAAGCGGCGCAGGCGCTTGCAGGCGCAGCGCTGCAGGATGCGATTGAGGCGGCGGTCGCTGCCGGATTGAGCTTGCGGCCCTTCAAAAAAGGGAGCGATTTTTGACGGTGCCTGCTGCACATCGATATAAGTTTAACAAAATTTCTTATTTCCCTTGATATGGAAACATATCTGTGATATGATGTGGGGTGGTGGGGGCTTGTTCTCCCCAGACGAAATCAGCAAAGGAGAAACAACACGATGAAAAAGTTGCTTTCCTGCATTCTGGCGCTCGCGCTCGTGCTTTGCAGTACGGCGGTGATGGCCGAGGGCTTTACGGCCGGTACTTATACGGGCACGGCCCAGGGGTTTGGCGGAGAGATTACGGCGACGGTGACGTTGTCCGACAGCGAGATGACCGCGATCGACGTCGTGGGTGAAGGCGAGACGGCGGGCCTCGGCAGCGTCGCCATCGAGCAGCTGCCCGGCAAGATGCTGGCGGCGCAGACGCCGAATGTGGACGCGATGAGCGGCGCCACGGTGACGTCTGAGGCCATTGTGGCGGCGGTGACCGCGGCGCTGGCCACGGCGGGCGTGGACGCCTCTAGCTTGCAGGCGAAGGCCGCGGCGGACGGCGAACGGGCGGAGGAAACGTTGGAGGCGGACGTCGTGGTCATCGGCGCGGGCGGCGCGGGCATGGCGGCTGCGATCACCGCGCACGAGGCGGGGCGGAACGTCGTCGTCCTGGAGAAGATGCCCTACGCGGGCGGCAACACCACCAAGAGCACCGGCGGCATGAACGCGGCGGAGACCTCCGTCCAAGCGACCCTGGGCATTGAGGACAGCGTGCAGACGTTCATCGACGACACGATGACGGGCGGCAAAAATGTAAACGACCTCGCGCTGGTTACCGCCATGGCGGAGCACTCCGCGGAGGCGATCGACTGGCTGGATTCCATCGGCGCGCCGCTGCCCGAGGTATCCTTCTCCGGCGGCGCGACGAACAAGCGCATCCATCGTCCGGAGGGCGGCGCGGCGGTCGGCCCCTACCTCGTCGAAAAGCTGTTGGCCAAGATCGACGCGGAGGGCATTCAGGTCCTGTATAACACGAAGGCGACGGAGCTGGTCGTCGACGGCGGGGCGGTCGTAGGCGTCAAGGCCGAAGGCGACGGCGTGAACTACACCGTGAGCGCCAAGGCGGTCGTGCTCGCGACCGGCGGATTCGGCGCGAACCTGGAGATGTGCGCGGCGTATAACCCGGCGCTGGCAGGCTTCGTTACCACGAACAGCCCCTGCGCGACGGGCGACGGCATCGTGATGGCGCAGGCGGCAGGCGCGGCGACGGTGGACATGGAGCAGATTCAGATCCATCCGACCGTTTATCAGGAGACCAGCCTGATGGTCACCGAATCCGTACGCGGCGGCGGCGCAATCCTCGTAAACGTGGCCGGCGAGCGCTTCATCAATGAGATGGAGACGCGTGACGTCGTCTCCGCGGCGGAAATCGCCCAGGAGGGCGGCTATGCGTACCTGGTATTCGACCAGGCGCAGCGCGACAATCTTTCTGCGATCAATAATTACGTAAGCAACGGACTGACCGTACAGGCGGATACCATCGAGGGCCTTGCGACCGAGATGGGCGTGGATGCGGTGAGCCTCAAGGCTACCGTAGAGACCTGGAACAAGGCCGTGGCCGAGCAGAACGACGCGGCGTTCGGCCGCACCACGGGCATGGATGTGGACATCTCCGCTGCGCCCTTCTACGCGATTCAAATTGCGCCGGGCATCCACCATACCATGGGCGGCGTAAAGATCGACACGAAGACCGAGGTGCTCGATAGCGAAGGCGCTGCGATTCCCGGCCTGTTCGCGGCGGGCGAGGTGACCGGCGGCGTACACGGCGCGAACCGCATCGGCGGCAACGCGGTGGCGGATATCATCGTGTTCGGCCGCATCGCGGGCGAGAGCGCGGCGCAGTACGCGGGGAAGTAACAAACCCTATTTAAGAATCCTACATGTAATAAAGCCCCATCAACTCTTTATAAAAGTGTTGGTGGGGCTTGTACATTTCAAATGCTTAAAAGGGCCGTGCTTAGACCGTCAGACGCTCGATCAGGCAGGAATGTCTCTTGGTCTCGCGGTCGTAATTGATGCCCGCGAGGATGAGGTTTCCGGTGTAATCCTTGAGGGCGTCGACGTACCGCCGCTCCTTGATCTGTGCGATGGCGCCCCTGGCGGATCGATCCCACTTGAGCTCGACGACCA
>JAEYAR010000095.1 GCA_023404715.1 Bacillota bacterium | reverse complement strand
GTGTACGCGTACTGCATCATCCCGTTTCTCCTGCGAATTTTACAGATTAAGTAGAGGAGTGGAGAGAAGATGCCGAAAACCGGGAATATCGCAAAGGGCATGATCGTCAAGATCGTCTGCCTGGTCTTGGCGCTGACGCTGGCGGGGGTTGCCGGCGCGGAGTTTTACACCTACAGGCACACCCCGGAAACGGTCGTCGCGGCGGAGGGGCTGACGGAAACGCGCATGCTCAGCGACTACGTCCCAAGCCTGAAGGGGACGTTCGGCGACACGCCGATCTTCGTCTTTGACTCCGGCGTCGAGGGCGCCTCGGTCCTCTACCTGGGCGGCACCCATCCTTACGAGCCCGCCGCCAGCCTGTCGGCCTACGTCATGCTGGAAAACATCAAGGTGGAAAAGGGCCGCGTGTTCATCATCCCGCAGGCCAACCGCAGCGCGACGACGCTGGGCATGCTGGGCAACGCGTACCCGACCCATTACAAGGTCGAGACGGACTGGGGTACCGTCGAGTACAAGAACGGCGACCGCTGGGCGAATCCGCTCGATTCGTGGCCGGACCCGTTCACCTACAGGCACTACCCATCCAATGTGCAGCTCACCTATCAGGACATTCGCAACGTGAACCGGTGCTACCCGGGCCGCGAAAACGGATCGCTGATCGAGCGCGTGTGCTACGCGATCATGGAGCTCATCCGCACGGAAAAGATCGACCTGTCCATCGACTCGCACGAGGCGGCGGTCATGTACCCGGTGGTCGAGACCTACGTCGCGCACGACCGCGCGCTGGATATCGCCATGATGGCCTCGATGAGCCTGTCCTCCGACAAGTTCTACATGAAGTGCGAGGCGTCGCCCAAGACGCTGCGCGGCCTTTCGCACCGCGAATGGGGCGACTTCAGCGACACGCTGGCCGTGCTGATGGAGACGCCGCAGCCCTTTACGGACTGGATCGTCGGCCCTATGACCGAGGAATTGCAGACCGAGGGCAAGGATGAATTCCTCGGCACCGCCTCCGAGCGGGGGCTGACCTATGTCGACTACGACGCCGAGACCGGCTCGCCCATGAAGTATCGCGTGGGCCGCCACCTGTCCGGCGCGCTGGAAGTCATCAGCTGGATGAATCAAATGATGCCGGAAAAGGAGGTTGTAGTCAGCTGGCCAACGTACGAGGAGCTCATGGAAAACGACTGCGGGCATTACCTGTACAATCCGGAAACGGCGGATCCGTCCAGAGTGTTTGAGATCTGACAATTTGAAGGAGATAGGGAAAGATGAAGAGGAAACTGTTTGGGCTTATCCTGTCCGTATTGCTTATCACCGCTTTGCTTTCACAAAGCGCGATGGCCTGTACGACGTTCGGCATCGGCAAGGATGCGACGGCGGACGGGTCCACCATCGTCACCCACACCTGCGACTCCACCGGCGACGACTTCCGTCTTTGGATCATCCCCCGGATGGAGGGCGGCCCGGACGTGACGCGCGACATCGTCATGGACGGCAACACCTGGGCCGATTGGGGCCAATTCCCCGCGGTGAAGGACTACGGCTCCGGCACCGTGCTGGGCGAGATGCCGCAGCCGGAGGACACCTATCAATACCTGCACACGAACTACTCCATCATCAACGAACACGGCGTGGCGATGGGCGAGTCCACGTGCGGCTTCGACAGCAGCACCGAGGCCGGCAAGAAGGTGAAGGAGCTGTTGTTTGACAAGAACAACGGCATCATCGACTGCTACCACGCGCAGCACATCGCGCTGGAGCGGGCGAAGACCGCGCGCGAGGCCGTGCAGATCATGGGCGACCTGGTCGAGGAATACGGCTGGAACGCATACGCTGAAAACATCAACGTCTGCGACGGCAACGAGGTCTGGATCGCCGAGTTCTACGGCCTGGACCTGTGGTGCGCCGTGCGGATCCCGGACGACGCGTTCTTCGTCTGCGCCAACCGCACGCGCATCAACGAAATCGACTTCGACGACCCGGAAAACTACATGTGGTCGCCGAACCTCAAGCAGTTCGCGATCGACAACGGCATGTGGAGCGAGGAGAGCGGCGAGCCCTTTGAGCCGGCCACCCTCTACGCGCCGAACAGCAGCATGGGCTCCAGGCGCCGCGAGTGGCGCGCGCTCAGCCTGGTCGCGCCCAGCCTCAACCTGGATCCGGAGGCGGAGCGTTATCCCCTGTACGTCATCCCCGAGAAGAAGCTGTCCATGAAGGACGTCTACGCGATGAACGGCGACTACTACCAGGGCACCGATTACGACGTCTCCCTGTCTCCCGAGGCGGGCCCCTACGGCAACCCGCTCAACGAGTACAACAAGGAGCGCCCGATCAACATGTACCGCGCCACCTATCAGATGCTCGCCAACGTCAAGGGCTGGCTGCCGGACGAGGCGAAGTGCCTGGTGTGGTACGGCCACGGCGCTGCGGACTCTACCTACATCGTCCCGCTGTGGGCTTCCATGACGCGCCTGCCCGAGATCTACCAGAACGGCACCCGTTACGGCAAGTTCGACCGCGACAGCGCGTGGTGGGTCGCCTCCTACGTGCAGCAGACCGCGACGCAGAACTACCGCAGCGCGATCAAGGAAATCCATGAGGCGCGCGACGGGCGCATGGATACCCAGTTCGTCGTGGCCGCCGAGATGCAGGAAGCCGCCGCGGCCCTGATCGAAGCGGGCAAGCGGGACGAGGCCGTCGAG
The DNA here is from genome assembly GCA_023404715.1 of Bacillota bacterium. Classification (GTDB taxonomy): domain Bacteria; phylum Bacillota; class Clostridia; order Christensenellales; family Aristaeellaceae; genus Beduinella. The sequence continues at coordinate 7,271 of JAEYAR010000095.1, read as the reverse complement.
CTGCTGACGACCTACGCGTACAACAACGCGCAGGAGTGGCATGACTACTGGCTCGAGTTCGGCGACGAACTGTACGGCACCTACATGTTCAACCGCATCGACATGAAACAGGCGCCTTATCCCGAGTGGTGGCAGAATATCCTCGACGGCGCGCCCAGGAATCCCGGCGAAGCCGAGGAGGAGGCCAAGTAAAAGGCCCTTGCAGGGTCGCGTCCTGATCCGGAGCGGGCGGGGTTTTACAGGCGGTTCGTCCCGTAAAGCCCCCGTCCCTCCGGGCTTTTTCCCTATCCAGGCGGTCTTTTGGGTGCTGGACAGGGAAAAGGCCCGCTTTCCTCCTCCAATGTGAAACACGGGGGCTTTTGCATGATCATCGTCGCCATCGCGGTCTGTCTCCTGATTTTGCTGGGGATCGCCGAAAACCGCCTGCACAGGCGCGCGCTATCCAAAATACCGCTGCGCATCCTTGTCAACGGGACGCGCGGCAAGACGACCGTCACGCGCATGGTCGCCTCCGTTCTAAACCAGGCGGGCATTCATACGTACGCCAAGACCACCGGGTCGCAGGCGCGCTTCATCCTGCCCGACGGCACCGAGCGCGACTACCGCAAAAAACGCGCGGCGAACATCCTGGAGCAGCTCCCCTTCGCGCGTCTGGCGGCAAAGGGCGGGGCGGAGGCGATCGTGGTGGAGTGCATGGCGCTGCGCCCGGAAAACCAGCGCCTCATGGCGGAAAAGCTCGTACGGCCTCAGTACGTTTTGATGACCAACGTCTTCGTCGACCACGTCGAGGAGATCGGGCGCACCGAGGAAGAGACGGTGCAGGCGCTCGCGCTCTCCATCCCCGAGGGCGCCGCCGTCATCGCGCACGACGAGCGCTTTCGCCCCTATGCGGGACGCCTCATCGTGCCGGCAGAGTCCCCCGACATGGAGGCGTTCGCGGACTGCGCGTTCCCCGTGCACGAGGAGAACGCGCGGCTCGTGCTGGCGCTTTGCGACGCGCTGTGCATCGCGCGGGAGACGGCGATTCGCGGCATCCGGCACACAAAGCCGGACATCGGGATGTACGCTGCTTTTCGCATAGGGCGCTTGCACGTGCAAAACGCCTTCGCCGCGAACGACCCGGCGAGCTTCCTCGCGGCGCTGAACGCCTGCGCGCGGCAGGGGCCCTACCGCCTGCTGTTCAATAACCGTTCGGATCGCGGCTACCGGCTCAAAGCCTTCGCGCAGGCGATCGCGGGCTGCGCCGCGCCGCCCCTTGAGATCGGCGTCATCGGCGAGGACAAGCGCCGGGCCGCACGGTATATGCGCCGCGCGACCGGCCTGCCGGTGCGCGTCGTGTCCGACGCGCCCGCCTACGTGCGCGCGCTCGGCGCCGGGGATGGGGAAAGCCGCCTCCTCTGCGCGGGCAACATCCGCGGGGAGGGGCAACAGCTTTTGAAAGTACTGATAAAGGATGCGCAGACATATGTATGATGTAGCCATTGCCATGAGCGTGTTGCTCAGCTTCGGGCTCTACGAAGCGTTCGGGCTGCTATCCGGCGGCATGGTATCCGCCGGTTATCTGTGCCTTTACTTTGAACAGCCGCTGCGTATCGTAACGACGTTGCTGCTTGCGCTCCTCGTCTACCTGCTGACCCGGCTGATTTCCAGGTTTGTGATCCTGTACGCAAGGCGGCGGTTCATGCTGACGATCGTGTTAGGCCTGGTTTTCGGGTGGCTGATAGAGAAATTTTTGCTGGGCATCGCGCTCATCCCGCAGGACATTCGGATCATCGGCCACGTAGTCCCGGGCCTCATCGCCAACGACATGGTAAAACAGGGCGTCGGGCATACGTTGCTGGGCGTACTGCTCTCGGCGGCTTTTGTGCGCATCCTGCTGATGGTGGTGAGCGCGCTATGAAAACGTGGGGGCGCCGTCCGCCCTTTCGCCTGCCGTGCGCCGTCTGCCTGCTGCTCGCGTGCGCCGTCTGCCTGCTCGGCGTCGCCCTCACCCTGTCGGGGCAGACGAGGGTTCGGCTTCCCTACGCGGACGTTCAGCTCGCCGCGGCCAGGCGAATGGCGGCGGCAGAACGCGCCGTGCTAGCCGCAATCGAAAAGCAGGGGATTGAAATGGAAGCCGACGACCTCAATCGGACGGGGCTCATCGGGCCTGAATGGACGGAGCTGACCACCTCGCTGGGCATGGTCGAGGCAAAGCGCACCTCGCTGCAGCCCGATTTTGCCGCGCTCATGGTGAAGTACTATCAGGAGGCCAGGCTCAAAGCCGGGGATACCGTGTGCTGCGGCACGAGCGGCTCCTTTCCCGGCCTGTGCATCGCCGCCGTCGCCGCGGCGAATGAAATGGGGTTGAACGTCCGGCTCATCGCCTCCTACGGCTCTTCGATGTACGGGGCGACGCGCACGCAGCTTTCCATCGTGCGCATGCTAGGCGTGGCGAAGGAGGCCGGGACGCTCGATTACGACCTGCTCGCGGTGTCGCCGGGCGGCGACTTCGACCAGGGCAACGGCATCCTGTTCCCGGAATCGCGCGAGGTCATCTTCTCGCTGGCGGAGGCGGACGGCCTTACGATGATCGACGAGCCGACCATCCCGGACAGCGTCCAAAGGCGGCTCGAGCTTTTTGGCGCGGACGTCGACTGCTTTGTCAACGTGGGCGGCGCGAGCGCCAACGTCGGCACCAGCCCCTACACGCTCACGTTCCCTAACGGACTCGTCACCGATCCTCCCCGCATTCCACAGGATGCGGACCGGGGCCTTTCGTTTGAATACGCCGCGCGCGGCGTGCCGGTCGTCTACCTGCTCAACGTGCGCGGACTGGCGGAGGACAACGGCCTGCCCTTTGACCCCGTGCCGCTTACGCGGCCGGGCGAGACGGACGTGTACTATATCACCCGTCAATCTCCCTTTTATGCGATCGGCGCTTTGGCCGTCTGCGCGCTTCTTCTGTTCGTCGCATGGCGGCTCAAGTAGCCCTGCGCGAGCGGGGGGCGTCCTACCGCCTCTCATCGAGTCTTAACTTGCCCGGCATGCGCGAATATGCTACAATGTCTTAAGCAATCATAAAGACAGAGCTGCCCGCGAGGGGGCGGAGAGGAGCGCAGGATGCGCATCGGTCTTTTCACGGATTCCTATTACCCGGAGATCAACGGCGTGGCCAACTCGGTCTACACGCTGTTTCACGAATTGACGGCGCGGGGGCACGACGTGCACGTGTTCGCCCCGCGCAGCAAGCTGCCCGGGGTGGAGCAGCACCCCAAGGTGCACTATCTGCCCAGCATGCCCCTGGTCTTGCTGAAGGACCGCAATTTGGGCATGTTCGGGCCCATGATGGTGCGGCGGTTGCGCCGCTATCACTTTGACATCATCCATACCAACAGCGAGTTTTCCACCGGCTACCTCGGCCGTTTCGTCGCGCATGCGCAGGAATGCGCCAGCGTGCATACGTACCATACGGTCTGGGAGGATTACATGTACTACGTCACCCACGGTCATGCGGACCGCCAGGCGCGTACGTTCGCCCAGCAGTATAGCCGCCTCTTTTGCGATCATTGCGACCGCATCATCGCGCCGACCGAAAAGATCGACGTGCTGCTTCGCCGTTACGGCGTGCGCATCCCGATCTCCGTCGTGCCCTCCGGCATGGATCTGGAGCGCTTCGAGCCCGCGCGGCACAGCGCGGAGGAGACGCGGGCCTGCCGGGCGGAGTGCGGCGTCGCGCCCGGCGAGCGCGTGCTGCTCAACATCGGGCGCATCTCGAAGGAGAAGAACCTCGACCAGGTGATGCGCGTCTTTGCGCGCTTTTGCCGCGAGGCGCCGCAGGTGCGCTTCGTCGTCGTGGGCGAGGGCCCCTGGGTCGAGCCCCTCCGCCAGCAGGCGCAGGAGCTTTTCTGTGCGGACCGCGTGACGTTTACGGGGCCCAAGCCCTACGCGCAGATCGACCGCTATTACCGCATGGGCGACGTCTTCGTCAGCGCCTCGCATTCCGAGACGCAGGGCCTTACCTACATCGAGGCCATGGCCTCCGGCCTTTGCGTCGTCGCCTATGACGATACCTGCCTCAAGGGCGTCATCGAGGACGGGCAAAACGGCCTGCTCTTCCCGGACGACGACGAGGCGATGCTCCGGGCCCTGCGCCGCGCGTTCTCGCCCGAGGGAGGGGAGATCGCCGCGCGCGCGCCGGCGAGCGTAGAGCGTTTTTCCAAGGCCGCCTTTGCGCGCAACGTCGAGGCGGTGTATCGGGAGGTGCTCGAACGCCGTGAGGACAGGCGCGTGCTGCGCTTTCGCAACCTCGACGCGGAGGAGTCGGACGTATAAACGTCCACAACCGATTTACACTTCGCAAAAGTCAGCTTTTGCGAAGAGATGAAAGGGATAGGTCTGATGAACCTGTTTGACATTCTGGGCCCGGTGATGGTCGGCCCCTCGAGCTCGCATACGGCGGGCGCGGTGCGCATCGGGTATACGGCGCGGGCCCTGCTCGGCGCGCCGCCTGAGCGCGCGCAGATCCTGCTGCACGGCTCCTTCGCGGCGACCGGCCGCGGGCACGGCACGGATCGCGCGCTCGTCGCGGGCCTGCTGGGCTACCGCCCCGACGACGAGCGCGTGCCGCACAGCTTTGAGCGCGCCAAGGCGGCGGGGCTTTCCTTTACCGTGGGGCCGACCGTCATCCGCGGCGCGCACCCGAACACGGCGCTGCTGCGCCTGGAGGCGGCGGACGGGCGCAAGCTCGAGATCGTGGCCGCTTCCCTGGGCGGCGGGCGCATCAAGGTGATGGGCATCGACGGGCTCGAGGCCAACTTCACCGGCGAGCTGCCGACGTTGGTCGTCCATAACGAGGACGAGCCCGGCCACGTCGCGCGCGTGACCGGGCTGATCGCCGAGGCGGGCATGAACGTCGCCACGATGCAGCTGTATCGCGACCATCGGGGCGGCTACGCGGTGATGGTCGTCGAGGTCGACCAGCCCCTCTCCGAGCCGCTTGCCGCGCGCATTCGCGCGACGGCGGGGATCCTCAAGGTGACGTATTTGAATCCGGATATGTGATACGTTTGAAACACATGTAACACGTGTATCATGAGGAGGCACTATGGCGTTTGCATCTTTCGCGCAGCTGCTGCGCGCGGCTCAGGATAAACCGCTGTGGCAGGCGGTGCTGGATGACGACTGCGAGGACCGCCTGGCGCAGAGCGGCGCGTCCTTTGAAAAAATGCGCGGTATGTACCGCGCGATGGCCGCGGCGCGGGACGCTTACGCGCCGGACGAGCGATCGCAAAGCGGCCTGGTCGGCGGCGACGGCGGGCGCATGGCGGACTATGCCCGTGCGGGCGAAACCCTCTGCGGCCCGTTTGTCAGCGCCGTGATCGCCCAGGCGCTGCAGATGGGCGAATCGAACGCCTGCATGAAGCGCATCGTGGCCGCGCCGACAGCGGGCGCCTGCGGCGTGCTCCCGGCGGTGCTGCTTCCTTACCAGGCGGCGCACGGCCTTTCGGAGGACGAGATGGTGCGCGCGCTCTACGTGGCGGCGGGCATCGGGCAGATCATCGCCACGCGCGCGTTTATCGCGGGCGCGGCGGGCGGCTGCCAGGCGGAGATCGGCTCTGCGGCGGCCATGGGCGCGGGCGCGCTGACCCATCTTGGCGGCGGGGACGCGCAGGCTATCGCCCATTCGGCGGCCATGGCGCTCAAGAACCTGCTGGGCCTCGTGTGCGATCCGGTGGCCGGCTTGGTCGAGGTGCCCTGCGTCAAGCGCAACGTCATCGGCGCGATGGCCGCGCTCTCCAGCGCGGAGATGGCCTTGGCGGGCATCCGCTCGGCGATTCCCCCGGACGAGGTCGTGGACGCGATGCGCGAGGTTGGCGAGAAGATGGACGTCAGCCTGCGCGAGACGGGCGAAGGCGGCCTGGCCAACACGCCCTGCGGCCGGTGCGCGCGCGAACGGCTGTAATTCGGATACAAACCTTTTGCCGGCGTACGCGCTATCGGCTGAGCGGGTACGACTACAGCCGGGGCGGCAAACTTTACCACGATCTGTACACAAGGCAGGCGTCCGCTCCTATGGGATCAGTCCTGCATAGAGTCGCCCTTTGCGCTATCCTCATACGGCAAAATCGTCGAGTGCGAGATCATACGGCTTCCCACCATTATATCCCTGCATACCGGCTTTCCGCCGGATACGGAGGCCACAGGCGGGCGACCCAAGGTCGCCCCTACAGCGCAAACCTCGTGTGACATCCCCGCGCCTTCCCCCGCACAAGCCCCTCCGCCGGTCGTAGGGGCGGCCTATGGCCGCCCGCCTGCGCCTCGTCCCACCATATCCCGTATCATCTAGCAGTTTAAAGGCGCGGTCACCAAACAAATTGGCTTTGCGCTCTGGCAAAAATCCTTTCACGATCATATCATACGCGACGAGCGCGAATATGAAAAATTTACGCATATATTGAAACCAATCCGCTCAAATGGCGGGAAGACTGCTTTTACGGCAAATGACGCGAGCCTCTGTTTTTGGATTTAACCGCGTCCCCCTTACTCGATCGGAAAATCAAAATACGTCTCCGGGTACGGTTCGTCTCGCAGCGTGTAATGCCACCATTCTTCCACGTAAGGCTTAAAGCCGTGCGCCTCCATCGCGCGGCGCAGGTACGCGCGGTTTTCGGCCTGGCGCGCCGTCAGCCCCGCCGCCCCGTGCGCCGAGCGCGGACCGAAGAAGTCGAACGGCCCGCCCATGTCTACGCTCTCGCCGTCCATGCGGCAGATCGAAAGGTCGAGCGTGCTCCCGCGCGAATGGCCTGAACGGCCTATGATATACCCGCGCGCGAACAAGTCCGCCTTGTCGATGTCCGGGTAAAAGGCCGCGCGCATCCGCTCGTCCGGCGATTGGGCCCAGCGGATAAAGTGGTCGACCGCGCGCTGGGGCCTGTACGCGTCGTAAATCACCAGGCGGTAGCCGTCCTCGCGCAGGGCGTCTGCCGCCCCGCGCAGCGCCTGCGCCGCCTGTGTGGTCAGCAGGGCGCGGTGCTCGCCGTAGCCGTCGATCCTCTCGCCTACAAAGTTATACGTGCCTGCGTAGCGGATATCCAGCACCGCGTCGGGCGCAGCCTCCGTCACGCTGACGAATCCTTCCTGCATGAAAAAGGGCCTCGCTTTCGTTTCTTTTTATAAACATCCTTTGCGCGCAGGCACGGCAACGCCGCGCCCGCTTATTTGACCTTTCATAAAGGAGTAAACGCATTGAAGATCCCCGTTATCCTCCTTGCGCTGTGCCTGTGCACGGC
>JAEYAR010000047.1 GCA_023404715.1 Bacillota bacterium | reverse complement strand
GAGTACGGTCGTGCGCAAGGCGACGGATCGAGACCATGCGGTGAAGGCCATCGTACAGGCCATCGAGCGCTACGAGGAAAAGTTCGTCTCCAGGGAGGCGCAGCCATGAAAATCGCCGTGCTCGGGGCGGGCGCGATGGGCTCGCTCTACGCGGCCTATCTTTCGCGGCTCAACGAGGTGATCCTCGTAGACCGCAGCGTAGAGAAGGCGGCGCTCATCGATGCGCAGGGCGTGACGCTGCACGAGCCGGACGGCGCGGCGGCGACGTATCGCCCGCGCTGTACGGCAGATACGTCGGACCTGCGCGAGATGGACCTGGTGATCCTCTTCACCAAGGCGATGTACAGCCGCGACGCGCTCGATAAGAACAGGGCGCTCATCGGGCCGGATACCTTCCTGCTGACGCTGCAAAATGGCGCGGGGCACGAGGACGTCCTTGCGCCCTATGCGCGGCGAGAGCACATCGCCATCGGGACGACGGAGCACAATTGCTCCGTGCTATCGCCCGGGGTCATCCGCCACGGAGGCGGCGGAAAGACGAACCTGGGCCTCGCGTTCGCGGACAGCGCGGCGCTGCGCCGCGTCGCCCAGGCGTTTGAAGACAGCGGATTTGAAACCGTCGTACACCAGGACATCCATCGGCTGATCTGGGATAAGCTGTTCATCAACGCCTCCTCGAGCGTGGTCAGCGGCATTCTGCAGGTCAATCAGGGCTTTTTGCTGGAGAGCGCGCATGGATGGGCGATGGTGCGGCAGCTTGTGCGCGAGGCGGTTTGCGTCGCCTGCGCCAAGGGGCTGGCATTCGCCTACGAGGACGTCCTTTCGCACGTGCGGGCGGTGGTCTCGAGCGCGCCGGCCGGCTATACATCCCTCTATGCGGATCTTCAAAATGGCCGGCGGACCGAGGTGGATACGATCTCCGGCGCGGTGGTGCGGGCGGCGGAGCAGGCAGGCGTGCCCGCGCCGACACACGCGTTTGTGGTCAACCTGGTGCACGCGTTAGAAGAAAAGGCCATGCGGCCATAAAGGCGGGAAAACGTCATGAATAGACCGATCATCGCCGTGACGCCGGATTACGACGCGAAGACGGGCGCTTACAGGATAGACGGGCATTATATGGATGCGATCTATGCGGCGGGCGGCGCCGGCGTGCTGCTGGGGATGGACATGGCGCAGGAGGACGTCGAGGCGCTCGCAGGGCGCTTTGACGGCTTCCTGTTCTCCGGCGGCGGGGATGTCGACCCCGCGCGTTTCGGGGAACCCCTTCACCCCGCCTGCGGGGAGATCTCGGCTGGCAGGGACGCCTTTGAGCTGCCGCTTATGCGCGCCGTGCTGCGCTGGCGCCGTCCTGTGCTCGCCATCTGCCGCGGCGCGCAGGTGCTCAACATCGCCCTGGGCGGCGCGATTTATCAGGACATAGAGGCGCAACTGGGCATTGCGCAGGCAAATCACCGCCAGCAGACGCCGATGACGCAGGCCTGTCACGCCGTCCATCTTAGGCCCGGCGGCCTGCTGATGCGCCTGACGGGGGAGCGGACGCTTCTCGTCAACTCGTCCCATCATCAGGCGGTTTCAAGGCTCGCGCCCGGCGTGCAGACGGAGGCCGAGGGCGAGGATGGTGTGATCGAGGCGATCTCCATCGAAGGCAGAACGGACGTTGTCGGCGTGCAGTGGCATCCGGAGCAGCTTTTTTCACAGGACGCGGCGCAGCGGGCGCTCTTTCAATACCTCATCTCCTGCGCCAAAAAGGAAAGCTGACAGAAAAAAGATTCAACAAAATGCGGCTTTCATTCGTCAGTAGGAGTGAAACCCTTGCGCATGCGTAAGGCGAAAAGGAGAGACAACGGTTTGAAAAAGCATAAGTCCCGATTCCTGCGCGCAGTGCTCTGCGCGTTCGTCGCAGTGCAATGCGCGCTGACATTTCTGCTGACGACCGGCGGCGCGGCGCCGGCGAGGGCTGCGCAGCCGCAAAGCGAAGTTCGCGTGCTGCTCAGCCGCCTGAAGATCACGGACAGGATCGACATCAACACAGACGGCGTCTACGCGGCAGGAGAGGGCGACATGCTGACGTTTGAGCGCGGAAGCAGCGTCACGGTCATGTTGCGCAATGGACAGCTTATTTTGCATTATCAGGGCATGACGGTCAACGTCGGCGGGCAGATCGCCTTCACGCGTCATGCGGCGGGCGAGGGCGAGGAAAACGGCCTTCGGCTGAACGGGGGAGCTAACCTGTACGAGGGCGACCTGCTGCTGACCGCCTCGCAGGGCGTGATCCGCCCGGTGCTCACCATCGACGTGGAGGATTACCTGCTTGGCGTCGTGCCCTACGAGATGAGCGACAGCTTCCCGCTGGAGGCGCTCAAGGCCCAGGCGGTTACCGCCCGTACCTATGTGCTGCGCAAGCTGGGTGCGGACCGCGATTACGACGTGGTCGACACGACAAACGACCAGGTGTTTAAAGGCAAAAACAGCGCATACAAAAACGCGATCGCGGCGGTGGAACAGACGCGGGGCGTATGCGGCTACTACAAAGGCAAGCTGGCGGAATGTTACTATTCGGCGAGCAACGGCGGACAAACGGAGCTGGTGGAGCATGTCTGGTCCGGCCAGGGCGATTACGGCTACATCGCCATGGTCGAGGATGCGTTTGACTTGGAGAACCCGCAGAGCATCGTGCGCACGCATGCGATCGCCAAAAAGCCCGGGGAGCAGGGCGTGGGCGAGGCGCTGCATCAGCTGATCGTGCACGAACTCAGCGAGCAGCTGGAGGCGAAGGGCTACGACACGGCGCCGCAAAACGTGCGCATCGACGAGGTGGTCGCCGCAAAGGTGCATACGCCGATGTTTGAAGAGCCCTCGCGTCTGATGACGCGCCTTGGTCTGACCCTCAAGGTATCCGGCCGCCGGGCCGCCGCCGGGCCGCAAAGCGAGGAAGACGACCTGTTCGCGACCGCCGCGCCGACGCTGCTGCCGGCCGATACGCCGGGCTCCGCCGCCGCGCCCGCGCTGAGCGACTGGACGGCCCTTGAGGAGGACGTGCAGGTGGATCTGGCGATCTTCCCCGATGTAGAAAAGGCGATGGGCCTTTCGATCAACACCGATGCGAACGAGCTTTGGACCGTCCGCGAGACGCAGTCGGCCTTTACCCTCGAATCGCGCCGTTATGGACACGGCGTAGGCATGAGCCAGCGGGGCGCGGAATGGATGGCCAAGCAGTACGACAAGACCTATGAAGAGATCCTCTCGTTTTACTACCCGGGCATGGAGCTGGCGGTGCGCGAGGCGGCGCGAAGCCCCCTGCCTACGATCGATGCGGAAATGATTTCCCTCACCACGCCGGCGCCGACGCCGACGCCGCGGCCGACGATGATGCCGGTGACGCAGGCGCTGCCGGACGGCGCGTGGTATGCGACGGTCGGGAATATTGAAGATAATTCCACCCTTAACCTGCGCATGGAACCCAGCATGGACGCCGACGTGCGCATGCGGATGCTCAAAGGCCAACGGCTGATCGTCCTGCGCCAGGTTGACGGATCAGAGGGATGGGTTGAAGTAAAGACGGATACGACGGACGGATATGTACTGGGGACGTACTTGATACGAGAGGAAAAAAGTGATCAACAATAGATACAAACAAAAAATGGGGACAGGCAACACGCCTGGCCCTGTTTTTTATATGGGGAGGTAATTTTAGGATGGATCAAAAAGTATATGGCTACATTCGCGTGTCGACACGGGAGCAGAACGAGGACCGGCAGCTGATCGCGATGGCGGACTTCCCCGTGCCCCAGCAAAACATATGGCTCGACAAGCAAAGCGGCAAGGACTTCAACCGCCCCGCGTATAAGCGGCTGCTTCGCAAGCTGCGCAAGGGGGACCTGCTCGTCATCAAGAGCATCGACCGCCTGGGCAGGAACTACCATGAGATCATCGATCAATGGCGAATTTTGACCAAAGACAAAGGGGTGGACATCGTGGTGCTCGACATGCCGCTGCTCGATACGCGGCGCGGCAAGGACCTGCTGGGCACGTTTATCGCGGACGTCGTATTGCAGCTTTTGAGCTTCGTGGCGGAGAACGAGCGCGCGAACATCCGCCAGCGCCAGGCGGAGGGGATCGCGGCGGCAAAGCTGCGCGGCGTGCGCTTTGGCCGCCCGCCGCTGCCGATCCCTACGGCGTTCGCGGAGTGGTATACGCGCTTTTGCGCGGGGAGCGCCTCCATCCGCGTCGCGGCGCGGGCGCTGGGCGTGTCGCACGAGACGTTCAGGCGCTGGGCAAAACGTCAAAGCGAATTGAACGGCGCCGTACAGACGCAGACGCGCGCGGCGTCGGGGGATACGCTCAGCCTATGACGGCCTCGATGAGGCCGTCGTTCATGACGAGCTGCGTGCCGTAGCGCTCGCTTACCCGCTGCAGATAGCGCAGGGTGGCCTCCGCCTCTTTGGCGTCGGCGGGGCGCGGCCATGCGCGATAGGGGCGCGGGGCGTCCTCCCCGAGCGAGACGGGCAGGAGCTGCAGCGTTATCAGGCGTCCCTCCTCAAACGTGAAACGGGGGATCGCCGTACGATAGGCCCAGACGTTCTTTTGCAGGCTGCCGCTGGAGCAGGCGGCGCGGGCAGCCAGCCCCTGTGCGGCGCTGGCGTCCGCGGGCAGGCCGTATTGCTCCATGAAGTCCGGCGGCAGCAGGCGGACGGATTGATTTTGAAAGATGAAATTGCCCAGGGAGTAAAAGATGGGGCGTCCCTTGTACAGCTCGACGCCCTTGAGCTGATGCGTGCCCCCGCCGACCACGGCGCATGCGCCGGCGTCGATGCAGCTGCGGGCGAAGGATTCGACGAAGTCGTCCGATTCCTCGTCGGATGCGCCGCGAACCTCGTGCGAATGCACCATGACGAGCGCGTAATCCGCATCTGTGAGCGCGTCGCGAATAGCGCCTGTGGTACGCGCTACGTCGAGCGCGTGGGGCAGCGTATGTTTCCCTTCGGCCGCCCCCTCCTCAAACAGCAGGCCGCCGAAGGCGTACAGGCCGTCCGGCGGCGGCTGGCGGAAGCCCTGGCGCACCATGGCTTCGTCGTAGGCGTTGATCGACGTGCCGGCGGCGATCTCGCGCAGCGCGCGCAGCTGGGCGGGGCTTACGGTATGCACGGTGCGGTGCCGCAGGGGGTTGAGGCCGGGGCGGCCGGGCAGGGCGTAGCTTTGCGCGCCC